>JAFDZG010000154.1 GCA_018267065.1 Bacteroidota bacterium
GTCACCTTGTTGCAGTACACTTTGTTGCCCTGCAGGTTG
Organism: Bacteroidota bacterium; assembly: GCA_018267065.1. Classification (GTDB taxonomy): domain Bacteria; phylum Bacteroidota; class Bacteroidia; order Flavobacteriales_F; family PHOS-HE28; genus PHOS-HE28. The sequence goes on from JAFDZG010000154.1 coordinate 40, forward strand.
TTGAAGATGCCGCACTCGTTTGCCGCGATGTTCGCCGGGCCCAGGGGCAGGCAGAAGCTGTGGCCGCTGCCGTAGGCCGCCGTGGCGGGCGGATTGGCCGGTGATACGCTGCCGTTGGCGAACTCGTCGCGCAAGATCAGCTTGCCGCCGGTGGTGCGCAGTTCCCAGCCGCCGTTGGTGATGCCATCACCGAAGCTGTCCGTCAGCTTGAAGGTATAGCAGGCGCTGGTTGGTGCGGAGCCGAGGCAGGCGGTGGCGCTGTTCAGGCTGTTGGCCACGGAGGGCGAGCCGGAATCCAGCAGCACGTTGCCGCCGTCGCGGATCTCCCAGCTCAACTGGCCCGGGTTGCCGTCCGTGGTGATGTTCACCACCACTTCGTTGCCGGTGCAGGGCCCACCATTGGGCGTGCCCACGCAGGTACATGTGACGTCGATCTGGTCGTTGCTGGTGTTGGGGTTGCCATCATCGCAGGCGCTGCCCACAGTGCCGCTTACGCCGGGGCACAGGTCGGTGTTGTCGGCCACATAGCCCGGAGGCTGGATGCAGGTGTAGCCCGCCTGGCTGTTGTTGGGGTCGCCCAAGCCGTCACCGTCGGTGTCGGCATACCAGGTGGTGGCCACATCGGTCACGCCGCAGCCGCAGGCGCCGGGGGCGGTCTTGTTGGCATCGCCATCGCACAGGTCGGTGTTGTCGGCCACGTAGCCCGGAGGCTGGATGCAGGTGAAGCCGGCCTGGCTCGTGTTCGGGTCGCCGAAGCCGTCACCGTCGGTATCGGCATACCAGGTGGTGGCCACATCAGCCACGCCGCAGCCGCAGGCGCCGGGGGCGGTCTTGTCGGGGTCGTTCACGCAGCCGTCGTTGGCATCGCAGGTGCCATCACCGTCGGTATCCTGGAAGGTGTGTACGCACTGGTTGCCGTCCCAGCTGTCCACGGTGCAGGGATCGCCGTCATCGCAGTTCCCTGGCGTGCCAATGCAGTTGCAGTTGGCATCAAGCGCATCACCGGTGGTGTTGGGGTTGCCATCATCGCAGGCGCTGCCCACGGTTCCGGCCACGCTGGGGCACAAGTCGGTGTTGTCGGCCACGTAGCCCGGAGGCTGGATGCAGGTGTAGCCCACTTGGCTGTTGTTGGGGTCGCCCAAGCCGTCACCGTCGGTATCGGCATACCAGGTGGTGGGCACGTCGGGGTTGCCGCAACCGCAGGCACCGGCACTGGTCTTGTTCGGGTCGTTGGGGCAGCCGTCATTCGCGTCGCAGGTCAGGTCGCCGTCGGCATCCTGGAAGGTGTGGGTCACATCGCCGTTGAGGCATTCGTCCAGCGTGCAGGGATCGCCGTCATCCACGGTGACCTGCGAGCAGGAGCAGCCGTCCACGTTCACGCCTTCGCCGTTGGGGGTGTTGGCGCAGAGGTCGCTGCCATTGCATACGCCATCGTTGTCGTCGTCGTTGCAGTTCAGGCGGTAGCTTACCCCGCAGATGCTTGGGCTGTACACCTCGATGTAGTACGTGCCAGCCGCTACAGCACCCGTGGTTTCAGTGGTGTCCAAGGCTGCAACCCCGCCACCGCCTACGGCCACCGATACATTCACGATGATCGTGCCGCCGCCTGAATTGCGCAGGTACACGCTCATTGCACCGGCAGCACCGGAGTTCTCCGCACTGGTGATCACCCGCAGTACCCCGCCAGGGTGGTTCACCTTGAAGTAGTCGTCGTTGTTGTCGTACTCAAAGGACGCGCGACCATATACGGCCGAGTCGTTCAGGTTGATCAAGGGCGCCTGGGCGGTGTTCTGGTTCGGCTCGGTGTCATCGGCATACACGGGCTCCGCCACGCTGTAGCTGAACCGGTAGGACACGCCGCACACGCTCGGGCTGTAGAACTCCAGGTAGTACACCTGCTCCGTGCCGGTACAGTGGTGGATGAAGGTGGTATCCTTGGCAATACCGGAACCGCCCACGTTCGCCGTCCAGGTTTCCATAGTGGCGCCACCGCTGTTCCGCAGGTACACCGTCATGGTGCCCGCCGCGACGGCGTTCTCCGCCGATACGTTAACGCTGAGCACGCCATCGTTGGGGGCTTGCACGCGGTAATAATCCCACGTGTTGTCGTATTCAAAGCTGATGCGCCCGTCGTAGGCGGTATCGCTATGCGTCACAATGGCCTGCGGGGTGTTCTGGTTGGGCTCGGCATCATCGGCATACACGGGCTCCGCCACGCTGTAGCTGAACCGGTAGGACACGCCGCAAACGCTCGCGTTCTGCAGGTCCAGATAGTACACGTTCTCCGTGCCGGTGCAATGATGGACAAAGGTGGTGTCCTTGGCAACGCCTGAAGCGCCCACGTTGGCGGTCCAAGTTTCCACCGTGGCGCCACTGCTGTTCAGCAGGTACACCGTCATGGTGCCCGCCGCCCCTGCGTTTTCCGCTTTTACGTTCACGCTGAGCACACCATCGCTCGGGGCTTGCATCCGATAATAGTCCGCGGAGTTGTCATAGTAGAAGCTGACGCGTCCTTCGTAGGCGGTGTCGGAATGCGTGACGATGGCCTGCACAGTGTTCTGGTTGGGCTCGGCATCATCGGCATACACGGGCTCCGCCACGCTGTAGCTGAACCGGTAGGACACGCCGCAAACGTTCGGGCTGTAGAACTCCAAGTAGTACACGTTCTCCGTGCCGGTGCAATGATGGACAAAGGTGGTGTCCTTGGCAACGCCTGAAGCGCCCACGTTGGCGGTCCAAGTTTCCATAGTGGCGCCACTGCTGTTCAGCAGGTACACCGTCATGGTACCCGCTGCCCCTGCGTTTTCCGCTTTTACGTTCACGCTGAGCACACCATCGTTCGGGGCTTGCACCCGGTAATAGTCCGTGGAGTTGTCGTAGTAGAAGCTGACGTGTCCTTCGTAGGCGGTATCGGAATGCGTGACGATGGCCTGTACAGTGTTCTGGTTGGGCTCGGCATCGTTCGCATATAGGGCCGGTGCCACCGTGTAGCTCAGCTGGTAGGAAACCCCGCACGTGGTGGCATAATATGGCGCCAGGTAATAGACCGCCCCGTTGCCCGCGCAGGTATGGGTGAAGGTCTGTGTGTTTGGGGTTCCGTTGGCGCCGATGCCCACCTTCCAGATCACAATTGTCGCACCGCTGCTGTTCATCAA
>JAFDZG010000155.1 GCA_018267065.1 Bacteroidota bacterium
CGCCTCACCGCCGGGGGCACGCTTTTTTGGCACCACGGGCTGGTTAAGCTCATGAAGTTCGGTGATCTCTCCGGTTCCTTCTTTGACCCCATTGGGCTGGGTTCCGGGCTGAGCTTGGCACTGATCCTGTTTGCCGAGGTGTTCTGCGCCCTTTGCGTGGTGCTCGGCCTGTGGACGCGCCTCACCACCATTCCGCCCATCATCGGCATGGCCGTGGCGGCCTTCATGGCCAACGGCGACGGGCCTTTCGCGAAACAGGAGCTCAGTATCCTTTACATGATGATGTTCATCATCATCTTCTTTACCGGCAGTGGCCGGTACAGCTTGAACCGCCTGAAGTTCCAATAAGGCAACTGGGCCTTGGCACAATGAAAAAGCCCGGACGGTTCCGGGCTTTTCGATTGGGCAGAACTGCTGGGGTCACACGTTGGCGATGGTCTCGGCCTTGTATTCCCCGGCTTCCAGCTTCTTTTTCACTTCCTTGAAGCTCGTGATGGTGCGCTTCACATCCTCCAGGCTGTGCGTGGCCGTGGGGATCAGGCGCAGCAGGATCTCGCCCTTGGGGATCACCGGATACACCACGATGCTGCAGAAGATGCCGTGGTTTTCGCGCAGGTCCAGTACCACGTTGGTGGCTTCCGGAATGTTGCCCTTCATGTACACGGGCGTTACGCAGCTGTTGGTGTTGCCGATGTCCAGCCCATCAGCCTTCAGGCCGCTTTGCAGGGCGCGGGTAATGGTCCACAGCTTTTCCTTCAGCTCCGGCATGGTGCGCATCATTTCCAGGCGCTTCATGGCACCGATGACGATGGGCAAGGGAAGGCTCTTGGCGAAGGTTTGGCTGCGCATGTTGTAGCGCAGGTACATGATCACATCCTCCGGGCCACTGATGAAGGCACCGATGCTGGCCATGCTCTTGGCGAACGTGCCAAAGTAGATGTCCACTTCGTCGGCCACGCCTTGCTCATCCGGGGTGCCCCGGCCATCGCGGCCCATCTGGCCGAAGCCGTGCGCATCATCCACAAAGAGGCGGAAGTTGTACTTGGCCTTGCGCTCGGCGATCTCCTTCAGTTTGCCTTGGTCGCCGGCCATGCCGAACACGCCCTCGGTCATTACCAGGATGCCGCCGCCGGTCTGCTCCACCACCTTGCGGGCGTGCTCCAACTGCTTGTCGAAGCTCTCCATGTCGTTGTGTTGGAAGCGGAAGCGCTTGCCCGCATGCAGGCGTGCACCGTCCATCATGCAGGCATGGCACTCGCTGTCGAACACCAGCACGTCGTGGCGGGTGAGCAGTGCGTCGATGGTGCTCATGCAGCCTTGGTAGCCGAAGTTCAGCAGGAAGGTGTCCTCCTTGCCCATGAACTCGCTGAGCTGGTCCTCCAACTGTTCGTGGTACTTGGTTTGGCCGCTCATCATGCGGGCGCCCATGGGGTAGGCCAGGCCCCAGTCCTTGGCTGCTTGCGCATCCACTTTGCGGATCTCGGGGTGGTTGGCCAAGCCCAAGTAGTTGTTCAGGCTCCACACCAGCACTTCCTTGCCGCGGAAGGTCATGTGGGCCCCCAGTTCACCTTCCAGCTTGGGGAAGGAGAAATAGCCGTGCGATGCTTTGGCATGGCGGCCGATGGGGCCGGCATCCTTGCGGATCTTGTCGAAAATATCGTTCATGTGGGAGGTTGCTTCCGGCGGCGAAGGTAGCGAGCGGCGGAAAGTTGCGGTTCCATGCCCCTGCCAAGCCGTATGGAATCCGCGCATTCCTGGCAAGGGCATGAAAGGCTACCTTTGCGCCCCTCCATGCGCAAGGTTCTCCCGTTATTAGTGGCTGCCGTGGCCCTGTTGGCCTCGTGCAGCGAGTTCAGCAAGGCGGTGAAAAGCACGGACGTCCAGTACAAATACCGCATGGCGGTGAAGTACTTTGAGAAGCCGGATTATGATCGCGCCATGCCACTGTTGGAGGAACTGCTCAGCCTTACACGCGGGGACACCCTTTACGAACCGGTGAGCTACTATTACGCCAAGGGCTATTTCGGCATGAAGGACTACATCCTGGCCGGTTACTACCTGGGGAATTTCACCAAGACGTTCCGGAACAGCGTGCATGCCGAGGAGTGCGCCTTCCTTTCCGCGTATTGTTCGTACAAGCAATCACCGGAGTATGAATTGGACCAGGCGGATACCAAAACCGCCATCGACAAGCTGCAGTTGTTCATGGTGCGGTTCCCGGAGACACAGCTCAAGGATTCCTGCAACAACCTGATCGATGAATTGCGGCTGAAGCTGGAGAAGAAGGACTATTTCGGGGCCAAGCAATACCTGCGCACCCGCTACTATGCCTCGGCCAGCGATGCCATGCAGGGGTTCTTGCGCAAATGGCCCAACTCCACCTACCGGGAAGATGCCCTGTTCAGCATCCTGCAGGCCGATCATGACCTGGCCATGAACAGCGTGGAGGCCAAGAAAGCGGAGCGGGTGGAGGCCGGTATCCGATCATTCAATACCTTTGCGGACGCTTTTCCGAACAGTACCCGGCTTTCCATGGCCAAAGTGCTGCTGAAGGACCTGCAAGCCCAGCAAGAAATACTGCAACGCACGCCCACACCATGAACCCGAAGTTCAGCACTGCCGCAAAGACCACCGTTACCCGCAACGTGAACCGCCTGGATGCGGACACCGGCAACATCTATGAGAGCGTGGTGATCCTGGGCAAGCGCGCCAACCAGATCGCAGTGGAGATCAAGACCGAGCTGAACGAGCGCCTGGAGGAATTTGCCGTGAGCGGGGAGAACATTGAGGAGGTGTATGAGAACCGCGAGCAGATCGAGGTGAGCCGGATGTACGAGCGCATGCCGAAGCCTTCCGCCATTGCCGTGGAGGAAATGCTCGAGGGCCGCATCGTGTTCCGCCACACCGAGGCGCCTGCGGCCACTGCCGAATAACCTGTTTTTCCGGATGGGTGCGGCCCGCGTCCTTCCACGCCGTGTGCTGCTGGGCGTAAGCGGCGGCATCGCTGCCTATAAAGCCCCCTTGTTGGTGCGTGCCTTGGTGAAGGCGGGCGCCGAAGTACAAGTGGTGATGACCCCGGCGGCGCATGCGTTTGTGTCGCCCTTGGTATTGTCCACGCTGAGCGGGCGGCCGGCGCTTACCGAGCTGGTTGGGAAACAGGACGGTACCACGGTATGGAGCGATCACGTGCATTTGGCCCGCTGGGCGGATGTGCTGTTGATCGCACCGGCAACGGCCAATACCCTGGCCAAGATGGCGCATGGCCTTTGCGACAACCTGCTTCTGGCCTGCTGGCTCAGTGCCGAATGCCCCGTATATGCGGCGCCCGCCATGGACCTGGACATGCACGCGAATGCCGCCACACAAGGGAACATTGCCCGCTTAAAGGAGCGGGGCGTGCGGATGATCGGGCCGGAGGAAGGAGAGTTGGCCAGCGGTTTGCAGGGATTGGGCCGCATGACGGAACCTGAGGCCATTGTGGAGCAAATGATCGCGGACCTTATGGGCCATTCGCCGTTGGCGGGCTTGAACCTCCTGATCACGGCAGGCCCCACGCACGAGGCCATCGATCCAGTGCGCTTCATCGGCAACAGCAGTTCGGGCAAAATGGGCTTTGCCCTGGCGGAGGAAGCCGCTTCGCGTGGAGCGAAGGTGGAGTTGATCACCGGGCCGGTGGCGCTGGCCGCGGTCCACCACGGCATTCAACGCACCGATGTGGTCTCCGCAGCACAAATGGCTGAAGCGGCAAAGTTGCGTTTCGCGAAATGCGATGTGGCCATTTTGAGCGCAGCCGTGGCCGACTGGCGGCCTGCATCGGCGGCGGGGCAAAAGTTGAAGAAGAAAGACGGCCCGTTGACGCTGGAAATGGAAGCCACGGAGGACATCCTGGCATGGATGGGCACGCAGAAGGCACCGAACCAGGTGCTGGTGGGCTTCGCCTTGGAAACAAATGATGAAAGGCGGCATGCGGAGGATAAATTGGCCCGTAAGAACCTGGACCTGGTCGTGCTCAATTCCTTGCGGGATGCCGGTGCGGGCTTCGGGCACGACACGAACAAGGTAACCTTGATCGATGCCCGCAAGAATGCCGCGGAACTTCCGTTGATGACCAAGCAGGCCACGGCCCGTGCTATACTTGACCACGTGGAAAAACTCATCGCCCATGCGCATTAAGCTGTTCGTGTTCCTGTTGTTAGTGTCTTTCACGGCAGCCCGGGCGCAGGAGTTCAATTGCAAGGTGTCGGTGATCGCCCCCAAGATCCAGAGCACCCCCAAGCGCGTGTTCGAAAGCATGGGCACCAGCATCACCGAGCTGATGAACACCCGGCGCTGGACCAACCTGAACTTCAGCCCCAAGGAGCGCATCGATTGCAACATGCTGCTCACCATCACCGAGCAGAGCTCCGCCGACCATTTTTCAGGAACCTTGCAGGTGATCTATTCGCGCCCCGTCTTTGGCTCCGATTACCTGAGCCCGGTGGTGGACATCCTGGACAACAACATCCAGTTCACCTTTTTGGAGAACACGCAGATCGAATTTTCACCTGAGCGCTTCACGAACAACCTCTCATCCGTGGTTGCCTTCTACGCCTACTTTATCCTTGGGGTTGACGGAGATACCTACTCGCCCATGGGCGGCAGCGATTTCTACAGCCAGGCGCAAACGGTGGTGAGCAACGCGCAGAACGCCAGCGAGCCCGGCTGGAAAGCCTTTGAGGACCAGAAGAACCGCTATTGGCTGATCGACAACCAGATCCAGGCCGCCTTCCGCCCGCTGCGGCAATTCCTGTATGACTACCACCGCAATGGTTTCGATGTGATGTACACCGACCTTGCAAAGGGCCGCAAGGCCTGTGCCGCAGCCATCGAAGCGCTTAAGTCCGTGCACCAGGCAAAGCCCAGCAGTTACAACCTGCAAGTGCTCTTCAACGCCAAGTACAACGAACTGGTGGAACTGTTCAAAGGCTCCGACCCGCAGGAGCGGGCCAAAGTGTACAACACCCTGCAGATCATCGATCCCGGCCACATCAACCAGTACATGGAGATGATGAAGCCGTCGCGGTAAGCAGGTTCCCGATCACGTGTGCCGCACTGCCGTTGCACCGTTTGGAACGGCAGTTTTCACCGTCTATTTCAACCGCTGCTCCAGGCTGTCAAGTATGTAGCACTTGCCGCCGAAGGCGAGGCCCAACGTGCTGCTCTTGCGCCCATGCCCAAAGAACACGAGCGTGTCCGGGTGTGTGCCGTTCAGGTCCAGCAGCGTGGTGTTCAGTTTCCATTGGCCGTTCGGCATCATGGCCCGCTCGTACCAGATCACGCCCACGGTGTCCTTCAATACCTCGCCGGCAAAGACCTCAGCCTCGTAATAATTCTTTCCATTGGCCGCATCCATCAAACGGCCTGGCGTATGCCATGGCGCACTAAGGGCGGCATGAACGGCGCTGTCGCCCGATGACAAAATGTAAAGGGACGTGCCGCCGTACAACGGCCTATTCTTGGTACCCCTGCACAGCAGCCATGTGCGCCCCAACGGATCGGTGATCCGGCCGGTGAGGCGGAATTCGTTCAAGCCGGTGGTGAACGTGTCGCCGTTGAGAAAGACCAAGGTGGCCGGATCTTGCCCAACGATGCTGAAGCCCGCAGCACGGGCCATTTCGGCGGTGGTGTCCACGGCGGGACGCAACGAATCGGATGCGGGGCCCGGTACGGCGGAAGGATGCTTTTGCGGCGTGGTGCAGCCGATGGCCAGTAGAATGGGCAGAACAGGGAGGGACCGGCGTGGCATCTTGGTCTGTGGGCGTGGTGCCAAACTTAGGATTCCACCGTGTTCCGGGCAGCGGCGCCATGCATGCCCTCAAAGCAGTCTTCCCGCCAGCCACTTCAGTTGCAGCTCCGCCACCTTGGCCTCGAACTGGGCGGTAAGCAGCCGGTTCTCCGCTGCCACCACGCCCTGCTGCACATCGCGCAGCTGCACGGCGGTGATCACGCCGATGCGCCAACTTTCCAGTGCCACCTGCAGTTGCTTGCGGGCACCAGCGAGGTTGCCTTCTTCCAGGCTGACGCGCTGCCCGGCGAAGCCATATTGCGTCCAGGTATCCAATAGGTCGCGCTCCAGTTCCAGTTGTGCCTGCTGCACGCCCAGGTCGGCCTGCTGCCCGGCCAGCTTGGCCTGCTTCACGGCCTTCACTGCGCCGCCCCGGAACAGCGGCACGCTGAGCGTGAGGCCGTACTGGGGGCCCAGGCGCCGGTTGCTGATGAGGAAGCCCACGTCGGAGGTGGTCTTGGCATAGCCGTAGTTGGCAAAGCCGTCCAGTTGCGGCAACAAGGTGCCGCGCAGCTCCTTCACGGTGAGGTCCGCTGCGATGCGCTCCTCGCGGGCCAGTTGCAGTGCGGTGTTGGCCCCGAGGGCCGCTTGCCGCACGGTGGCAAGGTCCAGCGGGGCAGGGGCGGGGATCATCGTGTCCACGGTGAAGGCGGTGCCCGGGTCGCGCGCCAGCAGGGTGTTAAGGGCGTTGCGGGCCATGGCGGCCTGCTGCATCAAGGCCAGCAACTGCGCGCTGTCCGCGTTGAAGTCCAATTGCGCCTGCACCAGCTCCAGCCCGGAGGCTGCGCCGATGCGCTTGCCGGTCTCCACGATCCGCAACCGGTCACGCGAGGTCTGTATGCTTTCCTGCTGCACGGCCACGGCTTTTTCCAGCTGCACCAGCTGGAAGTAGCCGGTGAGCACGCCGTAGGCGGTGGATTCCAATTGTTGCCGCAA
>JAFDZG010000156.1 GCA_018267065.1 Bacteroidota bacterium
GAACTCGTCGCAATTGGTGCGGCCAATGATGACGGCATCCGCCGCCGCCACCCGCTCCACCGCAGTAGCGCTATATGGGCTCACATAGCCTTCCAGCATGCGGGATGATGCGGAAACGCGGTGGTTCTTGTAGCACAGGTTGTCCTTGATGCTGATGATGGCTCCGGCCAACGGGCCTGCGGTACCATTTGCGATCTTGGCATCCGCCGCGGCTGCCTGCGCCAAGGCGCTCTCATCAAAGAGTTCAAGGAAGATGTTCAGGTGCGCCTTTGCCCTTGCGGCATCCAAGGCGGCTCGCGTCATTTCCACCACGGAGAGGGTTCCGGCGGCCAATGCGGCCTTCGCCTCGTGGAATGTACGTGGCATGTTCATCGGGCCTGCGGCGGGCTGTTAAGGCCTGTCCGCCGGTGGCGGCGCGTCGTCCTTCTGGGCATCCTTGAACTCCTTCATGCCCTTGCCCAAGCCACGCATTAGTTCAGGAATTTTCTTGCCTCCGAAGAGCAAAAGGATCAACGCAACAATGAGGATGATCTCAGTGGGTCCCAGTCTTCCCATGTTCAAGCGGACGGGTCAACAAATTGCGGCCCTTCCGAGGGTGCAAATGTAGTACCCGGAACTGTCCGGGAGCTATTGCTGCAACCACGCGGCCGGGTCCACCTTTTGGAGCTGCCCGTCACTGCCGATCTTCCATATTTCGATGTGTGCCGTGCTGGCTCCGTCCTCGGTCATCACGGTGCCCACCTGCTGTTTGGTCTCCACCCGGTCGCCCTTGTTCACGGCCACGTCGCGCAGGTTGCTGTACACCGTGCGGTAGGCCCCGTGGCTCACCATTACCGCCTTACCCGCCCCGGGGATCACGATCACGCTGCTCACCTCACCCCTGAAAATGGCCCGTACGGGCGCCCCCGGCAAGCAACCGATGTCCAGGCCGTTGTTTTCTATCATGATCCCCTTTAGCACCGGGTGCGCCTGTTTGCCGAAGCTGCTGGTAATGGTGCCTTTTTCAACAGGCCAAGGCAGCTGGCCCTTGTTTTTCTCAAAATCGGCGTTCAGTTCCTTGGCTTCCGGTGTCATGGTGAATTCCATGGCCGGCGCCTTTCCGGGTGCCGCGGGCTTGCTCGAAGGTTTCCTGCTCTTTGCGACTTCCGCCTCAATGGCTTTGCGAATGGCCCTGGCCAACTCTTGTCGTTGCCGTTCCTGCTTGGTCAATGTTTGCCTCAACTGCCCTTCCTGTTTGCGCAATCCGGTCAGCGCCGCCTGCTGTCCCGAACGGTCGTCGTTCAACTTCCGGGTTTCCACCACCTGCTTGTCCAACAGCCTTGATTTCTCGGCCTTCCGTGCTTCAAGGTCGTTCAACTTGTTGCCCAGTGCCGTGCGCGCACCGGTGATCAGCACTGCCTGCTGACGCCGCTGCTGGGCAAGTTGGTCCAGGTACCGTGATCTGCGGAAGGCCTGGGCGAAGCTCTCCGCGGCGAAGATGTAGCTAAGCCGGTCGTACGCGCTGCGGTTCATGAAGGCGAACTGCACCATCCGCGCATATTCATCCTTCAGCTTCTCCAGGTCCGCTTCCAGCAAGCGCGTGCTGTCCCGTCCGTTCTGGATGTCCTGGTCCACGCGGAAAAGCTCGCTGTTCATGGTATTGATCAATTCCTGCCGCTGCCTGATCTGCGCGTCCAGGAGCTGTACCTGCTGTTCGGTGCTGCGCTGTTGGCTGCGCGCTTTGTCGATCAGGGAACTGGTCTCCTTGATCTGTGCATCAAGGGCATCCCTTTTCCGTTCCAGTTCCTTTCTGCTTTGCGCCGCAGCCGGCGCAGTGCAAAAACCGACCAGGAGGACAAGCGTGAGGAGCTTACTCCAAGGGCTTGAACTTCTCCGGTACATGGAAGGGAAGATTGAGCGGTCCTTGCAGTTGAATGCGGTCCAGGCGCAATGTGCCGGTAACTGTTTGGCCGGGGGCTGACAAAGAAAGGACGACACTGGTGGGGAGGGCTGTTCCATCCACGGTGGTCCATTCGGCATAACGCACATCGGCCATGCGGTCGTGCGCAAGGTCGGAGATGGACACCCGGCTGGTGCGCATGCTGTCGGGGTCGATCCAATACTTGTAAACCATGGCCTCCTTCTTTCCAGCCTTGCGCAAGGTGCGTTCGAGGCGCTTTTCACGCATGTCCTTGTCGTTGGGCAGGGTGTCCCCGGGCGAAAGGTCTTGTGCGGCACGCAGGAATTTCCGCTTTTCCTTGCTGGTGAGGGTGTACATGCCTTCCTCCCGGTCGCTGCGGTATTTTTCTTCCGGGTCCAGGCCGATGGGCCTGCCCAGCAGCGCTTCCTGGAGCATTTCCAGGCCGGGCTGCATGCCAAACTTCCGCCGTGCTTCACCGGTATCGCCCCTCCAATAGGTATCCTGCAGTTTGTCCATGAACAAGAGGGAATCCGGCGTGAGCAGCGCACGCGCCACCTCGATGCCCAAGGCCGGTACCACGCTGAGCCACGCGGCGCTGTCCTTCACCATGCGGATGTGCGCCTTGAAGCTCTTGCCGTCCGTGGCGGTTTTGTACAACACGTCCGCCTTTGCACTGTAATACCGCGGAGCCGCCCCTTCGTTGTTCCCCAGCATGGCGAGCAGCTCCGCCGTGCTCCGCTGCTCCAGGCTGCGAACTTCACCCTTCTGCAGCGGCTTTCTGGTGCCGCAGGCAGCAGCAGCCAAGCCCAAGCCTATCAAGAGGGTACGGCGTAGCGGGCTCATTCCACAAGCACGCCTTCTTTGATCTTCCTGTCGATCAGTTCACTTGCGCCTCCGGCAGCTTTGGCCTTTTTCCATTGCTCAAGCGCACCGGCCGTGTCACCGACCTTGTACAAAATGTCGCCGTAGTGCTCCAATAATACGCCCTCGTCCTTGCCTTCGGCCTTGAGCGCCTTCTCCTGCCACTCCTTGGCTTGGGCATATTTGCCTTGCTTGAACAAGATCCAGGCATAGGTGTCCATGTACGTGGCAGTGCCCGGCGCCAAGTCGTTGCTCCTGCGGCTCATCTGCTCCGCTTTCTCCAATTTCTCGCCCCGCTCGCTCAGGTAATAGGCCCAATTGTTCAGCACGGAAGCATCCGAATCATTGATGGCCAAGGCCTTTTCATAAGCCTCGTCGCTCTTGGGGAAGTTCTTTGCCGAATTGTATGCATCGCCTAGCAAGCCCCAGAACTGGGCCTCCATCGGTTTGTTGTCCACCACGAGGTCACGGCCGGTCACCAGTGCCTCAATGGCATCGTCATAGCGCTTCAGTTGGCTGAGCGCAATGCCGTTGTAGAGGAAGATCTCCGGCTGGGTAGGGAACAGCTCCGCAGCTTTGGTGGCATCGATGTGCAAGCTGTCCCAATCCGCCAGTTGATAGTCCAGTTGCAACAGGGCGTTCCAGATGGGATACTTGTCCTGTTCATGGCCCAAAGCGGCGCGGAAGGAGTTGCGCGCTTGCTCCGGTTTGTTCTCCCGCATGAAGAAATCCCCTTCAATGGACCACGGTTTTCCTGAGCTGGGATGCGCCTTTTTCATCACCGCGATCAGCGCATGGCTTTGTTCTTCGATCTTTTGCTGCGTGGAATCCTGCTTTCCGGAACCGGTCATCTGGTAAAAACCCAGCAGCAACTGCATCTTGGGGTCAATGTCCAGGTCGGGGTCCGCAAAGGCTTCGCGCAACTGTTCGAATCCCTTGTCCAGCTCCCCGTCATCATAATAGAATTGCGCCAGCGAAATGCGCGCCATGCTGTCGTCCGGATCTGCCGCCACGGCTTTTTTATAGAGCTCCAGTGCCTTGTCCTTGTTGCCCAGTTCCTGGTACACATCGGCAAGCATCCCGAAGTAGTGGGTTTCCTGCGGGTTGGCCGCAATGGTTTGCTCCAGCAGGTCCCTTGCCTTCTCAAGTTCGTTGGCGCCCACCAGCATGTCGTACTCCCGCATCACAAGCTCATCGCTGAAGCCCACCTTCTTCTCCAGGTCACTGTACACCTTCCGGGCATCGTCCACCTTGCCCTGCTTGGCCAGGATGTCCGCCAAGCCGAAGTAGACCTCGTACCGGTCCGGCCATTGGTCCAAGATGCCCTGGTAGGCCTTGGCGGCACCGGGCAGATCGCCCAACTGCGTGCTCAGGTCGGCCAGTAGAAACCGGTACCAAATATTCCCTTTGTCGGTGGTCACGGCCTTCTTGGCGTATGCAAGCGCTTCGTTGCCGCGCTGTGCCTGCTGCAGCAACTTGGCCAGTTCGAACATGGCGGCCGCATTGTTGGGATCCACTTTCAGCGCCGCTTGGTAAAGCTGGACCGCCTTTCCGGGGTCGCCCCGCAACTTTGCGTTGGTTGCATCCATGTACAGGCGCATCTCCGTGGCCTGCCGGTCGTCCATCGGGGTAGTGCCGTCCTGCTCAGCAGGGACCGTGGTGCCCGCCACAGGCTTGGTGCTGCCGCAGGAAGCAAGCATGGCGGCCAGGAGGAAGATCGGAAGGATGCGCATCACTCGCTTCATCCAATGGTGCAATCGTCGCCGATGCTGAGGTCCAACGCCTGGCCGCGCACGCTGGCGCGCTCGCCCAGCATGCTGTTGTCGATCACTGCGTCACGGACGGACACCTGTTTGCGGATGATGGAATTGCGCACCACGCTGCCTGCAATGGTGCTTCCACTTTCTATGGATACGTAAGGCCCCACCACCGCCTTGTCCAGGGTAACTCCCTCTGCGATGAAGCACGGCGGGATCACCACGCTGTCCGTGATGCTCACTTTGGGATGAACCATGTTCTTTTCACCCTTCAGGTACCCGAGCACCTTGGTGTTGGTGTCCACCATGGCGTTCTTGTTGCCGCAGTCCATCCATGCATCCACCGCACCGGCCTTGAACCGGGCGCCCTTCTGCTTCATGTGCTCCATGGCATTTGTGAGCTGGTACTCGCCTTTATCACGGATGTCATGGTCTATCAGGTATTGCATCTCTTCCCGCAGGCGCCCGCCATCGGCAAAGTAGTAGATGCCGATGATGGCCAGGTCGCTGACGAACTGCTGCGGCTTCTCAATGAACTCGGTGATGATGCCCTTGACATCCAGCTTCACCACGCCGAAGGCTCGCGGGTCTTCCACCTTGTTCACCCAGATCACGCCGTCACAATCCGTGTCCAGCTTCATGTGCGCCCGGAAGAGCGTGTCCGCGAACGCCACGATCACGCGCCCCTGCAATGCACTTTGCGCGCACAAAATGGCATGCGCCGTGCCCAATGCCTCTTTCTGGTGGTGAATGCTGCCCTTGGCACCGATGCCCTTGGCAATGGCCAGGAGCTCCTGCTCCACGGCGGAGCCAAAGGACGGGTTGGTCACGAAGGCAACCTCCTCAACGGGTTCACCGGCCACCTGGGCGAGATCTTCCACCAAGCGTTGCACAATGGGCTTGCCCGCGATGGGCAGCAAAGGCTTGGCCGTGGTGTGCGTGTGGGGGCGCATCCGCTTGCCCATCCCGGCCATGGGAACAATGATCTTCATCTCAATGCTTCACGTCAATGGGTACCGGTGTGGCCAAAGCCCCCTGCACCGCGTTCCGTGGCGCGAAGGTCCGCGTTTTCCTCCAAACTTACCCGTTCGTGGCGCGATACCACCAACTGGGCGATCCGCTCGCCGTCCTTCACTTCAAAGGGAACGCTGCCGTGGTTGATCAACAGCACGCCCACTTCGCCCCGGTAGTCCGCATCAATGGTGCCGGGGGCATTGAGCACGGTGATGCCATGCTTAAAGGCCAAGCCGCTGCGGGGCCGCACTTGTGCCTCGGTGCCTTCGGGCAACTCCATGAACAAGCCGGTGGGGATGAGCTTGTATGAGCCGGGGGCCAGGATGATGGAAGCCTCCAGGTTGGCCCTCAAGTCCAGCCCCGCGCTGTGTTCCGTGGCGTATTGCGGCAATGGGTGATGCCCTTTGTTCACCACCCGCACCACCAAGGCAGATGTCAAAGGACGGGTAGGCATGGCCAATTCGTTTTCATTCATCGTGTGGCAAAGGTGGGGACCGAACAGGCAGCTTCCGGGGTTCCGGGGATCAACTTGTCCACGATGACCGGCCGGTAGGTAGCCTGACCGTACTTTGTGGACCGCCAGCATTGCCCCCATGGTAGACCGCAGGGAATTTCTTCGCCTCTCCGCCATCACGTCCGCAGCAGCCTTGGCCGGTTGCACATCCGCGTCGGACAAGGTCCAACAAGATGAGCCTGCATTGCCCGTGCGCGTCCTGAACAAACCTGTTGTGGTTTCCACTTGGGATTTCGGAAAGGCGGCCAACACCGCAGCATGGAGCATCCTCGCCGGGAACGGCAATGCGTTGGATGCCGTTGAGGCCGGCGCACGCGTGCCCGAGGAAGATCCCACGAACCAGAGCGTGGGCCTGGGTGGCCGCCCGGACCGCGACGGCCATGTAACGCTGGATGCCTGCATCATGGACGCCAAGGGCCGCTGCGGCTCGGTGGCCGCGCTGGAGCACATCGTACACGCCATCTCGGTGGCGCGCGCGGTGATGGAGAAAACCCCGCATGTGATGCTGGCCGGAGACGGGGCGTTGCAATTCGCGCTGGCCAACGGCTTTCAAAAAGAGGACTTGCTGACCGGGCAGAGCCGGAAGGAGTGGGAGGAGTGGCTGAAGACCGCACACTACGCCCCGGTTGTGAACATTGAGAACCAAACACCCGGAAATTCCAAGGACCACGATACCATCGGCATCCTGGCGCTGGACACGGCCGGAGACCTTGGTGGCGCCTGCACCACCAGCGGCATGGCGTACAAGCTGCACGGCCGCGTGGGCGATTCACCGATCATCGGAGCGGGCCTTTTCGTGGACAACGAGGTGGGCGGGGCCACCAGCACCGGCGTGGGCGAAGAGGTGATCCGCATTGCGGGCAGCCATACGGTTGTGGAACTCATGCGCCAGGGCCGCACGCCGGAAGAGGCTTGCCGGATGGCTTTGGAACGCAGCGTGCGTCGAGATCCAGCCTATGCCAAAACCATCCAAGTGGGATTCTTGGCGCTGCGGCGCGACGGGGCCATCGGCGCCTATGCGCTACAGAAGGGCTTCACTTATGCGGTGAAGACCGGCGGGCGCGAAGAAGTGGTGGCGGCAAAGCACATTTTCTGATGTTGCTGGAGGTTTGTGCGTATTCCCTTGCCTCTTGCGCTACGGCGGCACGGATGGGCGCACAACGCGTGGAGCTGTGTGCGGGGGCGGAAGCGGGCGGCACAACACCTGGAAGGGAAACGATCATCGCGGCATTGGAACTGGGCATACCGGTGTTCCCCATGGTACGGCCACGCGGCGGCGACTTCGTGTATGGCCGCAATGAATGGGAGGCGATCCAGGGGGGCATACGGCTCTGCCGCGAACTCGGTTGTCCGGGTGTAGTGGCGGGCGTACAGTTGCGCGATGGCCGCATGGACGCTGGGGCCATGAAGCATATCGTGGGCCTGGCGGGGCCCATGGAAGTGACCTGCCACAAAGCGTTCGACGGCGTACCCGATGCGGCGGAAGCGCTGGAAGTGTTGGTGGATGCGGGCTGCAGGCGGGTGCTCACCTCCGGTCTCGCTGCAACTGCAATGAACGGTGCCGATGTATTGAAGGTCTTGGTGACCCAGGCAGCAGGCCGCATCGCGGTGATGCCCGGCGGCGGGGTGCGTTCTTCCAACATCGGTGAGTTGGCGCGCATCACCGGGGCGGTGGAGTTTCACAGTTCAGCCATCACGGCAAGGTCATCCGGCACGAATGCCGATCCCGCCGAGGTCCGTTCGCTGCTGATGGCGCTGAGCGGCGTTGCACCCGCCCGTGAACAGTGATGCGGTACGTTAACCTTGTTGGAGCGCCACGCACTGCGGATGTGCCCATTCCATGGCGGCGGCCTCATTGCTGAAGTATTGCACGGGGAATGACACCAGGTGCATGGCGAAGTAGAGCTCGATGATGTTGCGCACCGTGGGGTTCGGGCAAACAACTGCCAGGGCCTTGGTGAAGGTTTCGGCGCCGGTGCCCAAGTACTGGTTCCTGCCCAGGATGGAAGGTGCGAAATCACTGTCCTCCGGGGCGATCAACACGGCGATATGCGGCCGCCCGCCGCAATGCTCCTTTCGCGCGGCGACACTGATCAGCAAATTGTTGCCATCAGCCAGGGACCCTGGCCTGAAGCGCACTACGATCAGGTCCGGGCGCGGTTTCTCCAGGGTGGCTGGTCCAATGTCGATCACTTCCGGCATGTCGTGGAATTAGGCCGCAATGATCGCGGCTTCCGCGGAATGGGAACCAACAATCGTCAGCCATCCTTGGAAGGATGCGGAACTCGGCGCGATCGCAGAGCGCCGCCCTACGCCAGTTTCACCCTCTTCCCCGCCATCTGTTTCTCCACCTCGGAAATGGCGCGCTTGGTCTTCAGCAGGCTATCCGGGGTAACGCTGATGGAATCAATTCCGAGCTCCACCAGGAACTGTGCGAAGTCAGGGAAATCGCTGGGGCCTTGGCCGCAAATGCCCACCTTGGTCTTCGTCTTTTTGGCCGTTTCGATCAGCTTGCGCAGCATTCCTTTCACGGCATCGTTGCGCTCGTCATAGATGTGCGAGACCAGTGCACTGTCGCGGTCCAGGCCCAGGGTGAGCTGGGTGAGGTCGTTGCTGCCGATGGAGAAGCCGTCGATGTACCGGCTGAACTCCTCGGCGAGTATGATGTTGCTTGGAACCTCCGCCATAAGGAAGAGCTCCAGGCCCTCCTTGCCGCGCTCCAGGCCGTATTCCTTCATCACGGCGCCCACCTTCTTCAGTTCCTCCACCGTGCGGCAGAAGGGGATCATCACCACCACGTTCTTCAGGCCCATTTTCTCCCGCACGCGGCGAATGGCCTTGCACTCCAGCCCGAATGCTTCCTTGTAAGCCTCGCTGTAATAGCGAGAGGCGCCGCGCCAACCGATCATCGGGTTCTCCTCGTCCGGCTCGAAATGCTCGCCGCCCAACAGGTTCTTGTATTCGTTGCTCTTGAAATCGCTGAAGCGCACGATCACCTTGTTGGGGTGGAAGGCTGCGGCGATGCGCGCAATGCCGTAGCTGAGGCGCTTCACGAAGAACGTTTCCTCATCCTCGTAGCCGTTGATCAGGTAGCTGATCTTGCCGCTGAGGTTGGTATCGCCCAATTCCTTGTGCTGCAGCAGCGCCAAGGGGTGCACCTGGATGTAATTGTTGATGATGAACTCCTCGCGGGCAAGGCCCACGCCGGCATTGGGCAGGCCGGAAAATTTGAAAGCCAGGTCCGGGCTGGCCACGTTGAGCATGATCGGCGTGCGCGTTTCCGGCAGGTTGGCCAGCAGGGTTTCTTCCACCTTGAATGGAATGATCCCCTGGTACACCACGCCGGTATCACCCTCGCAGCAGCTGGCGGTGATCGCCATGCCGGTCTCCAGTTTGTCGGTGGCGTCGCCGCAGCCCACAATGGCGGGCACGCCCATTTCGCGCGCCACGATGGCGGCGTGGCAGGTGCGGCCGCCCTTGTTGGTGATGATGGCGCTGGCCTTCTTCATGATCGGTTCCCAATCGGGATCGGTCATGTCCGTTACCAGCACGTCGCCCTGCTGGAAATCTTTGCCGTCAGTACTCCCGTCGCGTCCGTCCAGGCCGTACATGATGCGCACATTGCCAGCGCCCACACGGTCGCCGATGGCAATGCCGTTTACAATGACCTTCGGGTCATCCGTGCCGTGTTCCACCTTGTACTCCACCACGCGGTCCGTGGCTTTGCGGCTGTGAATGGTTTCGGGCCTGGCCTGCACGATGAAGAGCTTCTTGCTCAATCCATCCACGGCCCACTCCACATCCATCGGGCACCAGTGGCCCTTTTTGTCGCTGTAGTACTTCTCGATGGCGGTCACGTTCCGTGCTATTTCCAGCGCCTGTTCATCGGAAATGCAGAAACGGTGGCGCATGGGCCGCTCCACGGGCACGGTCATCACCGGCTTGGAAGGGTCCACCCCATAGATCATCTTGCGGTCCTTGTTGCCCAGCTTCTTTTCAATGATGCTGCTGTATCCCTCGGCCAGCGCAGGCTTGAAGACGATGAACTCATCAGGGCTCACCGCGCCCTGCACCACCATTTCGCCCAGTCCGTAGCTGCCGTTGATCAGCACCACGTCCTTGAATCCGCTCTCGGTGTCCAAGCTGAAGGCCACGCCGCTACTGCCCACATCGGAGCGCACCATCTTCTGCACGCCTACGCTGAGGCCCACTTGGAAATGGTCGTAGCCGAGGCTCTCGCGGTACACAATGGCGCGGTCGGTGAAGAGTGATGCGAAGCAGTTGCGCACGGCGCTGATCAGGTCCTGGTGCCCGCGGATGTTCAGGTAGGTCTCTTGTTGCCCGGCGAAGCTCGCATCGGGCAGGTCCTCGGCGGTGGCGCTGCTGCGCACGGCCACGTCGGTGGCATCCTGGCCATGCTGCCTGGAAAGCTCATCGTAGCGGGCCATGATGCCCTTCCAGATCTCCTCCGGGAATTTGCCGTTCTTGATCAGCGTGCGCACGGCCAAGCCGGTGCGGCGGATGTTCTCAATGTCGTCCGTGTCCAGCCCCGCCACAATGTCGCGGATCTTCTGGCCCAGGTCATTGTGCTTGATGAACGCCTCATAGCTGGCCACGGTGACCACAAAGCCGCCGGGCACGCTCACACCGAGCTTGCCGAGGTTTTGGATCATCTCACCCAGGCTGGCATTCTTGCCGCCCACGGTGGGGATGTCGCTCAGTTCTACTTCGTGCAACCACTTGAGGTAAGGTGCTTGGGTCATCCGTTGCGTTATGTTCAATTGAAGGGGCTGTTTGAACGCAATCCGCTCCGTGAAGGTTGGGTGCCGGGCTTGAATGGATTCGAATACGCTGGAGATCAACGCTGGCTTGCCCGCCGCAGTCGTGATTTTCCGGCCGAAAAATAAGAAGGGGCGCGAATGCCGCACCCCCTCCTTGTTCCAACCGCAACCGGTCAAGCCGCTTTCGCAGCCGTAGCCTCTTCGCGCTTGGGGATGTTGAGCAACTTGAAGTCGTTGAGCACCACCTCCGTGATGAACCGCTTTACGCCATCCTTGCCGCTGTAGCTGCGATGCACCAAGCGGCCCTCCACCAGCACCGCACTTCCCTTGGCCAGCAGGCGGTCCACTTGGTCTGCGATGCGGCCCCATGCCACCACCGTATGCCATTGGGTGTCCGTTACCTTTTCCCCTTCGCCATTGGTGTAGCGCTCATGGGTGGCCAAGCTCAGGCGGGCCACTTTGCGCCCCTTGGCGATCTCGCGCACTTCCGGATCAAAGCCCAAGTTCCCGATCAGGCGGACATTGTTGTTCAGCGTTTTCATCGTGTTGTTGGTTTTAGGTTTTTCGCTGTGAAGGAGCCGTTGTTGTTGAACTCCGCCGCAAACCTTCACCCCTCCCCTTCCCTGATCCGGTTGATCTTGCATTTGTAATCGTTCATAGCTGTTTGTTGTCGTTTGTGCAACGACAGATTTTCTTGGGATCCGGCCGGTGTCTGCTTAACTTTCAACAAAACATTCACCGACCAGGCAGCGCGGCCATGGAATTCCGTGTCTTGCCTGCGGAAAACACCCGAGCCGACCAGTGCGAGAGCTGGACGAACATGAGCTGGCACGCCGGTGCCAGCACGAGGACCGCAGCGCACAGGAAGTCCTGTACGCGCGTTATGCACGGCGCATGTTCGCCGTGTGTCTACGCTATGCACGCCACCGGGCCGAGGCGGAAGACCTCCTGCAGGAAGGTTTTATCCGGGTGTTCGACAAACTGCATGCCTTCCGCTTGGAGGGTTCCTTGGAGGGATGGATACGCCGCATCATGGTACATAGCTGCATCAACCACCTGCGGAAACGGTCGGTGCGGAACGAAGTCCTCGGCACCGACCAAGTGCCGGAACGAAGCGAAAGCCCATTGGCCCCGGGCAACCTGGGGCAGGAAGAGCTAATGGCCTTGGTGCAACAGCTTCCGGACGGCTACCGCATGGTCTTCAACCTCTTTGCAATTGAAGGCTATGAACATGCGGAGATCGCGGAAATGCTGGGCTGCAATGAAGGCACCTCGCGCAGCCAACTGAGCAAGGCGCGGCGCATGCTGCAACAGAAGATCGAGGAATTGAACGCATTGGAAAAACATGAGGGAGCAACATCCGATCGATGAACTTTTCGCCCGCACCCTGCGGGGCGCCGAGGCCGAACCGCCACCAGGGGCGCTGGGCGGCATCCTGCGGGAGCGCTCGCGCCGACGCGCCGGTTGGTTGCGGCGATGGGGCTGGTTGCCTTTGCTTTTGCTTTTCGGCACAGGGCTGGGTTACCTGCTGGCCGGCAATCGTCACGCAAACAGCGGGGGGATCGAACCAAAGATCCTGGCCTTGGGTAGCGCGCTCCCGGATGACCCTGCCAATGGCCATCAAGAAACCAAGCCCAACGGACTCCCGGGCATCCATGCGGACTCTGTTGCTCCACCCCCTGTCTCGTATGGGGGCAAAGCGAACGGGCCTGCTGCAATGGCACCGGACGAAAATGAACCAACAACGGCAAAAGCAATACCCGCACAGGGGAAACCCGCGGCAAAACCCCGTGGCATGCAACCAGTCCAAGGCACCGGAGGCGGCCCTGCTGGATCCGTGACGGACAATTCCGGAACAGCCGCACAGCCGGAGCACCAAGTGCCATCCCTACAGCCTTCGGCTTCCCAGATCGTCGCTACCACCCCCCTGCAAATCGGAGCGTCTCTTGGTGTTGATCTGTTGGTCCGCAACGAGGGTTCAGCCCATGCAACATGGCTTCCCGTGCTCATTTCAAGCGTGGGCAGCGATCCAGGGGTGGCGGTCCCGCGAAACGCTCCGGCGTTGATTGCCGCAGGGCCACGTCGCAGCTGGTGGGTGGCCGCCATGGGCGGCCAGTTCCTCGAAAGCCGCAGATGGACGGGCGGCGAGGCCACGATCCGCGAGGCCCTGCAAGCCACCGAGCCGGTCCACGCCACCACGGCCCTGGGCATGCTTGCCGGCGTGAACGGACGCGGCGGATGGAGCTTGGCCATCGGCGCGGAATACCATGCTGGCCGCTACGATTTCCGGCATACGGACCGCTTCCAAACCCGCCATGACTCCATCTTCAACCATGTGATCACCTTCAACTCCCTGGTACTGCAAACCACCACGGACACCATTACTACCTATCGCCAGGAACAACGCATCGCGGCCTCCGTGAACCGCTATGCCATGCTGCGCATCCCCTTGGAATTGGGCTGGCATGCACCTTTGGGCCGGTTCCGCCTGGGTGCCCGCGCCGGGGTGGCCCTGGAGCTCACCGACCTGCGTTCCGGCACCCTGCTCGTAAACGGGCCCGAAGGTCCCTTAAGCGTAGAGGTCCAGCCCGCCCACAAACAATGCATGTCCGTGCTGGGCGGCAGCGTTGGCGCGGACTTGGGCTACATCCTCACCGAACAATGGTCCCTGTGGGCCTCTCCGGTGTATGAAAAGGGCCTGCTTTCTTTGTTGCCACCGGACAACTCCCCTTACGCCCTGGCCGAGCGCAGCGGCATCCGCCTCCGCCTGGCATACACCTTCCGCCCCTGAGCCATGCCTGCCATTCGCCGTTGGATCCATGCATCGGGCCTTGCACTGGCCTCCGTTGCCAGCTTGGCGCAGCCCGCGTGCGACAGCCTGCACCAGGTGGATTTCACGTGGCAGGGCTACGGTACCTACGGCATCGCGTTCACGCCCGGCGCACCAGCCTCCGGCGCGCCGGTACTGTACACGGAATGGGGATTTGCCGGCGAAAGCCTGCTGGACTATAGCACCCAATACCAGCCCACCTACACCTTTCCCGCACCGGGCAACTACCTGGCCTGCCTGCACGCCACCGTGCAGGATGATCAACAAGGCTACTGCCTGTCCACCGCCTGCCAAGTAATTGACGTACCTGTGGACGCGCAATGCGCCGGACTGGCCGCCGCCTTCACCATCGAGGTGCAAGGCAGCGGCATTCACTTTATCGACCAGTCGCAATCCGGCCAGCCGATCACCGGGTGGCAATGGGCTTTTGGCGATGGCGGAAGCTCCTCCGAAACTTCACCCGTATACACCTATTCCGGGCCGGGGCCATTCCGGGCTTGTCTTACGGTAAGCAGCGGCAACTGCGCGGCCACCGCGTGCAACTGGATCTACTTGGGCCCGCCCGATGTGCCGTGCGACACGCTTCTCCAAGCAGACATCGGCATCCTGCAATTGGGGCCGAGCATCGCCGTGTTCGACCAAAGCATCGTCTCCGGAATGAATTCCTCGGTGACATGGGATTTTGGCGATGGCACCAGTGCCAACGGAAGCCCGCAGATACACACGTACCAGTACGATGGCTATTACGATGTGTGCGCCACGGTATCGCTCTGGGGTCCGCTAACGCCTGACACATGCTCCGCCACGGCCTGCGAGTACGTGTACACCGACGTGTCCACCGGGCTCCCCGCGGCTTCCAAAGCGGGGAATATCACGGTGGGGCCAAACCCCTTTACAGATCAGCTTGCCGTGGAAGGCGTTAACGGAGGGGGAAATTGGCAGTTGACGGATGCACTGGGGCGGGTATGCCTGTCCGGCAATTTCATGCAGTCTTCACCAGGGCGGCTTTCCCTTAAGGGCTTGGTGCCGGGTTCCTATCTCCTAAGGATCCATGCAGGCCAACAGACCACGGTACTGCGGGTGGTGCGTGGCAATTGAGCGCTCCGCCCCGGCCCCCCATTGAAGTGGATTTACCGCCGGTTGGCAAATACGCAGGCTCGTGCATGGGTGGGCCCGGGGGACCCCGACCGGTGCACCGGGTTCAGCGGGAAGCTTGAATCACCTGCCAAAAATGACCAAGGGCCGCAGCATTGTGCCGCAGCCCTTGGTCGATCTCGGGTTTCCGCGGTTATGCCGCCTCGGCCACACTGCTTTCCACTACCTGGAAGCTGGTCATCACCACCTCCGTGAAGTAGCGCTTCTGGCCGTCCTTGCCGTCATAGCTGCCATGCACCAGGCGGCCCTCCATGGAAATGCGGCTACCCTTGCGGAGCTGTTCCGCCGCCTGTGCGGCCAGCTTGCCCCAGGCCACGATGCCGTGCCACTGGGTGTCTTCCTTGAATTGCCCCTCGCCGTACGCAAAGCGTTCGTTTGTTGCCAGGCTGAAGCGCACTTTCTTTTTGCCGCCGTCAAACTCACGCAGTTCGGGGTCTTTGCCCAGGTTGCCCATCAATTGTACACGGTTGCGGATCAGTTTTTCGTTGGTTTCCATTGTTCGTGTTTTTGGTTGTTCGTGTTTGTTCCGGCCGGTTGTTTGCTGGCCGCTGCAAACATTCAACCCCCGGCCCGCCATATTCGGCCAGTAGGCGTTTATAGGCGTTCATAAGCGTTGGCTTTCGTTTGTACAACGATTGTTGCCGTCCGGGTGAAGTCCCTCGGTGGCATTACTTGCCCTGCCTATCTTCGCGGTCCACCTAAAAAGTGCCTCATGAGCGACCCCAAAAGGATCCTGGTTCCAACGGATTTCACCAAAGTGGCGGACTGCGCCATGAACCACGCAGCGGCCTTGGCCGAGCGCATGGGGGCCGAAGTGAACATTCTTCACATTGTTTCCGGCCAGAATGACTTGGAAGAAGCCCGCACCAAAGTGAAGATGGAGGTGGAGCGCGCCAAGAAGTGGAACGACCGCATCAAAGTGAAACCGCAGGTGCGCGTAGGGTCGGTGTATGACGAGATCGGCAACACGGCCTCGGAGATCGGCGCGGAGCTGATCATCATGGGCACGCACGGCATGCGCGGCATGCAATTCATTACAGGGAGCCGGGCGCTACGCGTGATCACCAACGGGCACGTACCCTTCATCGTGGTGCAGGAGCGCAACATCCGCGAACGCGGCTACCGCAACATCGTAGTGCCGATGGACCTGCAGCGCGAAACGCGGCAGAAGGTGGCATTGGTTGCTGAGATGGCGCAGTACTTTGACAGCAAGGTACATGTGATCGTGCCGCATGAAACGGACGAGTTTCTTGTAAAGCAACTGGACAACAACATCCGCTTCGCCCAACAATATTTCGGCGAGCGCAATGTGGAGCTGGAGACCACGATGGCGGACGGGGACAGTGGCGGCTTTGTGGCGGCAGTGACCCGTTATGCCATGAAGGTGGATGCCGATCTGATCGCGATCATGAACTTGGCAAAGGGCAACATTTTTGGCGTGCTGGGGGTTCCCTACGAACAGGAAGTGATCACCAACGAAGCCATGATCCCGGTGATGTTGCTGAACCCGCGCGAGGCCACCACCGGCGGCGGATGGAGCTTCCAGTAGGCCGGGCCGATAACTGACCGGTTATGGGGCCGGCGCGCCTTTGGCGCTACACCTGCATGCCCATCACCAAGATATCATCCACCTGCTCCAGGGTGCCCTTCCAGTCATTGAAGGCTTCGTTCAACAGGGTCTTTTTGCGCGCGGGTGTTTCCGCTGAAATGCGCACCAGCAGTTCCCGGAATTGCCTGTAAAGAAATTTCTTGCCCCGTGGGCCGCCGAACTGGTCGGCATATCCATCCGAGAAAATATACACGGCATCCCCCGCCTCAAGCTGTATGGTACAGTCCTTGAACGAGCGGCCCGGGGCGGAGAAGCCCCCTATGGCGGTTTTGTTCGCGGGGAACTGGAGAACTTGGCCGTTGCGCACCAAATAAAGCGGGCAGTTGGCCCCTGCGAATTCCAATACAAGTGTTCGCGGGTCATATACGCAGAGGGCCATATCCATGCCGTCGCGCACATATTGGTCCCGGTCTTTGTGCAGGGCCTCGAACGCGATCCGGTTCAAGAGGTCCAATACTTCCCCGGGCTTTGTACGCCCACCTTCCTTCACCACCCTGTTAAGCCCATTGTGTCCCACCAGGCTCATAAAGGCCCCTGGAACGCCATGCCCGGTGCAATCCACCGCCGCAAAGACCGATTTCCCGTTCACGGACTCCACCCAGTAGAAATCTCCGCTCACAATGTCCTTGGGCCTGTAGAGCACAAAGCTGCCCGGCATCAGTTCCTGGACCCTTTCGTCCAGCGGAAGGATGGACTCCTGCAGCCGCTTGGCGTAGCGGATACTGTCCGTAACGTTCTTGTAGAGCTCCACCACCCTTTTGCTTTGGCGCTCCACTTCCTCTTTTTGGCGCACCATCTCCTCGGTACGCTCGCGCACCCTTTCCTCCAGGATGCGCTCCCGTTCCCCCAGCTCCCTGCGCATCATCAACAGGGCGTGCCCCAGCACATCCTCGTTGCTGAGGGGCTGGTACTCTGCATTGAAGTTGCCGGCGGCCAGTGCATGGGAGAAATCGGTGGTTCGCTTCAGGCCGTCCACCAGGCCGTTCAAAGCCCGCGACATGTCGCCTATTTCATCATTGCCGGAAACGATGCGCGTACGGGGAAACACACCCTTGCCGAGCTGCAGCAGGATGGCGCGAAGGCGGCGCACCGGCCGCACAATGCGCCTGATGACCAGGAATGCCATCGCCACGCCGATAAGCACCAACGCCGAACCCAGGTACAGCACGAAAAACCGGAGGGTGTTCAGGTTGCGGATCATATCCGCGCGCAGCAGGCCGATCTTGCGGTTTTGCGCTTCGAGCAGCACGTCCAGGTCGCTGAGCACCTTGTCCGTCTGGCGATCAAGGGTTCCGCCTTCTTCCGCCAGGTCGCGGGCCTTGAAATAGGCAACGGGGTCCTTGTAGCTCTCAAAGGTGGGCAGCATTTTCTTCACGCTGTCATGCAGGGCAAACAGCGCGCTCATGTCCATGAAGGCCTTGCTCATGGCCGCCACTTCATCCTTGTCCCAGAAAGCCTGCAGGGTGTCGATGCGGTCAATGATGCCTGGCAGGTCGCGGTCGGTGAGGGTTACCAGCGCTGTTTTCTCCGGGGCATCCGGAATGCTTTCCACCAGGGCCCAGTGCTTTACCAGGGTACGCGCGTTCACCACCAGGTTTCGCAGGCGTACCAAGGCATCCACCGAAGGGCCGTAAACAATGGTGATCTGCGAATTGATCGAGCGGCTGTCGCCGATGGCGCGGCCGGTAAGCAACACTACCACAAGGGCAAAGAAGATGAACAGGCCGAAGCCCAACCCGATGCGGCGGCCAATGGTCATTCGTACCCGCATGGCCGGTCACTTTTCTTTCAGCTCATCATGCTCCAGCTCCTCGTACAGATGCCTGTAGTGGCGGCTCTGCTCCTCATCCTGCAGACTGTAGTGTATCCCTTCAAGGCCAAGGATGGTCTCCTTGCGGTTCGGCTTCATTAAATGCGCCTTCAGCATGTATGGCAGCGCTTGCGTGAAGAACTCCCGGCTTGCCTCCTGGATCTGCTGGAGGCTGGGGATGTCATTGTCGGCGGAAATGCGCTGGATGTTGTAAACCCCGCGGTTGTAATAGAGCGTGGCCAAGTTGTAGTTGGCCCCGTAATTGGAGCTGTCCATGGCCAACACCTGTTTGTAGGTGGACACGGCTTGGTCATACCGGTCCAGCCGTTGCCTGTCCTGGTTGAACAGCTTGACATATACCGTGCCCAAGGCATTCCCAAAATCGATGTCCTGGGCTTTGAGCACGGTATCCGGCACCATGCGCGCCACCGCTTCCCTGTATTTGCCGAAGAAGGTTTTGGCTTGTTCCGGTTCAAGGCCGCCCAACGCACGAACGGCATCATTGTAGATGGTCTTGGCAAGGAAGAAGTAGGCCGGCCTGCTGCTGCCGGTATACTGGTTGGTGCTGTCCGCCGCGATACCGGCAAACAAGCTGGCCATCGCTTCATCCCGCAAGTTGCCGCCCTCCCCCTTCTCCGCGGCCCCCTTGTACAGGTCCTTGTAAATGAACCCGCGCAGCACCCACACCTCGGCTTGTGCCGCCAAGGCCGGATCCTTCACTGCTTGGTCCACCAGCACCCGTGCGCCTTTAAGGTCGCCTTCGCGGTATTTCTTGTTGGCCTGGGTCAACAGGTCTGCTTGCGCTACCGCCACGGAAGCGAACGCCAAGGCGCAGATGAGCGTGGTGATCGTGTGCTTCATGGTCATTCCACAACACGTTCGGCCAGTTGTTTCAGGGTGAGCCCGACATCAATACGGTGCTTCTCCGCATTGGACAGGCTGATCTCATACTTCAGCGTGTTCTTGGCCGCGATGAAATTGACCACGGCGCCTTTGGACAGCGCATCGGGAAAATCGGTGACCAGCAGGGTGGAGCGCGTGTTCGCCTGTTTCAGGATTGCCCCCAGCAGTGCCTTGTCCTCTTCGGGAACGAACAGGATGTGGCAACGATCCACTTCTGCCGTTTCGGGGAGCTTGCGCACTTCGATGGGCTGTTTCCCAATGGAGCGGGTGGCGTATTTCTTCACCAGTTCCTGGTACAGGTTGCCACTGCCCAGCACACCGATGATAAAAGGCCCTTGGCGCATTTCCGGGTCACGCCATTCCACCAGCTTGGCGATGTTATAAAGGTAGCTGGCCTGGATGATGGCCGTGGTGTCCTTGTCTGGCTCGCGTTGCGCAGCCCCGCCCAGCAGCAGCGCGATGGCCACCAGAAACGCAGCAATGGCGGCGCTCTGCACCGCAGTGTTCCGGAGCTGGCCGGAATTCGCGGGCTGGTGTCGGAGGTTCATGTGGCGGAGCCGGGCCAAAGTAGGACCCGGCCGGTGCTGCGCGCCGCCTGTGCCTGTGGTGCTATGCACAACCGCTTGTGCATGAAAAAGACATGCCACAACCGCCCCGGGGCCGTGGCATCGGGTTAGGCCGTGGTATTTCCGCTGGCCATCAGGTCCCTGTCAAAGAGGTACAGGCCGCCCTTGTCGCTGCCGATCAGATTGAGCTTGTCCAGCATGGTGCGCGCCAAGCGCTCCTCTTCGATCTGCTCGGCCACGTACCACTGCATGAAGTTGTGCGTGGTGTAGTCCTTTTCCTTCAGGCAGAGGTCCACGATGGCATTGATCTCGCCGGTAACCTCCACTTCCTGGTGCAGGATGCTCTTGAACACGTCCATGATGTCCTTCATGTCCTTGGGCGGCTTGGCCAAGGCTGGCACCACGGCGTGCCCGCCGCGCTCGTTGATGTAGTGCATCAGCTTCAGGGTGTGCATGCGCTCCTCGTCGCTGTGGCGGTAAAGGAATGCAGCAACGCCTTCCAGCCCCTGTGCTTCGGCCCAGGAGGCCATGGCCAGGTAGATCTGACTGCTCATGGCCTCCTTGGCCACCTGATCGTTGAGCGCGCTCTCCACTTTCTTCGATACCATTTGGCGGGACGGTTTAGTTAGTGGGTGAAGTTAGCAATACCCGTGCGCTCATCGTTTGTTAAAGTGGTTCATGGCGTCGGCTATTCCAAGGAGTCCGAATTGAAGTATGGCTTTCCCCACCTGTTCAATGCGATCGGGCAATTCCTTTTCCTCCTCCACGCTCCACCGCCCCAGCACGAATTCGCTTTGCCTGCCCCTTGCAAAATCGTTCCCTATGCCGAAGCGCAAGCGCGGAAAGCCCTCCGTGCCGATGAGTTCGATGATGTTGGTGAGCCCGTTGTGGCCGCCCGCGCCGCCTGCGGCGCGCAACCTCACCTTGCCGAACGGCAGGGCCAGGTCGTCGGCCACCACCAACAGTTGTTCCGGCGAAAGACGTTCTTGGTCCAACCAATAGCGAACCGCCTTGCCGCTTAGGTTCATGAAGGTTTGCGGTTTGATCAAGATGAAGGTCCTCCCCTTGTGCCGGAACTGTGCCATGTCCGCATAGCGGTCTGCGTTGAAGCGGACCCCAAAACCGGCGGCCAGCGCATCCAGCGCCTGGAAGCCGATGTTGTGCCGCGTACCTTCATACTCCGGGCCGGGATTGCCGAGGCCCGCTATCAGGAATTTCATGTTTCAGTGTGCAACTGCGGTGGTGGCGAAAGTACAAGCCCCGCAAAATGCGGGGCTTGTACGGGAACGATCGGAGGCACCGGATGAACCGGGGCTTCCGGGTGGTTATTTCTTGGCGGGCGCGGGCTCGGCCTTCTTTTCGCCCGCAGCAGCGGCGGCAGGTGCGGCAGCGGCGGCGGCGGCAGGTGCGGCTTCGGCCGGGGTTTCCGCAGCCTTCTTCACCATCTTCACGGTCACTACCACATCACTTGGTTTCTCCATCACCGTAACGCCGGGCAGCTTCAGGTCGCTTACATGGATGCTGTCCCCAAGGTCCATGTTGGCCACATCCACCTCAATGACCCCGGGCAGCTTCTCGGGCATGCCCTTTACACGCAGCTTGCGCATGTTCAGGTTGAGCTTTCCGCCCTTGCGCACACCCGCGCTCTGGCCCGTTGCGCGCACGGCCAGGTTCAGGCTTGTTTCCTTGCCGGCCACGGCCTCCAGGAAATCGGCATGGATCACGGCATCCGTCACTGGCTGGAATTGCTTGTCCTGCAGTACGGCCTGGCGCTTTTCACCGTCGATGTTCAGCTCCACGTAGTGTGCCTCAGGCGAGTGGACGATCTTGTTCAGTGCGCGTTCCTCCACGCTGAAATGCAGGACCTCCTTGCCGCCGTAGAGCACGCAGGGGACTTGCTTGTTGCGGCGGACGGCCTTGGCCTTGCTGGTGCCGATTGCCGGCCGCTTGGTGCCGATGAGTTCGACGTTCTTCATTTACCTCGGGGTGTTATGCGATGATGAAGTGGCTGCTGATGCTTTCATGGTGCCGTACGCGTTGAATCACGTCGGCGAACAACTGTGCCACGGACAGTTGCTTGATCTTCGGTGCTGCCTGGAGGTGGCTGGCTGGAATGGGGATGGTATCGGTGACGATGAGTTCTTCCAGTGCGCTGTTCTGCACGCGCTGGCAGGCATCGCCGCTGAGCACGGCATGGGTGCACATGGCACGCACGGTGCGTGCGCCCTGCTCCTTCATCATGGCGGCGGCCTTGGTGAGGGTTCCGGCGGTGTCCACCATGTCGTCGATCAGCACCACGTCCTTCCCGGCCACGTCTCCGATCACGGTCATTTTTTCCACCTTGTTGGCCACCTTGCGCTGCTTGTAGCAAATGGCCATATCCACGCCAAGGTGCTTGGCATAGGCATTGGCGCGCTTGGTGCCGCCGGTATCGGGCGCCGCCATCAGCAGGTCGGGCAGCTTCATGGCCTGGATATGGGGCAGGAAGATGCTGCTGGCGAAGAGGTGGTCCACGGGCACCTCAAAAAAGCCCTGGATCTGGTCTGCGTGCAGGTCCATGGTCATGATGCGGTCCACGCCTGCGGCCGTGAGCATATTGGCCACCAGCTTGGCGCCGATGCTTACGCGGGGCTTGTCCTTGCGGTCCTGCCGGGCGAAGCCGAAGTAAGGCATCACCGCCACGATCCGCTTGGCGCTGGCCCGCTTGGCCGCATCCACCATCAGCAACAGTTCAAAGAGGTTATCGCTGGGGGGCATGGTGCTCTGCACAATGAAGACCACATTGCCGCGCACGGTTTCCTCGAAGCTGGGCTGGAATTCCCCGTCGCTGAAGCGGCTCACGGTCACCTCGCCCAGTTTCTGCCCGCCTTCCGCAGCTATGCGGGCGGCCAAGTCCCGCGTGGCGGTGCCACCGAAGATCTTTGCGCTGTCCAGGGGTGTGTGGTCCATGTTGGCGGGGAGTGAATCCCCCAAAAGGGGCGCAAATGTAATGATCCTCCGCCGGTTATCAACGATCGTTGATGGATCTTTTTCGGATGGTTGCGGGCGGTTGGTTCAGGGCTCCCCCGTAAATCTTGCCAACTTCGCGCCCCATGAGCAGGAAGAACAAGCCACGGCGGCAGGAGGGCCCATCGGCCAGCGACGTGCTCGCCTTGGTAGGCGAAGCGGGCCCCACCGGCATTACCGCCCAGCAGCTAATGCTGAAGCTGGGCATTGACAAGCGCGAGCGGGACCTGCTTCAGGCGGTGCTGGCCGCCCTGATCGCCAACGGCAAGGCGGAAACGGCCAAGCGCGGGCGCTACGTGGCTGCGGGCGGACGCACTACCGAAGGAAAGGGCGCGGGCACCGAGGCTTTCCTGGACATCATTGCCAGTGGTGCCGGCTACGCGCGCGTGGGCACCGGGGAGGACGATGTGTACATTCCCGAACATGCGGTGGGCACCGCCTTGCATGGCGACAAAGTATTGATCCGGGTGCAGCGCGGGCGTGGCAGGCCCGAAGGCAAGGTGTTGGCCGTGCTTGAACGGAGGCGCACCCGCTTTGTGGGGAAAGTGGAGAAGCGCGGACCACAGTTCATGCTTCTTGCGGACGACCAGAAGATGAACCGTCCGCTGCTCATTACGGCCGAAGACCTCCATGGCGCACTACCGGGCGAGAAGGTGGTGGCGGAAATGGCCCCCTGGACCAATCCGCGTGAATTACCGCGCTGCCGGGTGGAAAAAATCCTGGGCAAGGCCGGTGAGCACGAGGTGGAGATCCACGCCATACTTGCCGAATTTGACCTGCCATCGGAGTTCCCCGCTGCCGTGGAAGCAGCCGCTGAGGCCATCCCCGGGGGCATTTCGGCATCTGAGGTCGCCAAACGGCGGGATGTACGGGCCATCACCACGCTCACCATCGACCCGGAAGACGCCAAGGACCTGGACGATGCGCTCAGCCTGCGTAAATTGGACAACGGACACTGGGAGGTGGGCATCCACATTGCCGACGTAAGCCATTACGTGGTCCCCGGCAGCATTGTGGACAAGGAAGCTGCGGCGCGTGCCACCAGCGTGTACTTGGTGGACCGCGTGGTGCCCATGTTGCCCGAAAGGCTCAGCAACAACCTCTGCTCGCTGAACCCGCACGAGGACAAGCTCAGCTTCAGCGCCATCTTTGAGATGGACGCCAAGGCCCGCGTGGTCTCTGAGTGGTTCGGGCGCACCATCATGCGCAGCGACCGCCGCTTTGCATACGCGCAAGCCCAGGCCATCATTGACGGCGGCGAAGGGGAATTCAAGCAAGAGGTGCTCACCTTGTACGAACTCTCCAAGGTGCTGCGCAAGGAACGCATGGACAATGGCGCACTGGAAGTGGGCGGCAATGAGGTGAAATTCCGCCTGGACGACCGGGGCCGGCCAATTGAGGTGTATGAAAAGGTGATGGGCCCGGCCAATTGGCTCATCGAGGAATTCATGCTGCTGGCCAACAAGCAGGTGGCCGCCTCGATCAGCCGCCGCAAGGGCGGAGCGCCACCGTTCGTGTACCGCATCCACGACCTGCCCGATCCGGAAAAGGTGCAGCAGCTGCGCATGCTGGCCAAGAGCTTCGGGCATGAGCTGAAGACAGACGGCCGCCCCGAGGACCTGCCCAAGGCCATCAATGCCCTGATGCAAAAGATCAAGGGCAGCGAGGAAGAGAACATCCTCAAGCAGCTCACCATCCGCTCCATGAGCAAGGCCATCTACAGCACCGACAATATCGGTCACTATGGCTTGGCTTTCCGCGATTACACGCACTTTACCAGCCCCATCCGCCGCTATCCGGACCTGATGGTGCACCGCGCCATGGCCCACTATTTGGCCGGCGGAAAGGCACTGAACAAGCAGGCCCTGGAGCTGAGCTGCGTGCACAGCTCGCAAATGGAAAAGCGGGCTGCAGATGCCGAGCGCGCCAGCATCAAGTTCAAGCAGGCCGAATACTTGCTGTCCCGCGTGGGGCAGACCTTTACCGGCATAGTCAGCGGCCTCACCGCGTGGGGCATGTACGTGGAGCTGGTGGAGAACAAGTGCGAAGGCATGATCGCCCTGCGCGACCTGCCGGGCGACCGCTACGCCTTCATCCAGGAGCAGTATACCGTGGTGGGCCAGCGCACCGGCCGCCGTTTTCGCCTCGGCGATGAGCTGCAGGTGATGGTGCGCAGCGTGGACATGGAGAAACGCACGGTGGATTTTTCCTTGGTGGATGAAGTGGAGATTCCCCTGCAGCCCGCCAAAACCGGGCGGGGCCAGTGGGATGAAACCCGCCCCTACCCCGCTTCCGAAGGCCATGGCCACCGCAAGGGTTTCCGCAGCCCAAAGGGCACCGGCTCCAAAAAGGCCAGGAAGGAAAAGAGCGGCAAGGGGAAGAAAGGGCGGTAGAACTGCAAACCTCCACCGGATGCCCTCCAAGCGCCTGCTCTTTGCCTTCCTTGCTGTTCTCGCAGCCTTTCAATTATTGGCTGCCTTCATCCACCATCGGGTCGGCGTGCGGCTATTTGCGCCCTTCGCCATAGGCGCAGTGGTGGCGTTCTGGGTGGGGTGGACGAACCAACGCAAGAAATGAACCGCACTGGCCACCGGCGGTCCGGACCGGCGCAAGCGGCGTCCCTTGCACTGGGAACAACCTACACCAAGTTCAGGCGTTTGGCCAGCTCGTCCTTGTAGCTGCCGCCGTTGGGAATGATCTTTTTGTCATTCTCCAGGATCAGGTTGGGCTGCTCAATGGCGGTGATCTTGTCGATGCGCACAATGAACGAGCGGTGTACGCGCATGAAGTCACTTTCGGGCAGCTTGGCCCCGGGGTCCTTCATGGTACGGTGGATGGTGTAGCGGGTGTTCGGGGTGTTGATCACCACGTAATCCTTCAGCGCCTCGATGTAATAGGTGTCGCTGGTGCGCAACTTCACCATGCGGCTGTTGCTCTTTACAAAGAGGATGTCCTTGTTTCCGCCCTGGCCAATGGGACGAGACCCGCCCCTACCCGGCCACTGATGGAAACGGGCACCGCAAGGGGTTCCGCAGTCCGAAGGGGGCCGGTTCCAAAAAGGCCCGGAAAGAGAAACGGGAGAAGGGGAAGAAACGGCGATCGCGGGAGGGTCTTGAAGAATCGTGTTCAGGGCGGGAAAAACGGGGGGCAATTGTGCGCCGATCCACAAATAACCCGCATGTGACCTTCGATTATATTCGCTCGCCCTTCAACCCAGCGGCAACATTCGATCCACAATACAATCAACCCCTACAAACCGAACATGCGCAACACATTATTGGTGGCAGGCATACTTGCGGTAACCGCCGCTTTCGCCCAGGAACGCACCTTGGACCACGTCAAAGCATCCAAGGCCCGGGGCGGCGGCATCATTATGAAAAACAACGAGGTCGCCGGTTATTACTCGTTCTACGAGGTTGACAAGGTGGATGGCAAGACACGGGCTTTCCGCATGGCGCTGCTGGACAACAACCTCAAAGACATCGGCGTGATCAAGCTGAACCGGCCCAAGGACAGCTACATGGTGGAGAGCGCTTTCAATGGCCAAGCCTTCATGTTCTTCTTCATGAATGACAAGAACGTGGAACTGGAGACCTATGACATGAACGGCAAGAAACTGGGGGCGAAAGTGTATGAGGATGTGAGCAAATGGGAACGTATGCGGGTGTATGCAGCCGTGAAGATGGGCGAAACCGGCGAGGTGAACCAAAGCCTCTTTCCCCTTGGTGAGGATGGGTTCCTCAAACAAAGCGTTGGCGAGGGGAAAAAAGCCGGCTACCTGCTAACGGCGTACAACAATGACCTGAGTAAACGCTGGGAAACGGAAGCACCCGCAGGCGGGATGATCGAAAGTTTGGACGTGATCGCGGTCACCAAAGACTACATCGTTGGGTCCCTGTACAAGCAAAAAGGCCGGATGGACATGCCGGACAATACCTTTTTGGCCCTGTTCGATGTACACTCGGGCAAGAAGCTGTGGGAGAAGGAATTGACTGATGGCGGGCGCCGCATGACCGTGGTGAACGCATTCCCCGAGGAAGGCAATGACGACCTGTTCCTAATCGGCGAGACGTTCGGCCCCAAGGACAACGTGTTCAAAGACAAAAGCCAAGGCATGTATTGCATGCGCATGGGCATGGACGGAACACCCAAACAGACCGAACTGCTGGATTGGGACAAAGACATTAAGCCCCACGTGCCTGCGGATGAAAAGGGCCGGAAGGAATTGGACCGGATCTTTTTCCACCAGGTTGTACGGCTGAACAACGGAACGATCCACTGCATCGGCGAGGAATACAAGAAGGTGATG
This sequence comes from Bacteroidota bacterium, assembly GCA_018267065.1. GTDB lineage: Bacteria > Bacteroidota > Bacteroidia > Flavobacteriales_F > PHOS-HE28 > PHOS-HE28. Next base: position 27,016 of record JAFDZG010000156.1, read on the forward strand.
GGTGCCACTGGCGGAATCCAGATCACCACGGAGGACATGTTGGTGATCGAACTTGGCCCGGACTTGAAGTTCAAACAATGTTCGATATTCCCAAAATCCAAGGGTCGTACGGAGTTCCCGCTGGAATATGCTGCACTATCCGCTTCCTTGCTCGCCAAAATCGTCAAGCAGATGGGCCGTTTCGACTATTTGTTCACCACCCAGGACAAGACGGGTGACCGTTATTTCTGCAGCTTCTTGGATTATGCACGGGGCAAGAACGATGCAGGAAATAAGGTCGGAACCTACATAGGAACAATTGTCGGGGACGGAAAGTCTGCGCCCACCTTGGACAAATATGATGTGGATGAGAAGGGCTCCACATTCTTCCGGGTGATGGCGGCCAAGCCCGGATACGTGCTCATGTATGAGTACCACCGCAAGGAGAAAACCATCAACCTCCACTTGGAGAAGGTGAACTTCTGAACCGGACCAACCAATTGGAACGAGGGGGCTGCCGACCGGGCAGCCCCTTGCTTTTGGGGCTCGGCCATCGAAATATCCCGGTCACAGCACCATTTGTCCTGCGTTTCCGCAGGGTCGCAAGCAAGTGGGTACCCCGAAGAACTTCAAATGGATGGCACACGTGTCGATCATTCGTTCAGACAAGGCACGACGAAGAGAGGATAATGACCCCAAAGTATCCGACTGAGGAGCATCGAAGTATGGGCGAATGAGCGCCAAGCGCCCAAAGGGTCGTCGCACAGCGACGATGACGCCAGAGTGAGGTTCTTCGAGGTGCCCCAAGTATTAAACCAAGTTCAGCCGTTTGGCCAGCTCGTCCTTGTAGCTGCCGCCGATGGGAATGATCTTTTTGTCATTCTCCAGAATCAGGTTGGGCTGCTCAATGGCGGTGATCTTGTCGATGCGCACAATGAAGGACCGGTGTACGCGCATGAAGTCACTTTCGGGCAGCTTGGCCTCGATGTCCTTCATGGTGCTGTGGATGGTGTAGCGGGTGTTCAGGGTGTTGATCACCACGTAATCCTTCAGCGCCTCGATGTAGTAGATGTCGCTGGTGCGCAACTTCACCATGCGGCTGTTGCTCTTTACAAAGAGGATGTCCTTGTTTCCGCCCTGGCCTTCCACCAAGTTGAACAACATATCACGCTCTTTGAGCACTTCGGCTTCCTTCTTGTGCTTGTACAAGGCCATTTCGATCGACGTGTGGATGTCGATCTCCTTGAAGGGCTTGATGATGTAGCCGTAGGGCTGGGTAACCTTGGCTTTGCTCAGGGTGCTTTCGTCGGCATAGGCCGTTAGAAATATCACCGGGATATTGGCCTCTGCGCGAATGCGCGTGGCGGCCTCAATGCCGTTCATCTCACCCTTGAGCATGATGTCCATGAGGATGATGTCCGGCTTGTGCTCCAATGCCATCGCAACGGCGTTATCACCCGTGGAGGCTGCGCCCACCACGTTGTAGCCCAATTTCTTGAGGCTCATCTGGATGTCCTTGCTGACGATGCTCTCGTCCTCCACCACCAGTACGTTGGTCTGCGCCATGGCTCTGCTTCAGGAACGTTCAAAAGTAATCAAATAGGCTGTTCCGGGTGTACCGGACGGGTGTGATCGGTTGACTTTCCCGTCCAACTGCTCCGTGAGCATCTCCACCAGCTCCAAGCCCAAGCCTCCGTCCCGCCCCAATTCAAACTTGGCGGGGAATCCGCGGCCGTCATCACTGACGGAAATGCGGACCTGTTTTCCTTTTCCATGGAGCTTGATGGTAATAACCCCTTCCTCCCCGTCAGGGAATGCGTGCTTCAACGCATTGCTGACCAATTCGTTCAAAATTAATCCGCAGGGGATGGCTTTGTCCAGGTCCAGCATGATGTGCTCCAGTTCGGTATGCAGGCGCACCTTGCCGCAAAGCGAGTAGCTCAGCACCAAGTTCCGGCAGAGGCCCTCGATGTATTGGGCAAAATCCACTTGGCTGAAATTCTTGTTCTGGTACAGGCTTTCGTGGATGAAGGACATGCTGTGGATCCGGTTGCGGCTCTCCAACAACAGTTCCAAGGCTTGCGGGTCGCCGTCCACGTGGTCCCGTTGCAGGTTGAAGATGCTGCTGATGATCTGCAGGTTGTTCTTCACGCGGTGGTGCACCTCCTTGAGCAGCACCTCTTTTTCCCGCAAGCTTTCCAGCACCTCGCGCTCCGTACGCTTCTTCTCCGAGATGTCGTGCGCGAGGCAGCTCACACCGTCCACTTTTCCGTCCGTGTGGATGGGGCTCATAAAAAGCTCCAGCCACATCTCCGCGCCATTCTCCATTTCCACATGCGTTTCGTGGTGCTGCGGCTTGCCGGCGAAGCAGGCGTTGTAAATTTTGAGCCACTCCTCGTCCATCTCAGGGCCCACGATGTCCGCAAATATGCCGCGGATGTTATCGCCAAGCCCGATCTCCTTGCCGTAAACCTGTTTGCTCACCCGGATGAAGAACTTGTTGCAGGCGGTGATGTTGAACTTGCGGTCCACGCTCCAGATCATCACATCGGCGCTGCTCTCGAAAATGGCATTGAGCTTGGCGGCTTGCTCGCGCACACGGGCCTCTGCCACGCGTTCCGCGGTAACCTCATGGCCAATACCGAAGACTTCCACCACTTCCCCGCTGCCGTCGCGTACGGGGCTCAGGTAGATCTCATTGCAAACCCGCTCCCCGTTCCGGTCAAGCAGATCGGTCTCGAAACGGGCGGGGTTCCCCGCAAAGACTTCGGCGTATTTCGCCTTCCAGAAATCATGGTAGTCCCGGGTTGCAAAAAGTTCCCGGGGCGTACTTGTGTCGGTATTGATCACCGGGGCCTTCCCGTGCAACCGCTGTATCATGTCGCAGTAGCCCTGGTTGAAGCTGGTCAGGGCGATACGGCGGTCCACGGTCCAAAACATGTGTTCGCTGGCCTGGAACAGGGCTTTCTCTTTTTCAGCGTGTTTTTGCAACTGCTCCTGTGCGGCATGCGCGGCCGTAATGTCCCGGAAGATGCTCCTCGAGGCAACGCTTTTTCCGTTTTCCTTGCGCACGTTGGACGTCCCCTCCACTAAAATACGCTGCTTCTTCTTGGTGAGGAACCAGGCACGCCAAACCTGGGTATCAGGTGCGTTTTCCGCCTGCGCCAACCAGTACCTTGCGGTGGCCCTTACATTATCCTCGGCTATGATGTCCATCAAGTTGATGGAGGCAAGCTCTTTCTCCGAATAGCCCAAGGTCCGTTTCCAGGCATTGTTCACAAACAGGATCTTTCCCTCCATGTCCGTGCTGTGGATCAGGTCGGTGGCGTTGTCAACCAGGTCGCGGTACCGCTCCTCACTGGCTTTCAAGGCTTCCTGGTCACGTTTGGCTTGTGTTACGTCACGGCTAACGCCCATGCTCCCGAGCAACTTCCCGTTTTCATCGAAGAGCCTGGATGCCGCGAGGAAGCTCACAAAGAACTTCCCTTCGGCATTGATGTTCCTTACCTCCCCTGCAAATGCGCCAAACTGCGCCATCTCCTTTTGCACGGTGTCGTAGGCATCTTGATCGGCATATAACAGCCGTGAATTCTTTCCGATCACCTCTTCGGGCTCATGGCCGAACTTGATGACGGCCGCAGGATTGAACTCGGTGATCGTCCCCATGTGGTCCACCGCAACGATCATGTCGAGCGAACTGTCAATGAGGCTTTTTGCCAATCGCCTGCTTTTCAGCAAAGCCTCTTGTGTACGCTTGTGCTCTTCGATCTCCTCACGGAGCTTCGCGTTTGCCTCTTCGGCCAGTTTGGTCCGCAGCCGCTCCTGCATCATGGATTGCTCCAGCTCCGCGTCATGAAGCGTCAATTGAACACCGGGCGCATTCATGTACCAAGTGGTGGCGGCGTAGACCATCAATTTACGGTCCGTGCCACCCTTTGGGTGGAAATGGATGGTTGAACCTTCCGCAACACGGCCTTGGTCCGCAGACCGGGTCAGCAGGTCCAATGCTTTGGCATCCTTGCTGTCAACGATGCGCGCAAGCTCGGTTCCGGTTAGTTGCATAGGGGCCAACAGGGCTTCCGCGGCCGGATTCGAAAACACCACTTTTCCACCTTGTATGATCAGGATGCCATCACGTACCCGTTCGGAAAGCTGGCGGTAGTTGTTCACCAACAGCCGCTGTTCCAGCTCGGCATTGCGCACCGACGTAATGTCGATCACCATGCCTTCGATCACGGTGGGCCTGCCCGGCATCTCCCGGATCATCACGCTCTCCAGCACATGCACCGCTTTGCCGGTACGGTGCTTCAGCAGGATTTCATAGTTGAGCAATTTCTTGCGGGTGGAAAGTTGGTCCACGAACGCTTGCCGCTCTGCAACGTCAAAGTAGAGGCTCTTCACGGGAATGTTCTTCAACTCCTCGATCGACCCGTAACCAAGCAGTTCCACGAGGGTTTGGTTGCAATCCAGCATGCGGCCGCCCACCGTGGTGCGGAACAAGCCCACCAAGTCTCCGCCCAGCAGGTTCCCATACTCCAGCTCACCCTTCCTCTTGCCTTCACCACCTCCCATTACACCAACAATTTGATCGCCTCGTACATGACCCTTTCGCTGCATCATGGAACATAGCCGCTGGGTTCAAACGGGGGTGGAAGTTTTGCATCCCCGAGCTTCATTTCCTTTCCATCCTTGTAACGGATGGTGAGCAACGGCGTTCCATCGCTGTCAAAGTAATTGAAATCGCCCTGCTGAAGGCCGGCGGTATACTTTCCCTGGAGCTTTAACCGCCCGTTTGGCCAGTACCAGCGCTGCTTGCCGTTCCGTTCACCGGCAACGAACGATCCCGTGAAGTACTTCTTCCCGTTGTCGTAGGTGCTTTCCCAGGTGCCGTCACGTTCACCATCCTTGTATGCCCCGTGTTCCGTGTGCTCACCCACATGGTAGGTCCATGGCCCATCCTTCAGCCCGTCGATATACTGGCCTTTCACGATCACCGATCCATCCTTCCCGTACTCCGCTGATTCGCCGTCCTCCTTGCCTTTCCGGTAGTTCTCTTCCCTGTGCAGCTCGCCGGAGGGATAGAACCACTTCCACGCCCCTTGCGGAAGTCCGTCCTTGTAGGTTCCTCGCTGCTCCACTTCACCGCCCCGGTGGTAGAAAATCCACTGACCATCCTTCTTACCGTCCACATAGCCGCCTTCAGCGCGCTTCTCACCAGTGGCGTAGTATTCCGTCCATGGCCCTGTCAGCGCCCCTGCTTCACTCACGGCTCCCTGGCTCATTAGTTCGCCGTTCCGGTAAATGGCTGCATCCGTAGGCTTCCCTTGGTCGTCAAACTCGCGGAACAAACCTTCCTTTTTGCCTTCTTTGGAGTAACTGCCGATGCTCGCCACTTTGCCATTGGCGTGATAGGTGTTCCTGATCTGGAGCAAAGTGGCTTCCTCCGCGTCCGGAAGCACTTGGTCCAGGTCATACTTCTCCATGTTCTTCAGGTTTCCCTGCAGATCGTATTCCTTGAAGATCCCTTGCCGCTTGTCATCCACGAAGTTGCCCTCCCACTTCACGCGGCCATTGGGATAGTAGCCTTGCCATGTACCCTGGCGCCAACCCTGTTCGTCCAATCTGTTCACTTGTTCCCTGCGCTGCAACACCCCGCTTCTCCACACGGAAATGGCAATGGGCCTTCCATCCTCGGCATATTCATAGGCAGGGCCATCCTCCTTGCCATTTTTAAACACCACAACGGACTTGGTCCTACCGTCCGGATAGAAGCTGGTGGAGGGTCCTTGCTTTACATCCCCGACGTATGCTTCATCACTAAGCAGCGTGCTGGCCGCGCCGTACCTTTTCAGTGATCCATTTTTCTTGCCGTCGCTGTATTCGATGGTCGTTTCCACGGCTCCGTCCGGTGCGTAGAATACCCACGTGCTGTCCAGTTGGAAGTTGGTCCGCTTACCCTGACTTTTGATCGTGCCGTTCTCGTAGAATGTTCTCCAATGCCCTTCCGGCTTGCCATTCACCAAGTACCCTTCACTGCTCACCTTGCCATCGGGATAAAGGTACCGCTGAAACTGGCCTGGGGGTTGTGCCATCAGGCCAACACCAATTGCACACATCAGAATCATCAATCCTTTTTTTAAAAGAAGTTGATGGTATGATATAGGCTGTTGATCGTGTTGGCGATCGGTGCGCGAACAGCTTGGCATTGTAACTTCTCAAAAGTATTCAACAAGGGGTGAACAATGACGATGCGCGGGAATGCCAAGAGGAACGGTCATTTCATGGAAAGCATCGGCAGGCTGTAAACGATCGTTCACAGATGGTCGGACGGTCATCTGTTCATGGTATGTGGCCCATCGGTGCCCTGTCCGATCGTTCGTTGGTTGTTCATCAAGTGATGATGGAAGAAGCTTGGAAATCCCGAAAGATCGATCATGCAACAAGTGTTCCGGAAGTGCTTGGAATAATGGCCCAAAGTTGTGCACGGGAAAACTTGCTTATCAACAGCCGCAATGTTCGATCCATGTTCACGCGGCTATCTTTGGGGCTATGCGGATCGCCATAGGCAGTGACCACGCCGGTTTCCGGCTGAAGGAAGAAATGATCACCCGGCTAAAGGCCAAAGGTGCGACTGTATTGGACGAAGGCACGCACAGCGAAGCGAGCACGGACTATCCGGGCTATGCGCACGCGGTCGCCAATGATGTGCTGGAGAAACGGGCTGATCTGGGCATCGTGATCTGCGGAAGCGGCAACGGCGTGAACATCACGGCAAACAAGCACAAGGGCATCCGCTCGGCTTTGGCATGGATACCGGAAGTGGCCCGCTTGGCCCGCCAGCACAACGATGCCAATGTACTGGCCCTGCCGGCACGCTACCTTTCGGAAGCGGAGGCAGCGGCCATTGTGGACGCCTATCTGGAAAGCACGTTTGAAGGAGGCCGCCATCAACGCCGCGTTTCAGCTATTGAATGTTAGTGCCGGCCACATGAAGAGCAAGGACTTGGTTCTCAGTGTTCTTTTCATTGGCATGTGGCAGGTGCCCTCAATGGCACAAACCGACGACAGCCTGGCGGCCCATTATGCCGCTTCCATCACGGAGGCGGGTCTTCGGTCCGTGCTGAACGTGCTGGCGGATGATTCCTTGGAAGGCCGGGAGACAGGCATGGAAGGCCAGCGCAAGGCAGCGGCCTACATCATGGCACAGTACCGTGACTATGGCATTCCGCCGATCCCCGATGCTGCAACACGGGGCATGCTCCCCAATGGTTACCAGCAGCAATTTCCTTTGGTAACAAACCGCTTAGGCGGCCTTCGCATCA
>JAFDZG010000157.1 GCA_018267065.1 Bacteroidota bacterium
GCCGTGCGCAACTTGGGCGCATTCACCGTAATGCTGGACACCACGCCGCCCTTGCTAACGCCCATTGGCCTGTCGGAGAACATGAAAGGAAAAAAGGCCTTCAAGGTGAAGGTGCGGGACAACCTCTCCGGCATTGACCAGTACGTGGGCACCGTTGACGGGAAATGGGTGCTGCTGGAATACGAACCCAAGACCAGCACACTGGAGCACACCTTCGATGCGTGGTCCGACCTGCCCGGTGAACATGAATTCCGCTTGGAAGTCACCGATGAGCGGGGCAATAAGAGCACCCTGGTGCGCAAGTTCACCCGGTAGCGGTTGCAACGATACTGCCGCCATTTCCGTATCAGCGCCAGCAAAATGTCATACATGCGGCGCTCCACGCTCCTGTTAGCCTGCTTTTCCATGCTTTGCCTGCTGCTCACCAATGGCTGTGGCAGCAGCATGATGGGCGGGGCCAAGGAAGGTACGATCGAATACGCGATGAGCTTTCCGGACCTGGACCCCAACGGGCTGATGGCGGACATGCTGCCGGACAAAACGGTGCTAAGCTTCAACCAGGAGCACCAATCGCTGGACCTCAGTGCGGGCATGGGCGTGTTCAAGACCAGCATGGTGGTGAACACCCCGGCGCGCGTGTTGGACTACCACATGAGCGTGATGGGCAAGAACCTGATGGCCGAGCTGCACCCGCGGGACCTGCCCAACCTGAATGAAGGTGAACCGCCTTTGACGGTGGTGTACACCAGTGCCGTGGACACCATCGCAGGATACCGGTGCAGGCAAGCCTACGTGATCTATGAGAACATCGGCCGGCCCGCGGAAGAGGTATGGTTCACCGATGAGATCGACATGGACACGCCGAACTGGTTCGGGCCGTACAGCGAGGTGCCCGGGGTGTTGATGCGCTACGATGTGGTACAGCACAAGATCCGCATGCACATGGAGGCCACCAAAGTGAAGCTGTGTTCCGTGGATCCCGCCCTCTTCCAAGCGCGCCCCTCCCACGACAAGGTAAGCCCCGATGTGCTCTACCAACAGATGGACGAGGTGCTCGGGGCTTTTGCCAATTAGGCGCGAAGCCCTCCGAAGGCGCGCTGCCGCCACATTGCGTTGTTGATAATAGGCCGCGCCCCGCCTGCGTTCCATCCACGGGCTGCCGGTAGTTTCGCCCCGTTCCGTGTGATGCAGCGCCATTCGTGGCCATCGCCGGTGCGTGTTTTTTCCCTGTGGCGAACCCATGAACAAATTGCGCGAAACCCCGACGGAGGAGGAACGGCCGGCGCGGAAACCCCGGAGCCCAAAGGCCAAGGGGGCCAAGGCGGCCGGGGAAAGCCGATGGGCGCGCGTGGCCGCGTTCCTGCGCGATGAGCGCGTGCACAAGGTCTTCGGGCTGTTCCTGGTCCTCGCTTCCTTTTACCTCTTGGTGGCCTTCACCAGTTACCTGTTCACCTGGCGCATGGACCAGGACCTGATGAGCCGCCCGTGGGGCGAGATCTTCAGCCCGGACGTGCGCGTGGAGAACTGGCTTGGCAAGTTGGGAGCCTTGGTCAGCCACCAGTTCATTTTCCGCTGGTTTGGCGTGGCGGCTTTCCTTTTCGTGTTTTGGGCTTTCATCGGCGGGGTGCGCATCAGCCTGAAAACCTGGTTGCTGCCCTTCGGAAAAACCTTGCGTTGGAGCTTGATGGGGCTCTTCTGGCTCCCTACCCTGCTGGGCTTCTTCTTTTCCAAGGGTGGTTGGCAGGTGCTGGGCGGCGGCATTGGCTACGCCATCAATAACCACCTGGGCGCTTGGCTGGGCACGTTCGGTGCAGGCGCACTGATCCTCTTCGCGGCCACGGCCTTCTTTGTATACACCTTCAATCCATCGCTCTCCTGGATGGCCGCCCTGTTCCAGCGCAAGCCCAAGGCGGAAGCCATGGAAGCGGAGGCCGCACCCGAGGAGGCTCCCGTACGGATGAACCGCCTGCGGGCGGAAGCCGAAGAACAGCCTGCCCAAGAAACAGCACTGCACGAGGAAGTGCCGCAAGCCGAAGTGGCGGAAGAAGCTGAAGAAGAACTCGAAGAACAGGAAGAGGACGAGCCTGCGGAGGAAGAACAAGAAGAAGAAGTTCCCGCCGCCATCGCGCTGGACGCAACGGCCGCTGCGCCGGACCTGAGCGGCATCACCGAGGAAGCCAACAGTTTCAGCGTGGAAGCCGCCGTGAAGGAAGAAGCCCTTACCGAAGCACAGATCGATGCCAAGATCAAGGAGTTCGGGGAATACGACCCCACGCTGGACCTGAGCAGCTACGTGCCCCCCACCCTGGACCTGCTGGAAGAGCACAGCACCGGCGAGATCACCGTGACCAAGGAAGAGCTGGAGGAGAACAAGAACAAGATCGTCTCCACGCTGAACAACTACAACATCGGGATCGACAAGATCAAGGCCACCATCGGGCCCACCGTAACGTTGTATGAGATCGTGCCGCAGGCCGGGGTGCGCATCAGCAAGATCAAAAACCTCGAGGACGACATCGCGCTCAGCTTGGCCGCGCTCGGCATCCGCATCATCGCGCCCATCCCCGGCAAGGGCACCATCGGGATTGAAGTGCCCAACAGCAAACCGCAGGTGGTGAGCATGCGTGCCGTGGTGGCCAGTGAGAAGTTCCAGAACAGCGGTGCGGACCTGCCCATTGTGTTGGGCAAAACCATCAGCAACGAAACCTTCGTCACCGACCTGGCGAAGATGCCCCACCTGCTGATGGCGGGTGCCACGGGCCAGGGAAAATCCGTTGGCCTGAACGCCATCCTGGTGAGCCTCCTGTACAAAAAGCACCCCAGCCAGATCAAGTTCGTGCTGGTGGACCCGAAGAAGGTGGAACTCACGCTCTTCAATAAGATCGAGCGGCACTTCCTCGCCAAACTTCCCGGCGAAGGCGAGCCCATCATCACCGACACCAAGAAGGTGGTGGCCACGCTGAACAGCTTGTGCATTGAAATGGACGAGCGCTACGAGCTGCTCAAGGATGCGGGCGTGCGCAACCTGAAGGAGTACAACGCTAAGTTCGTGGGCCGCAGGCTGAACCCGGAGAACGGACACCGCTTCCTCCCCTACATCGTGCTGGTGGTGGACGAGTTCGCCGACCTCATCATGACCGCGGGGCGCGAGGTGGAAACGCCCATAGCCCGCCTGGCCCAATTGGCCCGCGCCATCGGCATTCACCTGATCATTGCCACGCAGCGCCCCAGCGTGAACATCATCACGGGCACCATCAAGGCCAACTTCCCGGCGCGCATCGCCTTCCGCGTTACCAGCAAGGTGGACAGCCGCACCATCCTCGATGCCGGCGGCGCTGACCAGTTGATCGGCCGCGGCGACATGCTACTGAGCACCGGCAATGACCTGATCCGCATCCAATGCGCCTTTGTGGACACGCCGGAAGTGGAGGCCATCACCGAGTTCATCGGCAACCAGCGCGGCTATCCGGATGCCCTGATCCTGCCCGAGGTGCCCACTGAGGAAGGCGAAGGCGGTGCCGACCTGGACCTCGGCGAGCGCGACAGCATGTTTGAGGAGGCCGCCCGCGTGGTGGTGCAAACGCAACAGGGCAGCACCAGCCTGATCCAGCGCAAGCTGAAACTGGGTTATAACCGTGCCGGCCGCATTGTGGACCAACTGGAAGCTGCTGGCATCCTCGGTGCCTTCGAGGGCTCAAAGGCCCGCAAGGTGCTGGTGCCCACCGAGGTGGCGCTGGATGAACTGCTGCGCCAGGAGAAAGCGGGCGTATAGCGGCGCTACAGCTGGTGGATAGCCTGCGTTGGCCGCGTCCTGCTCCAGCTGTTCCTTGATCCAAGCACGTGCCGCAGGCTCATCGTGTGTAACAAACGTGCGCTGCAGTTGCGGGAAGTATGAGAAGTAGAGCCGCGTGAGCATTTCGATCATGCTGGCCTTCACCACCACCGCGCTGGCGATCACCTGGCTTTCCGTGCGATCGGTCTGGCCTTGGTCACGGCCCATGGTGTCCAAGTTGTAGTCCACGTCTTCCGGGATGATGGTGAGCGTGGCATAAGGCCTGTTCCCCATCAACTCCCGCCGCTTGGCCTGCACCTCTGCCACGGCATCCGCCCGGAACATGCAACCTTCGTCATAGTGGATCTCGATCAACTGCGGCCCCACCAACTTGAGCGTGGCAATGGCGGTACGGTATTCCTTGGGTTCGATCCTCATTGGAAAGGTGGTTTTCCGCTTGAAGGCCTCCCGGTCCGGGGCGGCGTACAGGCAAGCTAACAAGGATTCTCCGTTTCCCGTTCTCCCAAGGAAAAGCAGGCCAGGCCATTTGTGACGGGCCGTTGGACCCGTGCCCAACGGCAGGCTCCGTGTTCCTTCATCAAGGACGTGTTTGGGCATCGAGTTCCTGCACCAATTGGAGCAGGTCCTGCTTCACGAGCTTGATGGAGGACTCAAGTTGGTCGTACCGGCTGGCCCGTTTCTCCAGCAGGTCGGTGGTGTACTCGCCGCCATTTCCCAGGAGCAGGTCATTCCCATCCTGTTCATCGCCCGCCTGGTTGGGTTCTGCATCGCGCCAGCGGTCCATCAGTTCCTGGCGCAAGGTTTCCTTGGCTTCGCTGCCGGGAACGGGGTTGGTGAGGCAGTACCACACCGATGCCGGGAAGATGCCATCCGGGTCCTGCCCGTCATGGATGGCGCGCAAGGCATTGCGCGGGTGCATGAATGAGGTGTGCTTGCCGGTGAGCAGCATCATTACGCCCAGGCCAGCTTCGGCAATGCCGAAACCAATGCCGATGCCGTCCACGTCGGGGTCGGGGTTGTCCTGGCTGAAATGGATGCCCGTGACCACCGCGCCCAATGCCCCCACCGCAATGGCGGCCACGTTCAACCGGGTTTCCCGGGTCTGTTCGATCTCCTTGAGGTGATGCGCCAACTGGCTGATCTTTTCCTCCTCGCAATCCAGCTCGGAGGCCACGGAGCTGATCTCCAGCGAGGCAAGGTCGCAGCGGTAAGCGATCCTGCGGCGCAGTTCCAGCAGTTGCACACGTTGCTCCAAGGTGCGTTCTTCCCGCGGCACGTCCACTTGGCGCAGGAATTCATCCAGCATGGGCAGCACCCCAATGGCATGGGCGATGTGCAGGCTGTTCGGGCTGAACCGGCTTTGTGCCGCCGGCGGGATCTCCGCCATGGTAAGTGGTGCAATGGCCTGCTGGGCGCTGCCGGAGGGCGGTTCCCATTGGTTGCAATCGGTTTTGTCCAACTGGGCCTTGTACCGGGTGAGTTCCCTGCTGGCGCAGCCGGTAAGCACCCCGGCAGCCAGCAGCACCAGCACGGCCTTGCGGAATGTTCTTGCCTGGGTACCGATCATGCTGTTGCGCTTACTCCC
>JAFDZG010000158.1 GCA_018267065.1 Bacteroidota bacterium
CGGCAGATCGAACGCATGGAGGAGCGTGTGGTACGGAGGCCCCGCAACAGCGACCTGCTGGCCATGCAGGAACTGCGCCGCAAGCTCATCGCCGTAAGCAGGCAGGTGACACCGACCCGCGAACTTGCAGGCCGCATGAACATCATTCCCAGCGAGCTCATCGATAAAGGTACCCGGCGCTACATCAACGACCTGCAGGACCACACGGTGTACATCGCCGAGAGCATCGCCATGTTGCGTGACCAATTGGCGAACTTGGAAAGCACCTACCACGCCGGCCTCAACATGCGCATGGGCCAGGTGATGAAGCTGCTCACCGTGATCAGCACCATTTTCATCCCGCTCACCTTCATCGTGGGCATCTATGGCATGAACTTCGACAATATGCCCGAGCTCCGCTGGCACTATGGCTACTTCGTGGTGATGGGCTTCATGCTGGTGATCGCCATAGCCATGCTGTTCGTGTTCAGAAGGAAGGGTTGGTTGTGATCGGGGCCACGCGGCCGGTGGCCTTTGCCGAGTCCCGGCACCTCTTGCCTCCGATGGATTTTTTCCACCGACCGGCCCGCGCGTCCGTTCCATCATTTTAATTTGCAGTGCCGCCCTCCCATGGCACGAGTCCCCGCATACTACACCGGCAACCTGCGCGCTTCCGTCCGGAAGGCGCACCGCGCCGCTCCCACCGTGCCCCCGTTCCGCTGATGGCCATCATCCCCTTCCCGGTCCTTGCTGCGGCTTGTTGTTGCCGCCCGCTACCGGGAAGGAACCTTGTACAGCCCGCCGCCATCCGCACCGTGCCGGGCACTGCTGCATTATTTCTTGAGCACATCATCCCGCAATACGCCCTTTTCGTTCCATGAAGACCCGCTACATCGACCTGATCGAACAGACCTTCGACTTTCCCCAAGGCGAATTCAAGTTCGACAATGGTTACCTAACGTGGAACGACCTGCCCTTGATGGACATCCTGAAGAAGCACGGTACGCCCCTGCGGGTGATGTACCTGCCGAAGATCGGCGAGAAGATCGACCAAGCCCGCGCCTTCTTCGCAAAATCCTTCCAAGAGCACGGGTACAACGGCACCTACGACTACTTCTACTGCACCAAGAGCAACCAGTTCAGCTACGTGGTGAACGAAGTGTTGAAAAAAGGCGTGAGCTTGGAGACCAGCAGCGCGTACGACATTGACATCATTGAGCAGCTGATGGCTTCCGGCAAAATGCCGGCCAGCTCCACTATTCTGTGCAACGGATACAAGGACCAGCGCTACATCGCCAACATCGGGCGCTTGGCCAGCAGCGGCACGCCGGTGATCCCCATCATCGACAACATGAACGAGCTCTGGGAGCTGGACCAGGTGATCGATGGTCCTTGCGACATCGGCATCCGCATCGCGGCCGAGGAGGCGCCCAAGTTCGAGTTCTACACCAGCCGCTTAGGCGTCGGTTACAAGGACATCATTCCCTTCTACATGCGCAACGTGAGCAAGCAGAAGAAATTCCGCCTTAAGCTCATGCACTTCTTCATCAATACCGGCATCAGCGACAGCGCGTACTACTGGAACGAGCTCACCAAGTGCGTGAACGTGTACTGCGACCTGAAGAAACTGTGCCCCAGCCTGGACACGTTGGACATCGGCGGCGGCCTGCCCATCAGCAACAGCCTGAACAAGCACTTCGACGTGGAGTACATGATCGGTGAAATCGTGGGCCGCATCAAGGACATCTGCGACGAGAATGGCGTGCAGGAACCCAACCTCTACAGCGAATTCGGCAGCTACACCGTGGGCGAGAGCGGTGCCACTTTCTTCAGCATCCTCAGCCAAAAAAAGCAGAACGAAAAGGAGCGCTGGAACATGATCGACGGGAGCTTCATGACCACCCTCCCCGATTCATGGGCCATCAACCGCCGCTTCATCATGCTGCCCATCAACAACTGGGAGGATGAGTACGAGCGCGTGTTCCTGGGCGGCATGACCTGCGACAGCGACGACTACTACAACAGCGAGCAGCACGTCAATGCCATCTACATGCCGCGCTTCCGCGAAGACCGCCCGCAGTACTTGGGCTATTTCAACACCGGCGCCTACCAGGACACACTGGGCGGCTATGGCGGCATCCAGCACTGCCTGATCCCAAAGCCCAAGTACGTGCTCATTGACAAGCTGCCCGACGGCACGCTCACCGATCGTGTGTTCTCCGAGACGCAAAGCGCTGAACGCATGCTGGAGCTGCTGGGCTACGTGAAGCAGGAGGTGCCGGTGGAACACCGGTGAGCGGTCCTTCCGTGTTGCGGGCCACCGGAACTCCTGCTGCATCAGCAACTGGTGCAGTGTAGCTTTACCGCAAATGGCAGAGAAGAAACTGGTATTGGAGCCATTCCGGAAAGCCTTGCACTCCCTGGATATTGCGTTGGCCATGTCCCCTGTGGAGGACATTGTGCGCGATGGCACCATCCAGCGTTTTGAATACACAAACGAGCTCGCGTGGAATATGCTTCGAAGGCATCTTGAATGGCGCGGCGACACGGGTGTTGATGTACTGCCCAGGAAGGACGTGTACCGCGAAGCAGCCCGGTCCGGCTTGATTGACGACCCAATGCGGTGGTTCAAATACAATGAGGCGCGGAACGCCACCAGCCATGACTATTCAAGCAGCAAGGCGGACCATACGTATGAACTGGTGAAGACATTCGCCCGTGATGCCCGCTTTCGGTTGGAGCAATCGGAAGGCTTCCATGCTTGATCTGCATGCAGACCACTTGGATCTGGTGCGTTCCATCCTGCGCACACATCTGCCCAACGCACGTGCCTGGGCGTATGGTTCCCGCGTGCAAGGCCGGGCCAAGCGCTACAGCGATCTGGATCTGGCAAACCGGTCGAATGCAGAGCTGGGCTTGGAGGAAATCTTCACCTTGAAGGATACCTTCAGCGAAAGCGACCTGCCCATCCGCGTGGACGTGCTGGACCTGCACAGCGTGTCCCCGGAGTTCCTGGCCGTGATCCGGGATGAGTTTGTTCCGGTGGTCTGATGCAACAGGGCTTACAAGGCCCACTTCCAGCAGCTCCTCCCCAATACGGGGAAAGCCCCGGACGGTCTCACGCCCAAGGCCCTTCCACCTTTGATGGAGCGCACCGGATCAAGGCTCCAGCAGCCACTGGTCCGCCTCCGCCCGTTGACCGGCATCCACCACGCGCACCTGCATGTTGGGCGTATGCGTGGCCAGTAGGCCGGTGCCGTTGGCCAGGAGCGCCGGTGTGGTGGCCAGCACGATGCGTTGGTCCACGGGCGCATCCAGCAACTTCCAGCGGACCAGATAAATGAACTTGGTGATGCTCTCCCAGGCCGCGCCGTCGCGGACATGGGCGAAGAAGCGCACCACACCGTTCTTGCTGGCCATGTCGAGGTACCGCTTCAAGAGGGCCTGCCATTCCGTCGCTGTCCGCGGGCCTTCCAACTCCAGGGTGATCGTGCCCGCATGGTTGTTGATCGCTTGTTCCATTTGCAGTTCAGTGTTGTATGGCTTGTACTTTAAATCGGCTTCGGCACCCCGGCCTCCCTTGGTTTCCCATGGGAAGTACCGGGGTGCATCAGCCGCTTGCATCAGTTCAGGAAGTAAGTAAGCCCTACTTCCAGGCCACCGGTGGCATTGTTGGTAGCGGCACGTCCGGCCGGGTAGCCGACGGCATCCTCATTGTCCGCGTTGGTGAACATATAGTCGCCGCGCAGGCTGGTGTTCAAGCGCAGGTTTTCGGTAAGCCGGAACGAAGCCCCGAGGCTCAGCATGGCCCCGAAGTCGGTGCTCACGTAGCTGTCCTTGGTGTCGTCGATCAACGTCTCGCCGTCCCCGTTGTCCAGCTTGGAACCCGTGAGAAGGCCCAATTGCGGCCCCACCTTCGCCAGGAACATGGTGTTCCTGGAAGGGTCGGTGTTGTAGGTGAACATCAGCGGGATCTTCAAGTAGTCGTTGCGCTGGAAGAACTCGGCGCCGGCCACCTCGGATCGTTGGCCCTGCATGGAGTAGAGCACGTCGAGCCCAATGCCCATGCGGTCGGTAAGGCCGTAGCCCACGCCCAGCCCGAAGGCCGGTACGATGGTGGTCTTGTAGTCGAACGTGCTCACGTCCGAGTTGTCGGCATTGAGCATCCAGCTGGTCTGACCGATGCCCTTCACCGAGAGGTTGAGGCCTTCCTGGGCCATGGCCGTATTGACGGACAGCGCTGCTACCAGGGCCGTTCCGAAGATCAGTTGCTTTCTCATCGTGGTTTGTTGTTGTGCTGCCTGTGGCAGCGGTTGTTGGTTTGTACTTCACTTGTCTTCCTGTCGGTTGGCCACCCGGCGGGAATGGGTTGATCAGGCGATGGCGGGAAGCGCCCGCACATCACCTTGTGCTTTAGTTGGCTGTGTAGACGATTGAAGCGAGGATTTACGCAGTGCCTCCATCACTTCGCTGTTGTGCAGTTCATCATCGTTCAAGATGATCTCGGTCTTCTTGTTCCAGCCGAAGCGCTCCATGATGCGGTCGAAGAGGTAGTAGATCACGGGCACCACCAGCAGGGTGAGGAACATCGAACTGGTGAGGCCGCCGATGAGCACCCAGGCAAGGCCGTTCTTCCATTCCGCACCGGCACCGGTGGCCAAGGCGATCGGCAACATGCCGAAGATCATGGCGAGCGTGGTCATCAGGATGGGCCGGAACCGCGTGTGTACGGCTTGCA
>JAFDZG010000159.1 GCA_018267065.1 Bacteroidota bacterium
CTTCGGCTCCGCTCAGGCCAGACTCTCTTATGGTCATCGTAATAGATCACTCTGGCCTGAGCATAAGCGTAGCGGCACTCCACAGGATGCACCGCATCCAAGGAGCCGAAGGCCCTTCAATGATGTCCGATACGTCCACTTTACTGCACGATGAAACACCGTTATGCTGAAGCTTGGGTGCGTTTGCCCTGATGAAAGAACCACTTGATCGGCCCGACTACGTATCTTCGCTAAGCATTACGTATCGCAATGACCACCAAACTGACGCTCTCCGTACCCTTGAAGTTCAAGCGCACGGCCCGTCGCCTCAGCCGGCAGCGCGGCAAGAGCATCAGTGCGCTGGTGGTGGAGCTGATCGAGCGGGAGGCGAAAAAGGAGAAGGACCCTTTCGCCAAGTTGAGCGAGATCTGGAAGGATAATCCCGTCAGCGCGGAAGAGTTGCGCGAGCGTGCATGGAAGCGGTCCTGATGGATACCAACATCCTGATCGGCCGGATCAGGAAGGCGGCAAATGCCATGGCTGCATTGGAAGCCGTATCAGGGCATCAGTTGGTGCTGTGTGATGTGGTGGTGGCCGAAGTGCTTGCCGGTGCGCGGAACAATTTGGAGTACGATACCACCTATCAGGAATTGACCACCCAATTCCATGTCTTGCCGTTCACCATGGAGGTCTCTCAGCATTTCAGGGACATCTTGGCCCGTGATGCCCGCCGGCTGAAGGTTCATTTTGCGGATCTGTTGATCGCAGCAACAGCCATGGCCCACGACTGTGCGTTGCTCACGCTGAACAAAAAGCACTTCAAGGGCATCAAGGGGCTAAGGTTGGCGTGATTTCCTTCCTGAACAAGAAATTTCACATCATACGCATCGATGACCACCCGTGAACAACGCAAACTGATCCGCAGCAAGATCGAGGCCGGGGCCGCTCCGCAGCAGGTGTATGATGAGCTGCATGGCCAAGCCAACGCGGCAGATGAGGAACTGGCCGACAGGGTACGCGACGTACCTACATTGGAGCGGCGCGCACAATACCGGACGCAGCAATGGATGCTGTTGGGCCTGCTGGTGCTGGATGTGGCGTGGAAGCTGGGCGTGGCATTGCCCGCCGACGCACAAAAAGGCTGGCCCGGAGTGGTTTTCCAATCCGCCTTCACACTTGTCATCCTTCTCATCCTTTGGGGTGTGGCGCGCTTTGGGCGAAGGGCCCACAGCACGGCGGCCATCATTGCATTCTTGCAACTGACCTACTCCGGAGGCCCGGCCACGGACATCGGGGCGAAGGACGTGCTGATGACGGTGGTGTTCGCCGCTGCGGCGATTTTGGGCTTGTACCTGCAGCGCAAGCTCACACCGGACTACATCATCATCAAGGAACACTACAAGAACGCCGATGGCCAGGCCCGGATGCGCCGGGTGGTAAGATTCGGAGATTGAACCAAAGTGCAGCCCCGGGGATTGCTGGCGCTGCGCTATCCTCGCGACCCAATCACACAAAAGGACCTCCGCCCATGAACCTTGCCAGCACGATCGCCGCCGTGGCCATTTGTTCTTCCTGTGCCCTGTATGCGCAGACCGCTTCATCACACCGCGCTGGCCACGTGCTTCCGGTTGTCACGGCCCCGGGCGTCACATGGCATCCGGATGCCGAAACCGGAACGCGCGGTGGCGGCGCACCCGTGAACGATGACTGCTCCACACTGCCTGACATGACGCTGCCACTGGGCGGCTCGCTCACGTTCACCGGCGACAACACCGGGGCCACCTCGGCCAATGATTTTGAGCCGGGAAGCCCCTTGGACGGCGTGGACCCGTGCGTTTGGCACAAGTTCACCACGTCGGGCTGCGCCAACATCACGGTTTCCTATTGCACCACCTCGCCTGCCTTCCAAGCCGTGCTGGCGATCCTTTCGCCCTCCTGCCCCACGGGCGCCGATTACCAGAGCTACTTTTCGTACAACTACGATGATTGCGGGAACGGGAACGGCACCATCTACTACACTGGGGTGCCTGCGGGAACGTGGTACCTGCCCGTGATGGCAAACACCTTTGTTAACGCCGTGGGGCCCTACACCGTGCAGGTTTCCGCAACGGCCTGCCCCACACCGCCGGCCAACGACGATTGCGCGAACGCCGTGGTCCTCACCGCGCAGAGCTGGTGCAACTTCAGCGATTTCACCACCAATGGGGCCACGGAATCCATGCCCGCCGCCGATTGTGGATCAGGCCCCGGCTTTGCCAATGATGACGTGTGGTTCAGCTTCATGGCCACCGGCAGCACCATGTCGATCGGTGCCATGGGCACGGACTCCAGTTTCAATGCCGTGCTCGAACTGTTCTCGGGCGATTGCGGCAGCTTGACCTCCATGGCCTGCGCGGATGATTCCTTGGCCGGCCAGGCAGAGGAGATCGCGGCCACGAACCTCAATGTGGGCGGGACCTATCATGTACGGGTTTACGACTGGAACCCGGGATATCCGGCGGTGCCCAACTTCGGCATCTGCCTAGTGGAGGGAACCGGGATCAACATCGGAATCCAGGAACAAGGCTTGGAGCAAGCATGGAGCATGTTCCCCAATCCGGGCACAGGTTCTTTCCAGTTGCAATACGGCGGCAAGAGCGGCCTGGGCAGCGTGGAGGTCATGGACGTCACGGGCCGGGTGGTACGCACCTTTTCGATGCAACTGACCTCCGGACATGCACAGTCCTTCGACCTGGGGAACTTGCGCAGCGGCAACTACATGGTGCGGCTCACCGTGGGCGATGAAAGCTCGGTGCAACGCCTGATGGTGGTCGATTGATACGCGCTGCGGGGGAAGCTTCGGGGATCGATCAGCCAACCGGTTTCGCCGGAGAGGCGGATGCAGCCTCCAACCCTTTCAGCACCACCTCCGCCTTCTTCTCCCCCACTTCCGCCTCCACGTCCGCGCGCGTTGCCTCGCGGATACCCTTGATGGAGCCGAAGCGCGTGAGCAGTTTTTGCGCCGTGGCCGGGCCGATGCCCGCGATCTCCTCCAGGCCGGTCTTCACGATGCGCTTGCTGCGCTTGCCCCGGTGGTGGGTGATGCCGAAGCGGTGGGCCTCGTCGCGCATCTGTTGGATGACGCGCAAGGTGGTGCTGCGCTTGTCGATGTAGAGCGGCGCGGAATCGTCCGGAAAATAGAGTTCTTCCAAGCGCTTGGCGATGCCGATCAAGGCCACCTTGCCGCGCAAGCCCAAGCGGTCGAA
>JAFDZG010000015.1 GCA_018267065.1 Bacteroidota bacterium
AACGAATACCGCGAACGCCGCAACATCCTGGTGGACGGCCTCAATACCATCCCCGGCGTGGTGTGCCCCAAGCCCAAAGGGGCCTTCTACTGCGTGGCCGAGCTGCCCATCGACGATGCCGACACCTTCTGCCAATGGCTGCTGGAGAAGTTCGAGCACAAGGGCCACACCGTGATGATGGCCCCGGCCAGCGGCTTCTACGCCCAGCCCGGCCCCGGGAAGAAACAGGTGCGCCTGGCCTACGTGCTGGAAAAGCCCAAGCTGCAACTTGCGGTGGAATGCCTGCGTGAAGCGCTGGTGCAATACGCACATAAGCCCGCCTTGGACAGGGCCGCAGCAGCCTCGAAGTAGTAGGCGTGCATATATTTTTTCGGCCGGCAGGCAACTTTGGAAAGACCGCACGTCTTTCCAATGAATCCCTTGTTGCGTATTATTGCTTACTACCCCAACCGCCGCAATGCTGCCCCACATTGTGCGAACCGACTTCATGCAGCCCAAGCTGAAAATCGCTTGGTTATGCCCCGTTGCAATGGCCCTTTGTTGCGGAACCGTGATGGGCCAAGCCTCCACGGATGCCTGCGGCTTCACCCCAGGTGCCCAATGGACCGTGGGGGCCAGCTGCACACCAGTGGCTTTCAACAAGCCGGCTGGCTATGTGAACAACATGGCACCCGCAGGTTGCGGAGGTTCGGCCAATGACGATGCGTTCGGCTGGTTTGCCGGCACCGGCAACCCCGTGATCGTGCAATACACCCCTCCCGGCGGAGCCGATGCCGTGCTGCACGTGCTTACCGGCACCTGTGCGGCCCCAACAGTTGTGGCCTGTTCGGATGCTTGCTGCGGTGGAGCCGTGGAAACGGCGACCATCCCTACCACCTTGGGCACCAATTACATGGTACGCGTGCAGCGTTATGGTGGCGATGCCGCCATGAACGGCACCCTCTGTGTTTACAGCGCCCCGCCACCTCCGGCCAACGACAACCCATGCGGGGCGACCGCACTGCCCGTGAACGCCACCTGCACCTATACCACTTCCACTACCGCTCAGGCTTCGGGCACCACGGGCGTTCCTGCACCTACTTGCTCCAACTACGCCGGTGCGGATGTGTGGTTCAGCGTGGTGGTCCCCGCCTCAGGCGGATTGATCATCGACAGCAACACCGGGGTGATCACCGACGGCGGAATGGCCTTGTACACCGCAGCAAGTTGCAGTGGCCCATTCACCCAAGTGGCCTGCGATGACGACGGCAGTGCCAACGGCCTCATGCCCATGATCACCGCGGCTGGCCTCACCCCCGGCAGTACCGTGTATGTGCGCTTCTGGGAATATGGCGGGGACAACAACGGCACCTTCTCCATTTGCGCACAGATACCTCCCCCCCCGCCCGCCAATGACAACCCCTGCGCCGCCACCGTGGCACCCGTGAACCCGGACATGAACTGCACCAGCCAGGCGGCAGGCACGCTGGTTGGTGCAACTCCCACAGGACTTGCCACCGCACCCTGCTTCGGCACCCCGGACGATGATGTCTGGTTCAGGTTCACTGCGACAAGCACCACCCACTACATCAGCCTGAACAACGTGGCCGGCAACACCACCGACCTCTATCACGCCGTGTACAGCGGCACCTGCGGCGCGCTCACCAACATCAGCTGCAGCGACCCGAACACCTCCACCCTCACTGGCCTCACCATCGGCCAAACCTATTGGGTCCGGGTCTATTCCTGGAGTGCTACGCCCGGTGCCAACACCACTTTCAACCTCTGCATCACCACCCCGCCGCCACCCCCTGCCTGTGGCCAAGTGTTTTACGACCCCGGAGGTTCCGGTGCCAACTATCCCGACGGGGTCAGTTCCACCGTAACCATCTGCCCCTCCATTCCGGGCGACATGGTGACGCTCAATTTCACCTCGTTCCATACGGAGGGATTCATTGACCAACTGCTGATCTACGACGGCAACAGCATCGCTGCACCGCTCATCGGCACCTACAGCGGCACTGCCTTGCCGCCGTTCATCATGGCCACCAACCCAACCGGCTGCCTTACTGCGGTGTTCAGTGCGGACGGGTCCATCAACTATGCGGGCTGGGCTGCCAACGTCTCCTGCATCACACCGCCCGCCGGTGATTGCGTGTACATCCTGCGCCTCAACGACAGCGGGGGCAATGGTTGGGGTTCTTCATCCGTGGGCGTCCGCATCAACGGCGGGGCGTGGACCAACTACACCGTTACCGGTGCTTCCAACGCCGTGCTCATCGGGGTGAACCTGGGCGACCTGATCGAGTTGAACTATACCGCCACCGGACCGAACCAAAACCAAAATTCATACTCCATTTCCAAACTGGGGCAGCTGCCCTACTTCACCTCTGCCACCCCGCCTGCCGCAGGCATCACCTTCAGCCAAACCGTGGATTGCGGCCCCGCTCCGGCACAACCCCAGGACTGCCTCGGCGGAGTAACGGTATGCAACTCGCAGGCCATCACCAACAACAGCAGCAGCACAGGCCAGGTAATGGACCTGAACAGCACCAACCAAGGCTGCCTGTCCTCCGGCGAGCGCCAAGGAACCTGGTACTATTTCTCCCCGCAAACGGCGGGCACCATTGCCTTCTCCATTACACCGGCAAATGGCACTGATGACTATGACTTTGCCGTATGGGGCCCCTTCTCCAGCGCCCAATGCCCCACCGGGCCGCCCCTGCGTTGCAGCTATGATGCTCCCACCCCGTATACCACGGGCCTTAATTCCACCGCCACCCAAACTACCGAGGGAGCCGGTGGTACCGGCTGGGTAAAAGACATCCAGGCCTTGGCTGGTGAGGTGTATGTGCTCTACATCGATAACTTCTCCACCACTGGCCAAGCATTCACCCTGAACTGGCAACTCTCCGGTGGTTCCAGTTTGGACTGCACCACGTTGCCGGTGGAACTGCTCAACCTGGAAGCCACGGCCCGCGACCCGGTGATCGATGTGAAATGGGCTACCGCCACGGAGCGGAACTCACACCACTTCAACGTGCAGCGCAGCGTGGACAACATTCATTTCAGCACCATCGGCACCGTGGCCGCCGCAGGCAACAGCCAGTTCCGCACCGATTACCTCTTCGTGGACCAGCACCCGGTACGGGGCGTGAACTATTACCGCCTGGAACAGGTGGACCTGGACGGAACCGTGATGATGAGCCATACGGTGGCGGCCACCTTGAACCGCAGCGACGGCAGGCCCGTGATCTTTCCAAGCCCGGCAACGGACCTGCTCCATGTGGTGTTCAATCCACTGGCCGACGGCGCCTATGAATTCCTCGTGATGGATGCCTTGGGC
>JAFDZG010000160.1 GCA_018267065.1 Bacteroidota bacterium
AGTGGAACAACACCGTTGCGCCCCCGTTGGCGAACGGCTCCACCTACAGCGTGCTGGTGAACGTGAAGCTGGGCACGGTATGGAGCGGCTTCTGCGGCCAAACCTGCACCATCACCATCGACAACACCGGAGCCGTGCTTGGTGGCGAGATGGAACAAGCCAACTTCGGGGAAGCCACGATGTGGCCGAACCCGGTGCGCGACGGCTTGGTGAACCTGAGCATAGGCGGCATCCAGGATGCCCAGCAGCGCATCGCGGTTGACATCCAGGACATCTATGGCAAGCAGGTGTTTGCCAAGGAGTTCGGCAACAGCGGCGAGCGCTTCAGCACCATCCTGCAACTGCCCAAGGACATCGCCAGCGGCGTGTACATGGTGAACATTACCGTGAACGGCCACAAGACCGTGCAACGGTTGAACATCATCCGGTAACCCGGAATCTTCCTAACGACAAGGGGCCCTCCGGAAACGGGGGGTCCTTGTCGTTTGCGGGCATCTCAATGATGCCTGATCCAGCATTCCTGTGCCACCTCCATTGTGTTCAGGAGGTAAAGAAGTGAACAGAGGTGCAGCTACCGCATTCCTTCATTCATCTTGAAATGGCAGTAGTGACCGATTCAATGCCAGCGAATCCGGAACAAGAACAGACAAGCCCACACGACATGGCTGGTGAGTGGCGGCCAGAATGAACCCAAGCTGAATACGATCATTGGCTCCCCGTGTAAAGAGCCGAATGCGGGCTTCAACACACGGCCATGCCCCCACAAAATTTCCAATTCGGCAGGGTCCGCGCCAATTGGACCGGAGCTGGACCATGGCCTCTTTTCGCAGGAGTCCGCGTTGGCTGGTAAACCGCTCTATGGACCGTGCCATGCCCCCAGCCTATCCCATCATTGGAGAACCATCGCTTTTGCTTGCTACCCGGGCAGGGGGGCGTAAACAGGGTGAGCTTCCCCGGTATTTCACCCGCGCAACCTTGCAATTCGGGGCCGGTCCATTCCACCAGCCCAACCAATTGCCATGTCGCGCGGATCAATGGGACACCATCACCGTGCGCTCCCAAATGCCGGAGCTTCCCATGAGGCCGCGCAGGAGGTAATTTCCCGGTGTGAGGTTGGAAACGTCCATGGTCAGCAACGCATTGGAGGCTGGCCATTTCATTGTTCGCAGGGTTTTCCCAAGAACATCAAGCAACACCACCGTGTAAGTCGGCTTGGCACCGTCAAAGCGCAATTCCAGGCTGGATTGCGCAGGTTGTGGAAAGACTGCGGGCAGCAAGCTGCCGTGCTCCACCACGCCCAGCGTACTGACCACCACACCGGCTGAAAGCAGCAAGCACGGTCCACCGAAACCGGCACGAACCTGATAGGTACCGTTCTCGGTCGGCACATAGCTCTGTCCTGTGGCACCATTGATCGGTTGGCCATTCAGCAGCCATTGCCAGCTATTGGCCGCGGTACTGGTCAAGGCGGTCCCATCAAACGTGGCTACGGGGTCCGCCATTGGGCACGCATCCACGATCCTCTTCACAGTACCATGGTCCACATCGGTTACGTAAAGTTCCCCATCAAAACCTTCCCCGAAGCCGGAGTATCCGCTGTTTGCGGTCATCAGCAAGGTGTCCACGTCATTGTTCGCCCCGAAAGTGAGGAAATCGCCGCTGCAGTAGTCCGTAAAAATGTACTTGCCATAGAGGTGCGGAAACTCAGCCCCCCTGTATACATACCCTCCGATCACCGAGCACCAACCTTGGCTTCCATGGTTGAATGCCGCAACGGGGTCTACAAATGGCCCATCCGTGGAACATCCCGCCTGGCTCACGCCGGGCGTTGCCACAAACCCTTCCCGGCACCGCCAACCGAAGTTCGGCCCTCCCCCGCTTCCGGCAGGCCAATGATCCACTTCCTCCCACGTGTTCTGCCCCACATCCCCGATCCACAAATCACCGTTCAGCCGGTCAAAGCTGTAGCGCCAAGGGTTCCGTAATCCGCTTGCCCAGATCTCAGGAAGCGTGTCCTGTGCGCCCACAAACGGATTGTCCGCCGGAATGGCGTAGGTACTGTCATGCTGGGAAACATCGATCCGGATCATTTTGGCCAGGGGCACGTTCATGTTCTGCCCATTCCCGTTGGGGTCGTTGCCGCTGCCTCCGTCGCCGAAACCGCAATAGAGATATCCGTCCTGACCGAATTGCAGGCAACCTCCATTGTGGTTCCAATAAGGCTGCTGCACGGTGTAGAGCACCACCTCGCTGGCGGGGTCCGCCACGTTGGGGTCTGCACTCACATGGAACCTGGAGATCCGGCTGGTGCCCGGGCTGTTGCCGTAGATGTAGTACACATAGAAGAACCCGTTCGTGGAATAACCGGGATCGAAAGCCATTCCAAGCAGGCCTTGCTCGCTGTATTCACTGGTCACTTCGGGGGTGATGTCCAGAAAGGGCGTGGCCAGCACTTGCATGCTATCCGTAATGATCTTGATCGTGCCAGGCCTGTTCACCACAAAAAGGCGGCTATCGCCGGCATTGGCAACATAAACAGGGCCATCAAGCCCGGTGGCCCATGTATGCAGGGCAATGCGGGCGGGATTTTGCTGGGCGTTTGCACAGGACCCGAACAACGCGATCAACGGCAGGAACATCTTCTTCATGGCGATCAGGCCGGCAATGGGTCCGGCACAAGGAGCCGAAAATAATGCCGTCCGACATGAGCAACGCAGCCGGGCTACATTTGCGGCCCTTTTCGGCCATGGGTCAACAGCAGGAAATAGCCAAGCGGCGCACATTCGCCATCATCAGCCACCCCGATGCGGGCAAAACCACCCTCACGGAGAAATTCCTCCTCTATGGCGGTGCCATTCAGACCGCGGGAGCGGTGAAGAGCAACAAGATCCGCAAAGGAGCCACCAGTGACTTCATGGAGATCGAGCGGCAACGGGGCATCTCCGTGAGCACCTCGGTGATGACGTTTGAGTATGGCGGCGTGCTGATGAACCTGCTGGACACACCCGGCCACAAAGATTTCGCGGAAGACACCTACCGCACGCTCACGGCAGTGGACAGCGTAGTACTCGTGATCGATTCCACCAAGGGCGTGGAACCACAGACCGAACGATTGATGGAAGTGTGCCGGATGCGCAACACCCCGGTGATCGTCTTCATCAACAAGCTGGACCTTGAAGGGCGGGATGCCTTCTCCCTGCTAGATGAGCTGGAGGAAAAGCTTTCCATCCGGGTGCGCCCCTTAAGCTGGCCGATCGGTGTGGGAGCCACTTTCCAAGGCGTATATGACCTGTTTGACCACGACCTGAGGCTCTTTGAGGCAGGAAAGACCAAGAAGGAATTGGCCGACGAACGGATCGATGACTTGGCAGACCCACGGTTGGACGCCCTGCTTGGAAGCGACCCGGCTGCTGAACTTCGCAGTGAAGTGGAACTGGTGAACGGCGTTTACGACCCTTTGGACGTGA
Organism: Bacteroidota bacterium; assembly: GCA_018267065.1. GTDB lineage: Bacteria > Bacteroidota > Bacteroidia > Flavobacteriales_F > PHOS-HE28 > PHOS-HE28. The sequence continues at coordinate 3,468 of JAFDZG010000160.1, forward strand.
AAGCCTATCGCCAAGGAGCAGTGGCACCCGTATTCTTTGGCAGTGCCTTCAACAATTTCGGCGTGCGCGAGGTGCTGGACACTTTCATCCGCATTGCACCGCCACCGGGGCCGCGCGAAACGGACCAGGGCGTGGTTTCACCGGAAGACACGGCCTTCAGCGGCTTTGTTTTCAAGATCCACGCCAACCTGGACCCCAACCACCGTGACCGCGTAGCCTTCCTGCGCATCTGCTCGGGCCAATTCAAGCGGAACACCTTTTACCACCATGTCCGCTTGAACAAACAGTTGCGCTTTGCAAACCCCACGGCGTTCCTTGCCGCGCAGAAATCACTTGTGGAAGAAGCTTGGCCAGGCGATGTGATCGGCCTCTTCGACACGGGCAACTTCAAGATCGGCGACACTCTTACGGACGGCGCCATCTTCAATTTCCGGGGCATCCCTTCCTTCTCGCCGGAGCTTTTCCGCGAACTGGTGAACCTGGACCCCATGCGGAGCAAGCAATTGGACAAGGGCATCCGCCAACTTACCGAGGAAGGCGTGGCCCAGCTGTTCACCCAGCAACCCGGCAACAAGAAGATCGTAGGCTGCGTTGGCGAACTTCAGTTCGATGTGATCCGGTACCGGTTGGAGCATGAATACGGCGCCAACTGCGCGTTCCAGGCAATTGCGGCGCACAAGGCCTGTTGGCTCACCAGTGATGATCCGGCCGCGTTGCAGGCCTTCATCCGCACTAAATCCACCCAAGTGGTGCAGGACAAGGATGAGAACCCCGTGTTCATGGCACCTTCGGCCTACATGCTGGACCTGGAGCGCCGCAACAACCCGGAGATCAGCTTCCACCTGACCAACGAGTTCAAGACCTTGCAGGTGTAAGCCAACGGGTTCCAGGCGACCGGCGCCCCTCCCCTCCGGTGCAAAAGCGTCAAAGGATCGTTAACGGCGGGGCTTGGGTTTGGCCCCCATCTACTTTTGCCTTATGCGAACCACCTTTTTCCTCATCGCCGCACTGGCACTGGGAACGCTGCATGCACAAGACAAGCGTGAGCTGAAGTTCACCATTGACGGCACCGCGCATGACACCATCTTCCTGGCCAATTACTACGGAAACAAGCTGTACTATGCCGACACGACCGTGGCAAACGCGAAGGGAGTTGCCGTGTTCAACAGACCTGAAGGCTACAAGGCCGGTGTGTACGCCGTAGTGATCCCGGGGCCGAAATACTTCGAGTTTCTGGTGAATGAGCCGGTGGTGGAAATGAAAAGCGACACGGCAGCCTTGAATGAACACCTTGCAGTGGTGCGCTCAAAGGAGAACCAGCTTTTCCTGGCCTATGTCCGTTTCCTTGGCGACAAGAAAACCGAGGCCGATGCGGTAACCAAGAAAATGGAGGCCACCGAGGACCCCATTGCCAAGGCGGCATTCAAGGAACAGCTCAAGAAAATGGAGACCGAGGTGCTCGCCTACCAGAACAAGCTGGTAGCTGAAAATCCGGGCACCTATGCCGCCAGCATCGTGAAGATGAGCATTGCGCCTGAACCGAAAGAGGTCAAAAAGGCCGATGGCAGCGTGGACAGTGCCGCCACCTACTACAATTACCGCTCGCACTTCTGGGACAACACCAACCTGAAGGACCCGCGGAACCTGCGCACCCCCGTGTTCCAGAACAAGTTTGATGAATACATCGGCAAAGTGGTTCCGCAGGTACCCGACACCATCAACAAATGCGCGGATGAGCTGATCCAACGGATGGACGACAACGGCGACCTGTTCAAGTTTGCGGTGAACGGCATCACGTACAAGTACGAAACCAGCGACATCATGGGCATGGACGCCGTGTTCGTGCACATGGCCCAGACCTATTACTGCCCCCAGAACGGCGGAAAGAGCCGTGCCACGTGGATGGATGCGGACAAGCTGAAGAAGCTATGCGAACGGGCCGATAAGGAAGCACCCCTGATCATCGGCTCCGTTGGCAAGAACATCCTGCTTCCCGACACGACGGAAACAAATTGGCTCAACTACTACAACATGCCGGACAAATATGTCCTGCTGGTGTTCTGGGACCCTCACTGCGGGCATTGCAAAAAGGTGCTGCCCAAGCTCCATGAGGACTGGAAAGAGAAGCTGAAGCCCTTGGGCGTGGGCGTATTTGCCGTGGCCAAAGCAACGGACAGTACACTCTTCGCCGATTGGAAGACCTTCATCAAGGACAACCACTTGGATTGGACCAACGTGGGCTTGACCTGGCACGTGTACAATGAAGCCAAGACGGCTTCCTACAAGTATATCCCGAAATACACCACCATTGAAAGCCTGAACTACGCCAATACCTGGGACGTGTACAGCACGCCGAAATTCTTCCTGCTGGACAAGGACCACAAGATCGTGGGCAAGCAACTGGACGTTGACCAAATGGTGGACCTGATCAACGCACTTGAGAAGAGGAAGAAGGGATAGCCCCTTCGGTTCGGCTACAGGCGTGCACTGCGCTGGCGCAGCCAATGGTCTGCCAGTACCAGGCAGGACATAGCCTCCACGATGGGCACCGCACGCGGAACAACGCACGGATCATGGCGCCCTTTGCCTTCCAGCACCACCTCACGTCCTTCACGGTCCACGCTGGCCTGGGGGCGCATCAGCGTGCTAACGGGCTTGAAAGCCACGTCGAACAGGATGTCCTCGCCGTTGCTGATGCCGCCTTGCACGCCCCCGCTCCGGTTGGTGGCGGTGCGGATCCGGCCACCGCGTTCCAGGAATTCATCATTGTGCTCCGAGCCTTTCATCGCAATGGCATCAAAGCCGCTCCCGAACTGCACGCCCTTCACGGCATTGATGCTGAACATGGATTTGCCGAGGTCCGCGTGCAACTTGTCGAACACGGGTTCCCCAAGTCCTGCCGGCACTCCTTGCGCCACGCAGGTGATCCGCCCACCAAGGGTATCGCCCCCGGCGCGGGCTTGTTCGATCAAGGTTGACATCCGCAGTGCCGTGGCGGGATCCGGGCAGCGCACATCATTGGTGAACACGTTCTCCAGCACCAGTTCCTGGAACGGAAGTTTCAAACGTTCCCCGCCAACTTGGCTTACCCATGCACTTACACGTACGCCCACCGTGGCCAACAACTGGCGCGCAATGGCCCCCGCTGCCACCCGGGCGGCGGTTTCCCGCGCGCTTGCCCTCCCGCCGCCCCGATGGTCGCGCACTCCAAACTTATCTTCCCATGTCCGGTCGGCATGGCCCGGGCGGTATGCATCCTTCAGGTGGTCATAGTCCCCGGAACGGGCATCCTTGTTGCGGATGATGAACGCAATGGGAGTGCCCAACGTGGCGCCCTCGAACATGCCACTTAGGAATTCCACTGAATCATGCTCCTGCCGGGCAGTTCCCAGCGCGGTACTTCCCGGCCTGCGGCGGTCCAACTCACGCTGTACGGCTTGCACGTCAAGCCTCAACCCCGCCGGGCAGCCTTCCACAACACCGCCAATGGCGGGCCCATGGCTTTCGCCGAAACTGATGAACCGGAAAAGCCTTCCGTGCATGCTGCCCGCCATGGCTGCGAAGGTACAGGGCCGCAACATGATGGGTCCGCATTCTGAACGGCACCCTTCCTTTGCCCCGTGAAACCGTCCATGCCACCGGGGGGAATCGTACTGCCCGACGGTCGCCTGAGCGATGCCGCCGTGGAACTGCTCCATGCCGTGTGCGGGGTTGGCAAGGACCTGCTGCACGCCGCCCGCATTCGGCCCTCCAGCGCAAACTGGCTCCATGCTCCTTGGTATCCCTACCGCCGGGGAGGTGCCCTCACCGTGGGCCGCACCATTTGGTTCACCCGGATCTGGTTTGCACCGGATGGCCTTGGCGATGGCAGTGCAGCTTCCTGCCGGGCGTGGTTGCTCCACTTGGCCCATGAAGCGGGGCACCTGCCCCAGGCGGAACATTTTGGGAGAACATTCTGGGGCAAGGCACGCTATGTGGCGGCATTCGCAACAGGCTACTTGACGCGGGCGGTGCTGCTTCGGAAGGACATCCATGACACCCGCATGGAGCGGGAAGCGGAAGCAGGGCGAACTGTGCTGATGAAGCTTTTAACGGAAAGCGACGCGGAAAAGCATCCCGTTATAGCTGCCATGCAACGGCACGATATCCTTGCCGTGCGGGCTTGGTGCTCAGGACAACGCCCCGCCATTGCATCATTGCGGGAAGCATACCACGCGGAGAACTTCGCCTAATGCGCGATCACCACGCGCTGCGCGGCACCGCCCTGCCTTGTGCGCAACAGGTACAGGCCGGGCGCCAGATCATGGACATCCACGGAAATGCGCGTGGACACCCCCTGCAAAAGGCTCCGCACCGTGCGTCCGTCAGCGGAAACAAGGTCCAGGCCGCCCTGGGGCATCCCTTCGATGTGCAACGTGTTTCCGGCAGGATTAGGCCAAGCGCGCAGCACCTCCTTTGGGGCCGGGCTTTCCATTCCGGTGGAAATATCCTCCGGATGGTAATAAAAACGCACAAGCGAATTGACCCCTGCCACGGAAGTAACCTGCAACACGGGTTCATCCATGCCCTGTGCAAGCCATTTGTACTCAATGGTCTCAGGCTCCGGCAACGCGAAGCCCAAACCAAACTGGTCAATGTAAACGGTATCCGTACGCTGGAGACGTGATTTCACCCGCAAAACTTGAAACGTGTCGGCCGGGAGGATGAGCGTTCCCCAGCCGTCCACCTCATTGCGGCGCACCTGATCCTGGCCGTAAAAGCCCAAGGTGGGCACGGAAATCTCAAAATGGCTGGCGGAGCTGTCCGTGTTGCCGAAATCCATGGGGAAGCGGTAGATCCAATCCACCGGGGTGCGCTGCACCGAAGTGGGAAGGCCATTGATGTTGGCACCGAAGCCCACATCGCGGTATCCGGCGGAATTGGACTTGAAATAGTTGAAGACATCGTTGATCTGCACTGCCTGCACGCCCATGTCCGCGCCGCGCATGGCCAGATCGGCCTTGTTTTCCGGGTAAAGCAGGGCATTGTTGAAGAAGAACTGGTACAGGAACGGCGTGCTGCCCACCGTTACCGCGGTATCCGCGCCCTCCGCTCCGGGCACAAGACCGCTGAAATCCCATGTGAAGTCCGGACCCGTGTTGTCCATGTCCACAGTGGTGGTGCCGTTGCGGAACCGCACTGTATCCCCGGGGTCGGGCATGTCCGCCGGGCCAATGGATATCTGTGCATTGGCGCTGAGGGCAAAGCAGCAGGAGGCCAGCAGGAAGGGGCGCAAAGTCCGTTTCATGCAGCCAAAGTATTGCAGCGGTTGCGATCCTTGCAACTGTGCACAATGCCCGGCATGGCACGAAGTTGGCTGCACCACTGGTTACCTTTGGGCCATGCGCCAATTCCTTTTGTTCCTTCTGTTGACTTCCACCACCCTAGCCTTTGGCCAAAACCAAAAGGAGCGTAAGCTGGTACAGTTCAGTGGCGTGGTGGTAACGGGCGACAGCCTGGAACCGGTACCCTTCACCAGCATTCTTACCAAAGGCAGCTACCGGGGCACCATCAGCGACGTGTACGGCTATTTCAGTTTTGTGGCACAAGCGGGGGACACCGTTGAATTCGGGGCCGTGGGCTTCAAACGGGGCAGCTACATCATTCCCGACTCGCTCCATGACAACAAGTACTCCATGATCCACGTGCTCTTCCCGGACACGGTGCTGCTGAAGCCGTTGGAAGTATACCCATGGCCGAGCAAGGAACAATTCCGCGAAGCGTTCATGGCACTGAACCTTTCCGACAATGAATATGAGCGCGCGCTGAAACACCTCAATTCCGCCGAGGTGATCCAGCGCATGGAGAACCTGCCGCCGGATCCGGGCCTCGCGGCGCACTACCAAGCATCCTTGGACAACACGCGCATCTATAACCAAGGCATGGCGCCCACGGTAAACCTGTTCAATCCCATTGCGTGGGCACAGTTCATCCAGGCATGGAAATCGGGACAGCTTAAACGGCAATAAGCCCTGCGCCGTTGAGCACTGGGGCCTGATCCGCACAGGCATTTTCCATTTAGGGCCCTTAGGTGCCCCATGTGTTCCTTTGCGGGCCGATGGCAAAACGCGAAGAACTCCTTTTGGACCATGTGGAAGTGACCGGCTGGGCCCAAGGCAAGGCCATTGCCAAAGTGGACGGACTGGTGGTGTTCATCAGCGGGGCTGTTCCCGGCGATGTGGCCGACCTTCGCATCACCCGGAAGAAGAAAAATTTCGCCGAAGCCACCGTGGCCCGGCTGGTGCAGCCTTCGCCACACCGCACGGAGCCATTCTGCAAGCATTTTGGCACGTGTGGAGGATGCACTTGGCAACATTTTGAATATCCGGCGCAGCTTGCCTTCAAGCGCCAGGAGGTAATTGACAACCTGGAACGGCTGGGAGGCTTGGACCTGCCCAACGTGCCGCCAACGCTGGCCTCCCCGCGCGATCGGTTTTACCGGAACAAGCTGGAGTACACCTTCAGTGCGCAACGCTGGTTCACCCCCGAGGAACTGGCATCCGGAGAGCGCATCACGGACCGCAAGGCCTTGGGCTACCATTTGCCTGGCCGGTTCGACAAGATCCTGGACATCTCCGAGTGCTGGCTGCAGCCCGCCCCCAGCGATGCCATCCGCAATTTCATCCGGCAATACAGCGCCCTGCACGGCCTCTCGCACTATGACATCCGCAGGCATGAAGGTTGGCTGCGCACGCTGACCATCCGCACCACTTCCACGGGCGAAGTGATGGTACTGATCGCCTTAGGGCACGAGAACGCCGGGGCCCGCGAGGCGTTGATGAACGCCTTGGTGGAAGCATTTCCAGCGATTACATCCTTGCTGTGGTGCATCAACCCAAAGAAGAATGATACCATCTGGGACTTGGACATCCACTTGTTCCATGGGCGCGACCATCTGATCGAGCAACTCCCCGACGAAGGCTTTGCTCCTTTGCAGTTCCGGATCGGGCCGAAAAGCTTCTTTCAGACCAACCCTGAACAAACACGCGTGATGTATGCCTTGGTACGGGAGCTGGCAGGCTTACGCGGCCACGAACGTGTTTACGACCTGTACTGCGGTGCCGGAAGCATTACGCTCTCCTTGGCGCGGCATTGCGCACAAGTGACCGGGGCGGAGATCGTGCCGGAAGCCGTGGTGGACGCCAAGGCGAACGCAGCGCTGAACGGCATCGCGAACGTTGCTTTTGAGGCCGGCGACCTCAAAGATCTCCTGAATGCGGATTTCATTGCACGGCACGGCACTCCCGATGTATTGGTGACCGACCCGCCGCGTGCCGGCATGCACGAGGCTGTGGTGATGCGGATACGGGAGATGGCCCCGCCGGCAATTGTGTATGTAAGCTGCAACCCGGCCACACAAGCCCGTGACCTGGCCTTGTTGAAGGACCTGTACCGCATTACGCACGTACAGCCCTTGGACATGTTTCCTCACACCGCGCACCTTGAAACGGTGGTCCGGCTGGAGCGCCTTTAGGGTGGTCGAAGTACCTCGCTCCGGCGGCACGACCGATGGTGAAGGTTCTTTTGGATGCTCGCCCTCGTTCGCTCATACAGCTCCCGCGAACGGGATGTGCCAGTTGCAGCTCAGTCGGATACTTCGTCCCAGTATCCTCCCTTTGCTGCGCCTTGCCTGAGCGAACGATTGCTTCGCGTGCCATCCGTTCGAAGTACTCCGAGCCAGCCTTTAGTCAAGGTTTTGTAGCCTGGTTGAACGTGAACTCGGAGCACGGCGATGACCGGCAGAAATAAGTTACCCCGCCGTAATAGCTGGCCACCCGCTTAAACTCTTCCGCCCTGCCATGATCTTCCACCAAAACCGTGGTGACCACACGGAGTTTTTCCGCATCCACCTGCTTGCGGACCACCTTGGCACCGGCTTCAGGAGCTTCGCTTTGCCTTAGCCATGCCGGTTCCGTGGGCCCGATCGCTGATGCCGGCTGAAGCAATGCAAGATCCGCAATTTGACATGCTACCTCCGGCATTCTGGGCAACAGCCGGTTGATGGAAGTGTTGCACACCGTTTCCAGCACATGGACCATTGGAGGCACTTGGGACAAAGTGGGTGCAGTGGATCCCGTTGCGTTTGCGTTGCCCCCAGGCCCACTTTGTTGTTGGACCCCATCCGTCAACGGCACTGCGGACAAAGGTGCTGATCCTTCTTGGGCATTTTCGGCCAAGGAAGAACGCACTTCCTCCAGTTGGGCAACGAGCTGTTCATCCTTTGCGATCCTGTAGTCCGTGCTGTAACCGAAATCCTCCTTGTCCATGTCGAAACGTACATATCCCACCGGCCCCGCAAACCGTACGCGTTCACCGTGCATGGCAGGTTCCAGCGTTACCTGGAACGGGAAGTAGAAGCCACCCTCGTGCACACAATCATCCGGCACTGTTGTATTAAAAAGCAATTGCTTGCTGATGCATCCGGGGCGCTCAAATGATATGAGATAGCTGCGCTGAAGATCGATCTGAAGGGAGAAATGGGCCAACCCTTCCGTTATCACATGGCGGTAACCCCCGTTGGAGACCACCACGACCCTCGCTTGGTCCATGGACAATTCTTTCACCCTCAGGATGCCGTCCAAGTGAAGGGCTGCCGTTTCCGCATGGAGGGGGATACCGGCCGCAACCAGCATCAACCCTGTAATTCCCAGTTGGTCTTTCATTGCGTTCCCTTGTTTGCCGATCAGATACCGCATCACCGAAATGACACCGAAAGCTATCTCCTCCACGAACCGGTTACAATACCCACAGATCGGTATTTCCGCCGTGGTTACCGGCCCTGCACCAATTTGAACCCGGCAACATCAAGAAGGTCCAACTTCCGGCTATCAAGGGGTAAGACAACCATCCGCACAAAAAGTTGAAATTGGCACGAAACTTGGCGTTGACCTGCAGAACCCAAACGACCATGCGCACGCTTGCACGTTTTCTTCTCGCAGCCCCTGCATTACTGTGTTCGCTCCATGCGTTCACCCAGCAGGACAGCACCGGGGGCTGGCCCCTGGTGTTCACCTCCGAAGGCAACCAGGTGCAGGTTTTCAAACCGCAGCCGGAGTCCTTTGACGGCACCAGCTTTACCGCGCGTGCCGCCGTTGCCTTGCAACGCCCGGCTGACAAAACGCCTGTTTTCGGGGCGGTGTGGGGCAATGGCACACTTGCCGTGGACCGCAGCAACCGAATGGGCACGCTTACCAATTTCAAAGTGACGGACGCGCGGTTCCCCGGGATCAGCGATGCCGGTGAGATCGCAGGAATCAAGGAGATGCTTTCATCGGGGATCACGGCACATGCAGCCCCCATACCGATAGACTGGCTGGTGGCGGCCCTGGATGATGAAAAACAAAGCACGGCCCAGTACGACAATGCCCCTCCCACGATCATCTACAAGGACAAGCCAAGCATGCTGCTGTACATCGACGGGGACCCGATCTATGAACCGGTAAAACCGGAAGACAAGGTCTCCGACCCCGTTTATGCGCAAAATGCTCCCCAATTGGAGCGTGTGGTGAATTCGCCATTCCTGCTGGTGAGGCCGAAGGGGGGCGACAATTGGCTTTATGGTTCGGGGACTTGGTATTCGGCGCGCAACATCCAAGGGCCGTGGAAGCATGAGGCCAAGGCTCCGGGCTACTTGGAAGCCTTGGCAAAGCAGGTGGACACGGCGAAAGTGGCACCGCGCACGGACGGCATCATTCCGGAGGTTGTTGTCACCACCAAGCCTGCAGTGCTGCTGGACGTGAACGGCAAGCCGCAAATGGAGCCCTTCGACAACAGTTCGCTCATGTACGTGACGAACACGGACAAAGACCTGTTCATGTACATCCCCACACAGGAGTACTACTTCCTGGCATCGGGCAGGTGGTATGCCACGAAAGACCTTCCAAACGGCCCATGGCACTATGTGGCACCGGAAGACCTACCTGCGGACTTTGCCAAAGTGCCTGAAGGCTCCCCCAAGGACGGCATCTTGGCGCACGTGGCAGGTACGCCTGCCGCCCGTGAAGCCGTACGGGACGCCAGCATTCCCCAAACCGCCCAGGTGGACCGCAGTTCCGCAACCGTGAGCGTCTCCTATGACGGATCACCGAAGTTCAGCCAGATCGCGGGCACTTCCGTCTATTCCGCAGAGAATGCCAGCACCACCGTGCTGCTGATCAATGGCGTGTACCATGTGTGCGACAATGCAGTGTGGTACGAGGGCAACAGCCCGGACGGTCCTTGGACGGTGAGCACATCCGTACCTGCCGAGGTGAACGAGATCCCGCCTTCGGACCCGGCCTACCGCGTGAGGTACGTATACATCTACGACTACACGCCTGATTACGTGTTCACCGGTTACACACCCGGCTATTTGGGCAGTTATGTGCAAGGGGGCACCGTGATCTACGGCACCGGCTACTACTACAACCCTTGGCGCGGCAGCTTCTGGTACCCACGGCCCTACACCTGGGGCTTCAACATGTATTACAACCCGTGGTACGGATGGAGCTTTGGCGCTTCCTGGGGCTACGATTGGTTCTATCCTTCGTGGAACTACTACGGTTACTACCGACCCTACTCCTGGGGCTGGTGGGGACCGTATGCCTACTGCCCGTCCGTGGTGCATTGGCACCATAACGGTTTCTATGGCCACCGCAACAGTTTTACCGGCAATGCCAATTCCGGCGGGCGGCCCATTGGGAACAGCAGCGGTGCGCTGCGCGGCGGGGACCTCTACCGGAACCACCGTTTGGCCGGGGTTCGCCCCACCGAAGTACCGGCAAGCAGGCCTGCGAGGACGGCGGAAACCAACCGGGCCACCGGGAAGACAGCGTTGAACGGCCGCGGCTCAGAACCGATACGCGGCGATCATTTCACGGACCGGAACGGCAACGTGTTCCGCAATGACAACGGCCGCACCGAGGAACTCCGCAACGGCCAATGGAACCGGGTGCAAGACCAAAGCAGGACGCCTGATGCCACACGGGACAATACCAGCCGCGAACCGGCCGGGGTTCAGCCGCGCGCTCCGCACCAAAACCAAGGCCGTACTTGGCAAAGTGAACAGAACCCGCGCCAAATTGAACAGGAGCGCATGCGCGGCGAAGAACGCGTCAGGGAGTTCCGCGGGTATCAACAGGAGCGCTACGCAGCCCCACAACAGCAACGGCAATCCGCTCCTTCATACCAAGGAAGCCCGCAGCGTTCCATGCCTCAGCAGGGAGGCCGGGGCGGAAGTTCCGGACGCCGCGGAGGGCGCTAACGGCTGGAATTTTCACCACTTTTGAGGTTGCCGGGCGGACCATCTTCGCCACATTTGCGCGCAACAGCAACGCGCAATGGATACGGCGGTAGTGATCCTGAACTGGAACGGCCAGCACTGGCTGGAGCGTTTCCTTCCGGGAGTGATCGCCTTGTCCAAGGCTGATGCGCGGGTGATCGTGGCGGACAATGCCAGCACCGACGGCTCTGTAGCATGGGTACGTGCGAACGCCCCCATGGCGGAAGTGATCGAGATGCCCACGAACGAAGGTTTCGCCGGCGGTTACAATATCGCATTGGCCCAGGTGGAAGCAAAATACTTCGTGCTACTGAACTCCGACGTGGAAGTAACCCCCGGATGGGTACGCACCTTAAGGGACCATTTGGAGGCGCATCCGGACATGGCCGCCTGCCAGCCCAAGATGCTAAGCCATGCCAACCGGACCTGGTTTGAGCATGCAGGTGCCGCCGGGGGATACCTCGACCGTAACGGATATCCGTTCTGCCGTGGACGCATCTTCGAGATCACCGAGGAAGACCGGGGCCAGTACAATGATGTGCGTGATGTGTTCTGGGCCACCGGTGCCTGCCTGATGATCCGCTCCGAGGCATTCCGTGCCGCAGGGGGCTTTGATGCCTCGCTGTTTGCGCACATGGAGGAGATCGACCTTTGCTGGTGCCTGCGCCGCATGGGTTGGCGCATCGGCTACACCAGCGCGGTAACAGTGTACCACGTGGGCGGCGGCGCCTTGAGCTACAACAATCCGCGCAAGACCTTTCTTAACTTCCGCAACAGCTTGGCGGTGCTTACCAAGCACCTGAGTTCCCGCTGGATCTACGCCCGGATCTTCCACCGCATCGTACTTGACATTTTTGCATCGCTGAAGTTCCTTGCGGAAGGACATGCGCCCCACGCACGGCAAGTGTTCCGGGCACATTGGAATTTTGCCCGCTGGTTTCCGCGCCTGATGCGCGAGCGCAAGCGCCTGCGCAAGTTTGAAACAAGCCCGGACCTCACGGGCATGTACCACCGCAGCATCGCCTACGACCGGTATATCCTTGGATGGCGAAGTTTCGCACAGTTGGACCGCACCGCCTTCGATCAGCCGGTGCGCCGCAGCAAGTGATCCACCGCCATGCGGTAGCCCTCCAGCCCGAAACCGGTGATCACCCCCACACAATGCACGGCGGTAAGGGAGCGGTGCCGAAATTCCTCCCGCGCATGGATGTTGCTGATGTGCACCTCCACCACGGGCACGCTGCTCAGGGCCAACGCATCACGGATGGCCACGCTGGTGTGCGAGTAGCCGGCCGCATTGAGCACAATGCCGCTGCACTCCCGCCCTGCCTGCCTGATCGCATTGATCAGCGCACCTTCCTCGTTGCTTTGGAAGTGATCGATGCTGTGGGCCGGGAACGCGGCTTGCAGCTCCCGCAGGTAGTCCGCGAAGGTGCGTGTGCCGTAGATGGCCGGCTCCCGGGTGCCGAGCAGGTCCAAGTTGGGGCCGTTGATGACGCGAATGTGCATGACGGTGCGCAAAAGTGGGCAAAACCTTTCATCGGGCGGCCTAGCAGGCGGATCAACTTTGCAGCATGGAGTGGCAGGCCGCGCTCACCGACTTCCGCGTGCACCTGAAACTGGAGCGCGCATTGAGCGACCGCACGGTGGAAGCCTACCTGCGCGATGTGGGCAAGCTGCGCGATTTTGCCATGGCCCAGGCCCCGCCCCTTCCTCCGGATGCCTTGCACTTGGACGATCTTCAGGAATTCATCATTCAGCAGGCCAAACAAGGCCTGATGGCCACAAGCCAAGCCCGTTTGCTGAGCGCGGTTCGCAGCTTTTTCAAGAGCCTGCGCCTGGAAAAGCAGATCAGCGAAGATCCCACGGCCCTGCTGCAAAGCCCGCGGGCCGGAAGGCACCTGCCGGTGTTCCTGAGCGTGGAGGAGATCGATGCCATGGTGCATGCCTTGGACATGTCCAAGCCATTGGCCCACCGCGACCGTGCCATGCTGGAAACGCTGTACGGGTGCGGCCTGCGCGTCAGCGAATTGTGCGGGCTGCGCATCAGCCGGCTGAACTTTGCGGACGGTTTCATCCGCGTGGTGGGCAAAGGCGACAAAGAGCGCTTGGTGCCCATCGGCCCGGAAACCATTCACCAAATCGAGCTCTACCGCAAAGGGGAGCGCATCCATCTGCCCGTGCAACCAAAGGCGGAGGACCTTCTTTTTCTCAATGCGCGCGGCAACGGGCTGTCGCGGGTGTGGGTGTTCAAATTGGTGAAGGCCTTGGCCCTGAAGGCGGGGATCACCAAAACGATCGGCCCGCACACGTTCAGGCATTCGTTCGCAACGCACCTGGTGGAAGGTGGCGCGGACCTGCGCGCCGTGCAGGAAATGCTGGGCCATGCCAGCATCACCACCACGGAGATCTACACCCACCTGGACCGGGAGTACCTGCGGAGCAACATCATGCAGTTCCACCCGCGCGCCCGCAGCGTGCACTGATCACTGCGGCGCCACCACAAAGCCGGTGCGCCCGTTCCACAAGCCGTCCGGGGTGAGCAGTTGCAGCACATAGGTCCCCGCTGACAGTCCGTCCAATTGGAACTGCAACGTGCCATCACCTGCAGTGCTGCGAAAGCCTTGCAGGGCAACCGTTCCGTCCATGGCGTACACACTGAACCGGACCATTTTGGCGGAAGCAGGCAGGCCACCCACCTGCAACCGGTCCCTCGCGGGAACAGGCCATGCCTTCAATTGGCCTGCATCCTGTGCCGTTTCCGGCACGCCCACCGAGCCGGTTCCTTTGGCAAATGCGTACTGCCCCTTCAGCAGCACGTTGATATCGATGGTGCCCACGCCATTGGTGAGGCTGTTGGCGTGCAGCGTTTGGTCCGGGTAGATCTGCCAGGTGGAGGATGGATCCGGCCGGTATACCAGCAAGGCACCTTGTTCGGTGGTGCCGAAGAGGTCGTGGTCCAAGGCGGTTTCCGCCAGGCCGGAATAATCCAGTTTGGCATGCAACGCAGTACCGGCGGGCCATAGGCCGTCCACGGTCCAGTAGTGCGTGGAGGAGATCTGGTCGATGCCGAAGCCCAACGGGCCCGGGTCGGGGGCGGCCCAGATGTGTTCAATGCGGATCAGGGCGGTGTCCGTCAATTGGTCCTGATAGAGCCTGAAGTCCACGTATGGCAGGAACGCACTGAAGCTTTGGCCGGGAATCAGGTTCCGTTCCAGGTCCAGCCGGGCCTGGTTCAACCGGTTGTGGCCATTGAGCACGGCCATGGCAGGCTGAAAGGTGCACTCCAGCGTTAGGCTGGTGAACTCCCCTCCCACCATCTGCCGGTATTCCTGCCGCTGTCCTTCGGCACCTATCAGGGTAATGTCCAATGGCACCTCCTGGTGGAACACGCTGGTGCCGCGCAGCTTCTGTTGGACGTTGAGGTTCACGGCCCAATCCGGTCCGCTGGGTTGCGCCTGCATTTGCTGCACCACGAACACCGAGAAGCCCGGGGCGAACACTTGATCGGTGAAGAAGGGATGCAGGTCATAGCCGGTGGCGGTTTCCAGGGCATCCCGGAAACCGGCGGCGTCCAATGTGGAATAGGCGTGCGCCACTTGCACCGCATGCATGCCTTGGCTGAAGAGCGTATCGCCGAGGTAGCCGCGCAGGTTGTGCATCACGGAGGCTCCCTTATAGTACGTGGTGAGGCCGTAGATGTATGGATCGGGCATGGGCGAGAGCGGTTGGAAACCGCCATCCTGCACGTTGGCCTGGCTGAGCACATAGTGCTGGTTGTTCTTCACCACATCCTCAAAGGCAGGCTGCCCGCCGATCCATTCCTCCACCAAATGCGCGCTGTATTCCGCGGGGCCTTCCTTGAGCCACATGTCCTGCTGGGTGCGCGGCGTCACCATGTCTCCCCACCAGTGGTGGCCCAGCTCGTGGGTGAAGAGGCCCCTGTTCTCAAAGAGGCTCTGTGAGGTCATGAAGTCCGGGTAGGCAATGTTGGTGGGGATCTCCAACGCACCGTCCGTGGTGAAAACGTAGCCCACGCGCCCCCAGGCATAGGGGCCATACCAATGTTCACAGGCATCGATGGCAGCGCCGATGTCGGCGAACTTGGCGGTCATGGGGCCGAGCTGCGCCGGTTTTGCCGTAAGCCGCACCGGCACATCGCCATAAGCTCCAGCGTGCACAAAATCGGTGTCGGCATAGTCCGCCACGGCAATGGCCGAAAGGTGCGTGGGGATGGGCTGGCCCATGCGGAAAGTGCGGACCACCGTATCGCCGCCGAGCTGCACCTCGCCGAGGAAATCACCTTGGCAATGTGCGCGGAAGGTGCCGGCACTCTTTACATGGTAGGTGTATGTGGCCCGCTCCACGAAGGAATCGAAACAGGGGTACCACACCTTGCCGAAGTTTGGCGGGATGGTGGTAAGGCCAATGCCCAGGTTGTAGATGTAGCCACTTTCAAAATAGAAGCCGCCCCAATCCGGGTCCCGGCGCGGATGTCCATGGTAGTGCACGGTGAATGCCGCGGTATCGCCGACCTGCGGGGGGGACGGAAAATCCACGCGCAGGTGCATGGTGTCCTGGCTGAAGGCGAGCGGCCCGGCTGACGAAGTGATCGAATCCACCTGAAGGTCCCAAAGTTCGAAGCGGATAAAGCCCTGACCTGCCATCAGCGGGGTGAAGGTGATGGTGGTGGCCGCCTTGATCTGCTGGTTGGCATAGTCTGTTACGTCAATGGCGATGTCGTAGTCCAAGATGTCGAATGTGTCGCTTCGCGCGATGATGTCATCGATCAAGGCGCGTTGCGCCGCCGTGGGCACCGCTGCTGCATGCGGATGTTGCCTGAAGTAGTGGCAACCATACCGGTAAGGCTGTGCCTCGGCGGCAACAAGTGAAAGTGTGGCCGCAAGAAGAATGAATGTGCGCAGGTGTTGCATCATGGAAGGAATGATGAAAGCACGAAACTACGCGGTGGCCGCAAATGGCTTCAGGCGCGCGGAATGGCAAGGACACGTTCCGCTTGGGGATCCATGAAACCCCCATGCGGCCCCGCCCGTTGCAACGGGTCCAATCCACCATTTCCGCATGTTTTTTCCATTGCGCCCGCTGACAGTGCTTTTCCTCGCCGCCACTGTTGGCTTTAGTGCATTCAACAATTCAGCGCA
>JAFDZG010000161.1 GCA_018267065.1 Bacteroidota bacterium
ATCCCGCAGCGCCATGGCCCATTCCAGTTCGGGGTAGCTGGCGCCAAGCTGGTCCTCATCGCTGCGGTCGTCGCCGAAGAGGCCGTCGGTGGGCTTCGCTTGGCGGATGCTTTTGGCGATGCCCAAGGCTTCGGCCAAGGCGTACACTTCCGTTTTGGTGAGGTCCGCGATGGGGCTGAGGTCCACCCCGCCATCGCCGTATTTGGTGTAGAAGCCCACGCCAAAGTCCTCCACCTTGTTGCCCGTGCCAGCGACCAATGCGCTACGGATACCGGCGAAATAATACAGCGTGGTCATGCGCAGGCGGGCACGGCTGTTGGCCAGGGCCAGGTGCAGTGCGGGGCTGTCCGGTTGCGGCGGCAATGCCTGCCTGAACGCATCAAATACCGGCGTCAGGTCCGTGCGGTTTTCCTCCACGTTGGGGAACTGCGCATGCAGCCATGCTATGTGCTCCTGTGCGCGGTCCACCTGCGCCGCGGCCTGGTGGATGGGCATCTCCACACAGAGCACGGGCAGCCCGGTGCGTGCGCACAAGGTGCTGGTCACGGCGCTGTCGATGCCGCCGCTGATGCCCACCACGAAGCCCTGCTGCCGGTTGGCGGTGCAGTAATTGCGCATCCATTCAGTGATGTGCCCGATGGTGCCCTGTGCGTTCAGCATGGTGCAAAGAAAAGCCCCGCCCCCTACAAAGGGAAGCGGGGCGGTTGCCTGTTGCGCGGCTTAGAAGAACACGCCCAATGAAAGCTCCAAGTAGTTCTGCTTGGCCTTCAATTCGGTTTCTCCGATCTTCACGTCCTTGTTGATGTTGGTGAAACCGTTGTTGTAGGTCACGCCGATCATCGCCGAGGTGTTGCCGCTGAAGTTGAACTCCAGGCCCGCACCCACGATCAGCGATGCTTTGAACAGCTGCGTGTTGTCCATGATGTCCTCGTCCGTCACGCGCGTGATCTTCCCGTTTGCATCAGGCTGGTCGAAATCCGATTTGGCGCTGATGTTGAACGCCGTGCCAAAGCCGATCTGGCCGTAGTAGGTCATGTAGCCGATCTCGTTGGTCTTCAGCTTCAGCGTGAGCGGCAGCTCGATGTACTGGTACTTGGATTCGCTGGCCAGGTTCTGGTTCAATGCGGGGAAAGTTGTTTTGCCGCCAACGTTGTTCAGGAACAAGCCGGTGGAGAAGGCATAGTTCTGGTTGCTTCCCAGCATGAAATCGCCCATCAGGCCGAAGGTGTAGCCGAATCGGGCCCCGTCGCTCTTCAGTTCCTTGGTGTCCGGATGAATGAATCCAAGATTGGGGGCAACCTTGATGCCGAAGCGGACGGGTTTATCCTGGGAGTGCGCGCTGGTCGCGGTGATCGCCAACAGGCAAACAATGGCGGAGACCTTCTTCATAGGTTTGCAGTCTTTTGGAATGGTGGCCAAAGGTAACCGTGGTTCGTTGTGCGCAAGCAGCTTCCTCCTTGCCGTGGTGCTGCTTTTGCTGGCCGGGTGCGGCGGCAAGGGCCCTGTTGCGGTGCAGGTGAAGCCCGTGCCCGTGCACATAAAGATCGAAAGGCTGGACAAGGACCTGTTCCAGGCAGTGGATGACACGGCAGGCAACTTCAACCTGGAACTCTATTCGAAGTATGGCGAATTCTACAAATTGTATGTGGAGCGCGTGCTTCAGGCGGCCGCCTTCAACGATCCGCGCCTGCCAATGGCCCTGAACCGCTTTGTGCACGACCCGGATTGGAGCAAGGTGCAGTTGCGGGCGGATAGTGTATTGGGCGACATGGCGGAACAAGAGGACGGCTTCAACGAGGCGTTCGGCAGGTTAAAGGCTTTCTTTTCGGACAGCCTGGTGCCGCGGATCATTGCCTTCAACTCCGGATTCAACTACGGGGTGCTGCCAACGGACAGTGTTTTGGGCTTCGGCGTGGAATGGTTCGTGGGCAAGGACAGCCCCGTGGTGCAATACCTCTCACCGGAAATGTTCCCGCAATACAAGAAGGAACGCATGCGCCCTGAAATGCTTGTGCCCAGCGTGGTGAAGGGCTGGCTGCAGGTGCATTACACCCGGGACGTAAGCGGCGAGGACCTGCTCACCAACCTGGTGGTGATCGGCAAGGTGATGGCCTTGTTGGATGCCCTGCTCCCGGAAACTGATGCCACGCTGAAGTTTGCGTTCACGCCGCAGCAGTTGAAGTGGTGTGAGGACAGTGAATTCAACATCTGGCGGGAGGTTGTTGCCAAGGAAATGCTCTATTCCAAGGACCCGAAAGTGATCGACCAGTTCATGAACGATGGGCCCTATACGTCCGGCTTCCCGCGGGAAAGCCCGGGGCACATTGGCGAATGGATCGGGTACCGAATGGTGGACAGCTACCTGCGCGCCAACCCCAAGGTCAGTTTTGCGCAGCTCTTCGCCATGCACGACCCGCAGGCCTTCCTAAAAACATACAAGCCAAAATGACAAGGGCAGGGCGGTTCGTTGCCGGGCCAAAAACCGTTCCCGCAAGGCGCCCCTGCTTTTTCCAAGTCGCAACCATCACCCGCCGTTAAGCGCCCTCCATTCACATTTCACATGAAAGAATCCGACATCACGATCCGCGTGCATCTTGACGAGAACCACGTTCCGGAGAACATCGAGTGGAAGGCCGAAGCCGGCAATCAAGGCGTTGGCAAGGCCATGTTGCTGAGCTTTTGGGATGCCCAGGAACTAAATACGCTGCGCATCGACCTGTGGACGAAAGAGATGACCACGGATGAGATGAAGGCCTTCTTCCACCAGAACATCCTCACACTTGCGGATACTTTTGAACGCGCCACCAACGAAGAGAAAATGGCGGCCCAAATGCGCGATTTCGCTGCCTACTTCGCCGAGCACATGCTTCCCGAGCTGAAGAAGAAGTCGTGAGCCAGTAGGTCAGTCGTGAGTCCTTTAGTCCTGAAGTCGTGAGTCC
>JAFDZG010000162.1 GCA_018267065.1 Bacteroidota bacterium
ATGGTGAGCCCTGCGGTGCCGGTGTCGCTGCTGGCATCGAAGTAGTAGAAGTAGGGGTTCTTGCGGTTGTACACGTTGTACACGCCGAAGGTCCAGCTGCTGCGGTACTTGCGCTGCACGGTGCTCACCTTGCCGGTGGTCTTGTCGGTGACCTGCTTGGTGGGTTTGTTCTTCAGCGTGGCCGCCAAATCCAACCGGTGGTAGGGCGCCATGCGGAAGCCGTTGCGACTGGTGTATTGGCTCACCAAGCGGCCTTCGATGAAGTAGCGCTGCACGGGCAGGGTGGTGGCCTGGCCGGTGCTGTACACGAAGGTGCCGCCGAAAGTCCACCGGTCGTTGAGGGTGTAGCCGGCCACCACGCTCACGTCGTGGCGGCGGTCCCAGCGGCTGGGGAAAGGCTCGCCGTTGTTCACGTCGGGGAATTTGCGCTCGGTCTTGCTCCAGGTGTAGCCCACCCAGCCGGTGAGTTTGCCCAAGCGCTTCTTCAGGAAGAATTCCGCGCCGTAGCTCCAGCCCTTGCCGAACACCAACATTGCGTCGTAGTTGGCGTTGCCGCCCTGGTCCGGCGTGGCGCCCTCGGCGTATTCGATCTGGTGCAGCATGTCCTTGTAGTACACCTCGATGCTGCCTTCGTACTGGCGGTCCTGGATGTCGCGGAACCAGCCCAGCGCATACTGCACGGCCTCTTGCGGCTTCACGTTCTTCCCGCTGGGGATCCAGGTGTCGGTGGGCAGCCCGATGGAGCTGTAGCTGGCTAAGTGTACGTACTGCAGGTTGCGGTTCACGCCGGCCTTCAGGCTGTTGTTCTTGTCCAAGGTGTAGCGGGCTGAAAGGCGCGGTTCCAGGCCGCCGTATTGGGCGATGATGTCGCTGGCCGCGTAGTCTCTTGCGCCGGTGTTGTTGCCTTGGGCATCGGTGAGGTATTCGTGGAAGGGCCCCACGTGGGCGAACCAGCTGTAGCGCAGGCCGGCGTTGAGGCGCAGCGCGTCGGTCACATCGAAGTCGTCCTGCACGTACACCGCCGCCTCATGCGCGTTCAGCTTGCTGGGCGTGTCGATGTTGAAGTCCACGTCGTCGCTGTTCACGGCCACGGTGCTGGGCGTGTAGATGTGGTAGGTGTATTGCAGGCCGTAGCGCAGGTTGTGGCGGATGTTGGGGTACTGGTTGAAGTCGAGCTTCAGGCCGTAATCGCGGATGCCGCTTTTTAGGCTGAAGCCGAAATCGTCCTGCCCGCCTGAAAAGGAGAACTTGTAATCGCTGAAGACGGCGGTGGTATTGAGGAAGAGCTTGGGGCTGAACACGTGGTTCCAGCGGCCGCTCACGGTGGCGTTGCCCCAGGGGATCTTGAATTTGGGGCTGCCCGGCTCACTGCCATCGAGGGTGAACACATCACGCCCGAAGTAGCCGCTGAGGAAGAAGCGATCCTTGTCGCTGAGGCGGTAGTTGGCCTTGGCGTTGAGGTCGTAGAAGTAGTAGCCACTGCCGGCGAATTCGCCCTCGGGGTTCATGAAGGGCTTGGCCAGCACATCGATGTAGGTGCGGCGGCCGCTGACGATGAACGAGCTCTTGTCCTTCACGATCGGGCCTTCCAGCGTAAGGCGGCTGCTGATGATTCCAATGCCACCCTGCCCGTGGAATTCCTTGTCGTTGCCGTCCTTCATGGTGATGTCCAGCACGCTGCTGGTGCGTCCGCCGTACTGCGCGGGGATGCCGCCTTTGATCAGCTCGATGTTCTTCACCGCATCCGCATTGAATACGCTGAAGAAGCCGAAGAGGTGGCTGGCGTTGTACACCGTTGCCTCGTCCAGCAGGATCAGGTTCTGGTCCGGTCCGCCGCCGCGCACGTAGAAACCGCTGTTGCCCTCGCCGTTGCTTTTCACGCCGGGGAGGTATTGGATGGTCTTCAGGATGTCCACCTCGCCCAGCAAGGCGGGCAGTGTTTGGAGTTTCTGCACATCCACGTCCATGCGGCCCATGTCCGTGCTCTCGGTCTGGCTCTTGGTCCGCTCCGCTTTCACTTCCACGGCCTGCATCACCTGCACGGTGGGGCTGAGCGTCAGGTTCAGCGTTTGGTCCTTGGCCAGTGCCACTTTCCGGTGCAGGTCGGCATAGCCGATGTAGCGCACGGTGAAGGTGTAGGTGCCCTGGTCCAACGTGACGGAATAGAAGCCGTAGTTGTTGGTTGGCACGCCCTTGCCGAGTTCGTCGATGAAGACGCTGGCGCCGATCAGGGCTTCGCCCGTGGCGCTGTCGGTGACGTAGCCGCTGGCGGTGAAGCGCTGGGCATGGAGCGCAGTGGCTGCCGCCAGAAGCAGGAAGGCGAATAAAACGCGGAATGGTGGACGCATCGATCGGGGCGCAAAGCTACCGGCGCATGGGCGGGGCCGAATGCCGTTGGTAAGCTGCAATAGCCATTTGTAATTGTAAGATCAGGTGCATGGTTGCAAGACGAATGGATCTGGGAATTACTCCATGGGTGCAGTGCATGAACGTCGAAGTGCATCACAGCCTGCCGCGCATGGGGTTCATCCATCGGACCAATTGATCAGAAATTACCGAGCTGTTGCATGGTTGATTGAAAATCACCTTTAGTGGGTATGGTGGGGCCGGGTTGGTCCACTGAACTTTGGCCGTTGTTCAGCTATGCACAATGAAAAGGTTCGAGAACCGCTTGATGGAATGCATCCTCCTCATAGGGCTGCTGGCGATGGTGTTGCTTGTGGTGGGGTTCAAAACGTTTCCGCTGTGAGGTGGAGATTGGAGTGCGGAACTTGCCTCAAACCCCAAGGGACCACTTCATACGAAGCGGCCCAGTTCCAGTGGAGGTGACTGGCCCCGGCACCTGACGGGGCGAACCAGCGACCATCCCGCCCCCTTCGGCTCCGCTCAGGGGCGGCGGGATGCGCTACCGGGCTGGTGGAAAGTGGATGAAAAGAAACGAGGAGGCATTACGGCCTCCTCGTTTATGTCAGTCGGGGTGACTGGCCCCGGCACCAGCCGGGGCGAACCAGCGACCATCCCGCCCCCCCCGTCTGGATGGGCTGCCGGTTCGGGCCGGTGTAGAATGGATGAAAAGGAACGAGGAGGCATTTCGGCCTCCTCGTTTTTGCCAGTCGGGGTGACTGGCCCCGGCACCAGCCGGGGCGAACCAGCGACCATCCCGCCGCCCCGGCGGGATGTGCTACCGGGCTGCACTACACCCCGATTCCCCTTGTCCCGCATTTCGCAGCGACCATCCCGCCCCCCCCGTCTGGATGGGCTGCCGGTTCGGGCCGGTGTAGAATGGATGAAAAGGAACGAGGAGGCATTTTGGCCTCCTCGTTTTTGCCAGTCGGGGTGACTGGATTCGAACCAGCGACCACTTGCACCCCATGCAAGTGCGCTACCGGGCTGCGCTACACCCCGATTGAGGGCGCGAATGTACACCGAAGGCATCAAGTACGGGACATGGCCGAACATCGCACACCTGAGGGATGCGCTTTCCACCATCAGGCAATTCACCGCATGTTGCTGGCCACGCTATTCCCATCCCCCTACATTTGGCCCCCTCCGCCAAAATGAACCAAGTACTCTCCATACTTTCCATTTGCGCCACAGCCAACTTTCTCGCGGCGTGCAATGCCCCGGCAGAACAGCTGGCAGACGTGGCGCACAAAACCCAGTTTGTCATGGATCCCCACAGCTACGCCCGTCCCGAAGAGGCGGTTACCACCCACCTGGACCTCGACATCCATGTGGACATGAAACAGCACCGCATCACCGGCACAGCCACCTACGACCTGAAGCGCCAAAGCGGCGACAGCGTGATCTTCGATACCTACGGACTCACGATCGACAAGGTGGTCTTGGGGGACGGCATGCCCGCTGCATTCACCCTGGGTGCCAAGGACTCCATCCTGGGGCAGGCCCTGCGCGTGGCGTTGCCACCGGGCGCGGACAAGGTGTCCATCGCCTATTCCACCGGCCCGGAGGCGAAGGC
The DNA here is from genome assembly GCA_018267065.1 of Bacteroidota bacterium. Classification (GTDB taxonomy): domain Bacteria; phylum Bacteroidota; class Bacteroidia; order Flavobacteriales_F; family PHOS-HE28; genus PHOS-HE28. The sequence goes on from JAFDZG010000162.1 coordinate 3,980, forward strand.
GCTGCAATGGCTGTTGCCGGCGCAGACCGGTGACAAGCAGTTCCCCTTCCTCTTCACCCAGGGCGAGGCGATCCTCACCCGCTCATGGATCCCGATACAGGACAGCCCGGGCATCCGCATCACCTACAACGCGCGCGTCACCGTGCCCAAGGAGCTGATGGCGGCGATGAGCGCCACCAACCCGCAGGAGCGCAGTACCGACGGTGTGTACAGCTTCAAGATGGACCAGCGCATTCCGTCATACTTGATCGCCCTGGCCGTAGGCGACATCCACTTCAAGGCCACCGGTTCGCGCACAGGCGTGTATGCCGAACGTGGCATGGTGGACACGGCGGCGTGGGAATTGGCCGATATGGAGAAGATGGTGGAGGCTGCCGAGAAGCTGTACGGCCCGTATCGCTGGGGCCGCTACGACGTGATCGTCCTCCCGCCCAGCTTCCCCTTCGGCGGGATGGAGAACCCCTGCCTCACCTTCGCCACGCCCACCATCATCGCGGGCGACCGCTCGCTCACCTCGCTCGTTGCGCATGAGCTGGCCCACAGCTGGAGCGGCAACCTCGTGACGAACGCCACCTGGGATGATTTCTGGCTGAATGAAGGCTTCACGGTCTACTTCGAGCACCGCATCACCGAGGCACTCTACGGCAAGGACTACAACGACATGACCAGCCTGCTGGGCTACCAGGACCTGCTGGGCACCATCGCCGAGATCGACAGCGGCAAGCACCCGGAGGACACGGCACTGCACCTGCACCTGGCCGGGCGTGACCCGGACGACGGCATGACCGACGTGGCCTACGAAAAGGGCTATGCCTTCCTGCGTGTGATCGAGGGCAAGGTGGGCCGGCCGAAGTTTGATGCGTTCCTGCGCGGCTACTTCGACCACTTCGCATTCCGCAGCATCACCACGGATACCTTCAAGACTTACATCACCAAGGAACTGCTGGAGCCGGCGAACGTGGCGCTGAACATGGATGAGTGGATCGACAGGCCGGGCATCCCGTCCAACATCCTCATTCCCGTCTCCGACAAATTCACCAAGGTGGACAGCGTGCTCGCACAATGGGAGAAGGGCACGCCCGCGAAGGACCTGGCCACGCAAGGGTGGGGCACGTTTGAATGGATGCACTTCCTGCGCCACCTGCCCGCAGGCCTGAAGGAGGCGCAGATGGACCAACTGGATGCGGCGTTCCGGTTCACCGATTCAAGCAACTCGGAGATCTTGGCGGCCTGGCTGGAGCAGTGCGTGAAGAACGACCATGCCAAGGCCTGGCCGAAACTGGAGGAGTTCCTCACCACCGTGGGCCGGCGCAAGTTCCTGGTGCCGCTCTATGGCGAGCTGAAGGCCACGCCCAAGGGCCGCGCACTGGCGATGCGCATCTATGCGAAGGCACGAGGCAATTACCACTCGGTATCGGTGGGCACCTTGGACCAAATGCTGGCCTGGAAGGACAGCAAGCCGCCAGTGGCTTTCTGAAACACGTGAAATGGAAAGCCCCCCGTTCGGCGGAGGGCTTTCGTGCTGGGAGGAACCGTGCGGTTCAGCGAATGATGGAGATCCGCCGGGTATTGTCCACCAGACCGTCCGACATCAGCTTCACGAAATACTGGCCAGAGGGCAGCGCGGCCAGGTCCAGGGTGCGCACGGTGCCGGCCTGTACCGTGGACCGCAGCATGCTGCGGCCGGTGAGGTCGAAGACGTCCAACTGCATGGTGCGCGCACCAAGGCCTTCGCAACTCACTGTCACATAACGGTCCGTCACCGTGGGAAGTACGGAAAATGTACGCGAGGCGGCCACCTCATCGATGTTGGTGGCGCAGGCCATGGGCTGCAGGCCGCTGTCATCGGGGAATACGTCCACAAAGGTCTGCATGCTGTTCACCGGCCAGATGTCCTGGTTGACCATCACTTTGTCCGGGCTGATAAGGCAGAAGGTAGGGAAGGCACCGACACCGAAGGTGGTGGTCAGGCCTTCACCACCGCCGCTCCCAACAGCTGGAGGGTGCGCGTAGCCGGGTGCGAAGTCTTCCGAAAAGGCTTCGGTGAGCGCATCATTGTCCATGCCGTTATTAATCTCGATGCAGATCAGGTCGCCGTCGTTGCATCCGTAGGTCTGGTACAACTGACTGTAATACGGTGCATGGGCTTGGCAGGGCCCGCAGTTGTAAAAAAAGAAATCCAGCAGGACATATTTGCCTGCTGCGGCATAGGTGTTCAGGTTGTGTACCTGTCCCTGCGTGTCGGTCACGGTGAAGTCGTCCACGGTGCTGCCGTTGGGATAGTTGGAGGCTTGCGCCATCATCACGCTGGCGGAAATGCAGCCGGTAAGAAGGAGTAGGGGTCTTTTCATCGTTTCGGTGTTTGGTCATACGAAGCTGGGCGATCGAGTGGAAAAAACCAAACCTGAGGGCAGCGAATCAGCCCATGAGCAGCCGTGCAAGCATTCCTTGCTCCAGTTCATGACCACCTTGGAAACGGTGAACCTGATGGGGTACTTTGGCCATGCGAAGCCGGGCCGACTGCGCTTGAAGTTCGTTGTCCCCCGCGTATTGGTCATGTGAACCCAACACAAGGTGGAGGTCCAACTTGTTCCAGGCGGAGTGCAATTGCTCCGGGCCCGCTTCCGGTGGCAATCCGCCGGCCCAAATCACCATGCGGTGGATGGTGGTGCGGCCTTGCAAGCTCCATCGGCAGGCCGTGGCCACGCCTTGCGAAAAGCCCAGCACGTTCAATGGAAACTCGCCGGTGGTGCCGAGCAGTACGTCCGCCAAGGCATCCAAGTACGTGATCTGGTCCTCGATCTCGTGTGCGCGGTCCTCGCGCGTCATCCACGTGGCGCCCACGCGGCTGTGGGCCTCATCGGTGTAGAAGCGGGAAAGGCCTTCCGGCGCGGCGATCAGCAGTCCATCCTCCATACCCTCGAATTTCCGCAGGAAATAGCGCGCCAATTGGCCGTAGCCATGCAGCACGATCCAGATGGCACGTGCGTTGGCCGCATCGCCCAGCGTGTGGTAGCGGGCGGTGCGCGGAACGGTGAGGTGGTGTTCGTGCATGGAAGATCGAACGGGCGACCAATGTACTTGGCTGCCCGTTCGGTCTTCCGGATCGCAATTGCGGGCTGCTCACTCTTGTTGGCCCGTACGCGTAAGCCGGTAGGTCATTCCTTCAATGGACAACGTTGCCTCATTTGCCGGACCGAGCTTCATGTGCAAGGTGCCGTCCGCCGTTTTCAACTTGTAACCTTCGCCGTCATTGCCGATCATGGAATAGTTCACCGTGTCCAAGCTGAAAGTGTTCGACTTCAACACCATGTTGTGCTCGTCGATTGTGACCCTTGACGGCATGAGGCTATCGCCTTTGCTTGCCAGGAGGAAAAGCGCCAGCCCCTCCAGTCCCACAGTGTCCATTTGGAAATGCGGGAAAGGCGGATCGATCTGCACGATCTTCCAATCACCCTGAATGGACCCTGTATCCGGTACCATGTTCTTTCCGCAGGCTGCTATAAGGAGAGCCATGCAGGTTCCGATGATGAAGGTCTTGTGCATGGTATATTTATCCCGATTGGTAGTGATCATGGCAGCCAGTTGGGTCCGGAAGTGGTTATTCCTTCACGCACTTGCATTCAAGCCCGTCCATGTCACAGCATGCGTAGTAACCGGAGCCGCACGAGACGGAGCAGCCATATCCCCCGGTGCCATGCGTGGAACAACTAGTTGCTCCTGGCCCTCCGGAATAACAGAGCGCCTCCGGATGCGTCTTTCCACCACCGCCACCGCCGATCTTCTCACTGCCCTGCGCCCTGCCCAACCGGACACTGTTCGCTGCATCAAAGGCATCCGAGGCGGAGGAGGTCGTTAATGCGCCTGCATCGAAGCCACCGCGATCGGTGAGTTTTGAAATGCCGTTCACGTGATATACGAGCTCGCCCCGCGTGCTTTGTGGGTTGTCCCGCGTGGAGAATCTGGCTATCGGCTTGCCGCTGCCGATCAGTATCAGGTCCTGTCCGTTGTTCTCCATCTGGTAATGCGCGACCACTTTTGGAACGTTGACCACGGGTGTCGGCATGTCCACCCAATCGAGGATGATAATGGAATCGGCGGCATCAGTCTTGGGGAGGAGCACCATTTGATGTGAGCCAATGGCTTGCAGACCATAATTTGGTGTGCCATTGGAATCATTTGTTATTTCATCGGCCACTGCGGAGGTATCCTTGGTACAGGATGTGATTGCAAAAAGCAAAGGCAGGCAGATGACCGGTGCCAAATGAATTACGCTGGACCGGACCTTATTGGGGTCAGTACTTTTCATTTGTTCCCGAATTTTAACCTTCTACTCCCTTCGCGCTTCTCGGCATTCGCTCACGGCTTGGTTACAGTGGCTGCTCCGTGGGTTAGGCCCTATCCCGAAAAGTGTGTGGGAAACTGGCAGCCGGTTCTCAAACCGCAGGACAAATCTGAAGTGCTATATTCGTCCATCCAAGGACATTCTCCGACCACAATGGTCGCTGAACCGACTGTTCCATGGAAAAAGGAGATAAGTACACGAGGAAGATCAAGGCCGTGCGCAAGCTAAAGGGGCTCACCCAGCAGGACATGGCCGATCGGCTGGGCTTCCATGATGTACGGGAGTATGGACGGCTGGAGAACGGGGAGAAGCGATTGACCGTTGACCTCATGGAGCAGGTGGCGCAGGTCTTTGAAATGACCTTGCTCGAACTGCTGGGCTTTAACGAATACGCAGTCCTCCAAGGGAGGGGTGGAGATGAATCCGGGGCACGCGGCGATAACGAACTGGTGCTGGCCCTCCGGGCGCGCATCCGGCATTTGGAAGGCGAAGTGGAGTTCCTTCGGAAGCAGTTGGAGCAGCGGTAGCTCCGTACGCCAAGGTTCTTGCCCCGTTGCGGATCAATACCCCAGCAATTCCCCCAGCACCTTGCCCACCTTCTCCGCGCTGGGGATCATCTCCGCTTCCAAGGTGCTATTCAGCGGGATCGCTGGCATGTCTGCCGCGCCGATGAAGCGCACCGGCGCATCCAGGTGCTCGAAACACTGGTCGCTCACGCGGCCGGCCACGGCTTGTGCGAAGGAGTTGCTGATGCTTTCCTCGGTGACCACCAAGCAGCGCCCATGGCTGCGCACGGCCTCCAGCACGGCTTGTTCATCCCAAGGCACCAGTGTGCGCAAGTCGATGATGGTGATGCGCCCCGGGAATTTTTTCGCGGCGGTCTTTGCCCAGTACACGCCCATGCCGTAGGTGACGATCACTGCCGCTTCGCCATTTTCAACCTTGTTGGGATCGGCCTGCAGCACCGTGCGCGCCTTGCCGAAGGGGATGATGTAATCCGATGCCGGTTCGATGGTGCGGGCCTCCTCGGTGCCGGGGATCTTGCTCCAGTAAAGGCCCTTGTGCTCCAGCATCACCACGGGGTTGGGATCGTGGTAGGCGGCCTTCATCAGGCCCTTGAGGTCGGCGCCGTTGCTGGGGTAGGCCACCTTGATGCCCTTGATGTTGCACAGCACGCTCTCCACGCTGCTGCTGTGGTAGGGGCCACCGCTGCCATAAGCGCCGATGGGCACGCGCAGGATGGAGCTCACCGGCCATTTGCCGTTGCTGAGGTAGCAGCTGCGGGCCAC
>JAFDZG010000163.1 GCA_018267065.1 Bacteroidota bacterium
ACCGGCAACATGAACCGCTACCTGTGGTCCATCGACGGAAAGACGATCTCCGAGACGGACAAGATCAAGATCCACAAGGGCGAGAACGTGCGCCTGATCCTGTACAACAACAGCATGATGCGCCACCCCATGCACCTGCACGGCCACTTCTTCCGCGTGCTGAACGGCCAAGGCGCCTACGCCCCGCTGAAGAACGTGCTGGACATCATGCCGATGGAGACCGACACCATCGAATTCGCCGGCACCGAAAGCGGCGACTGGTTCTTCCACTGCCACATCCTCTACCACATGATGGGCGGCATGGGCCGCGTGTTCAGCTATGCGGACGGTGACACCGCATCCGTGTTCCCCGATCCGCGCAGGGCCTGGCGCACCTTCCTGAAGGACGACAAGCACTGGCATTTCACCGCCAACAACGACTTCGCCACCAACGGGCTGGATGGCGAGTTCATGCTGATGAACAAACGCTGGGCGCTGGAAACGGAATGGCGCTTAGGCTACACGGAGGAGCACGGACAGGAGGTGGAAACCCGCTTCGGTCGATACGTGGACCGCATGCAATGGCTCTTCCCGTACATCGGCGCGGAATGGCGCTCGCACCCCATGGACATGGACATCCACGAGGACAATCTGTTTGGCGAGCCCAACACCTGGGACGACCGCAAAGCCCTCAACATCGGCCTGCGCTACACCCTGCCCTTCCTGCTGGTGCTGGATGCGCACATCGACACCGACGGCCAGCTGCGAGCCGAGTTGCTGCGCGAGGACATCGCCCTCACCCCGCGCCTGCGCATGGACCTCATGGGCAACACCGACCTGGAGTACATGGCCGGCCTGCGCTACGTGCTGAACAAGACCTTCTCCCTCCGCACCCACTACGACAGCGACATGGACTGGGGCGCGGGGTTGATGCTGACGTACTAATATCATTTACGCATTCAAGGTCGGCCAAGAGATGCGCCGCGATCTTTTCGGAGGACGATACGCGGAACAGGTAACGTAGCGGTGCCTACGGAACCTGTTCGGCGGAGAAGTCATCCGGAAAGAGGGCAAGCAGATTGGCCGATATTGAATGCGTAGATGGTATTACTGTTGGCCTTGATGGATCAGCACCGCATTGATGCTCTCCAAGTTGGACAGCACCACCAACTGCTCCAGCGTGGCATGGTCGCGCACATTGCCCTCCTTGCCGGGGTTGGCGCTCCGCCATTCCGCGGCCGTAACGCCGAAGAGCGCCATGTTCAGCAGGTCGGCCTCGCTGGCGTACACCGCGCTGGCCTGCGTGCGTGTCAGTACCGGCGGTATCAAATGCTCCTTGATCGCATCCGTGTGGATGTGATAATTCACCTTGGCCAGGGTACGCTGGAAATTCCATTCGAGGGAGCGGGCATCCGCTTCGGCCGCTTTCAAACGTTGGAACTCCGTGATGAGGTAGATCTTGAAGGTGGGGCTGAGCCAAGAGCCGAATTCGAAGGCGATGTCCCTGTGCGCGTAGGTGCCCCCGCCGCGTCCCGCCTTGGAAATGAGGCCGATGGCATGGGTGGCCTCCACCCACTTGGACGGGGACAGCGAGAAGCGGTTCAATCCCGCTTCGCCCATAAACCTCTCGAATTCGAGGGGTTTAAAATCGGGGTTGTTCAGCTGCTCCCACGTACCCAGAAACTCCACCGTGTTCTTGTTCCGTAGCCAGCCGTATAGCACGGTCTCATCCCCGAACCCGCGCACCATGTCAGTGAGCGAAATGTAATCCTGATCGTGGCGCGTGGCGATGCTCACCTCGATGCCTCTCACGGTAATGCTGCGCTTCTTCATGTCGGCTGGTCTTTGCAGGCTTCGTTTCTTCCCATCGACGGTTTTTCCGCCGATCGGCGTTTGCCCAACATACACCACACACGCGGATGCGTGCATTGCTTGATGCATGATCAGGGCGTGCCCCCTCGCCGCCCGCCATGCCACGCGCGGGGTCGGGCCATCCGCTATAGCCCCGGCCGTCCGCGCCGCGCGGGTGGCGCTCCGGGGGCACCTCGTGCCTCGGTGCCTCCTCGCTGCACACCCGCGCAAGGCGCTTTCGGCCGGGGGCTGCCGCTGCTGTCCCTCACGCGGAAAACCCGCAACCCATCCGCTGCGGAACCATTATGGATTCATTGGTGTCCGGGATAACATCCCAACACCGGCTGCGACACCCTCCGGGGTCGGCGCGCACACGGGCCTGTTCGTCTATAAGCTTTGACCCCTCCGGGGTCAGGCCCCTTTGTTGACGCTGGGTTCTTGACCCCGGAGGGGTCGCAGCTTGTAGCATTTGCCCACCACATGGTATTCGACCCCGGAGGGTGTCGCAGCTGGTGTTCCTGACACGGGGAGCTTCGTTGCACGCCCCATCCATTTCCATACAGGGCAGGGCGTTCCGACCTATGCCGATGCTTATCCCGGACACCACTGATTATGGAATGAAGCAAAGGGGGTCGTGCCGCCCATTTTTGACCATCAACAAGATCCTGACTTACTTGTGGTCCGCTCAAACCCGGAATGGACCCGCTCGCCGAGACGCTCTTCCTCGACATCGAAACGAACGGCGACCGCCTGCTCGATATCGGTGCGTTGCTGGGTGCGGGCGAGCTGCACGACCGTGCATTGAACAAGCTCACCCCGCTGATCGCACGGGCCAATTATGTCTGCGGGCACAACATCGTGGCGCACGATGCACCCTTTCTCGCAAAAAAGGCGGGCACCACCCTCTTCGAAGGCAAGTCCTTAGTGGACACCTTGTACTGGTCCGCGCTGCTCTTCCCGGAGAAGCCCTACCACCATCTGGTGAAGGGGTACAAGCTGCACGACGAGGATGCACCGAACGATCCCTTGAGCGATGCCCGGCTGTGCAAACGGTTGTTGCAGGAGCTGATCGGTGCGTTCCATGCGCTGGATGCCCCCTTGCGGTCGATCTACCATGGGCTGCTGCACCGCCGGCCCGGATACGGCGGCTTCTTCGCACTGGCCGGTGGGCAGTACACCGCTGCCGGTGACCTTGCCGCGGTCATCCATGCATACTTCGGCGACCGCATTTGCCGTTCGGCAGACCTGTCGCACCTGATCACCGGGCGGCCGGTGGAACTGGCGCATGCGCTAGCCCTGGTCTCCACGAGCGCTGCCTCGATCCTGCAGGCCTGGGTGGTGAAACAACTGCCATGGACCGATGAAGTGCTGCGGCTGCTCCGCTTCGCAACCTGCAAGGATCCCGGTTGCGGATATTGCTCCAACCGCCTGGACCCGAAACGTGCGTTGCGGGAGATCTTCGGCTACGGGGACTTCCGGCGCTTCGATGGCGAGGACGGCATGGGCGTGCAGGAACAGGCCGTAAGGCATGCGCTCGGCAAATAGCTGAGCGCGTTCATGATCGCGGGGGAAGAAGTTGAAGTGAGCGTTATCGCTCACCCCTCAATTGGGATCCGAGTACGCCGGGTTGTTCAGGAACTCCGTGTCCGTAAGCGTCTTCATGAACGCCACCAAGGCCGCGCGGTCCGCGGCGTCGAGCGGGGTCCCTCCATTGAGGAAGGGGAACATGTGGTTGTCCAGGCCGGGCGAGGAGACGATGGAGTCCGCGTAGAAATCCACCACCTCTTCCAAGGTCGCAAAACGGCCATCGTGCATGTAAGGCGCCGTGACCTCTATGTTGCGGAGGGTGGTGTTCTTGAACTTGCCGAAATCGGAGTGCAGGCCGGTTGCTTCCTCTTGGCCCAGGTCCCCGAAGCCCACCGTTGAACCGATGTTGAACATGCGGTTGTCCGAGAAGAAGGGTGCCGTATGGCAGATGTTGCAATGGGCGCCATCGAAGAACAAGTTCCTTCCGGCCTGTTCCTGCGCGGTCAACGCGGTGCTGTCCCCGCCGTACTCGAATCGGTCGAAGCGGGAGTTGAAGGAGATGAACGTCCGTTCGAACTGTGCGATCGCTTTCACCACGCGCATGCTGTCCACGCCGGGCGATCCGAAGGCGTGTTCGAACAGCAAGGGATACACGGGATCCGCGGCCAAGCGATCCACCACTTCGGGCCAGGTGTTGTGCATTTCCACCGGATTGGCCACGGGACCGAAGGCCTGCATCTCCAGGCTGGGCACGCGGCCGTCCCAGAAAAAGAATTGGTCCCATGCGGGGTTCACGATGGCCATGGAATTCCGCCGTCCGGGGGAACCGTCCGTGCCCAGGGAAACGACACGGGGGTCGGAGAAGGCGAACTCCTGCTGGTGGCAGGTGGCGCAGGACATCGAGTAATCGTTGGATAGTGCTTTCTCATAAAACAACTTCCGGCCCAGCGCGACCCCTTCCTCCGTCAAGGGGTTGTCCGCGGGCATCATCAACACATGTGAGGCGTCCGTGGCCCATGCGGGAAAGGACAACTGATAGGGCGTGGGGCCGTTCCATTCCTCACCGGCAGGTTGCGCCTGTTCCGCATCACGTTGGCAAGCGTACAGCGTGAACATGCCTGCGCAGAGCAGAAGCACCGGGTTGCGTCCGTTCATTCTCATGCGGCGAAGTACGTTAAACTCATTCAATCAGGCCGTTCAATTGAAACCGGTTCCGTGGATTGCCAATCCGCGCCCATGAAGCTGCCTGAATGAAGGTCAGGCATCGTACGGACTTGGGGGGCAAGTGTCCCATAGCATTCCAAGCCATAGAGGCAACAAGGAGCTTTTGTCGCGAAAAACAGGGTACCTTGGGTCCAGGTTATGTGGAAAATGTCGTCCATCAGAAAGCGGAAAGCCACCCTGTGGTCCTTGGCGCTGTTGCTGCTGTTCGCAACGGTGGCCCCGAAGCTTTCGCTGATGACCTGCATCTCCAGCGGTCGAACGGCGCTCTCCATCGGCGAGGCCAAGGACTGCTGCCCGGCCAACGAACAGGCGGGTGCCCAGCTTAACATGAGCTGCTGTGAGTTCAGCAGTGTGCAAGCTGAGATCCCAACATTCACTACAACTGCTGTCGCTGCACCTGTTCCGGTGCAAGCCGTGTTGGCCCTTTGGGCACCGGTGACCAGGACGCCCCTTTCCGGGCATGCCTTTTCCGCCAGGCCGCAATGCCGCCCTCCGAGGTTGCTGAGCGACCGCTTGGCGGATATCCAGGTCTTCCGCATCTAGGACCCCATCCTTCGGACCAACGTGTCCGTTGCGCTTGATGGCCTAAGCCGTCGCGCCCGCCTGTACCCCTTCCCTTCATTCCGGCTTGTGCAACGAATGGCTCCCACAGTGGGAACCGACCGAGAGTCCGCACGATCTGCATTCAAAAAACAACAACCAAAAACAACACGACCATGACCAAGTACAGCCTGATCATTCTCGCCCTGGCCGCCACCACGTGGACCGCTTGTGGCCATGCCACCTCCACCAATGAACAAGCCCATACCCATGCCACGGGCGACAGCACCGCCACCCACTCCTCGGAGGAGATGGCATACGCCTGCCCGATGCACCCGGAGGTAACGGGCAAGGATGGGGACAAATGCTCGAAGTGCGGGATGTACCTCGAACCCATAGACTGACCGCAACAACTTAAATACAACGACCATGAACACCTGGGAACTCCATCCGGCACTCGTCCACTTTCCGATCGCCTTGCTGCTGAGCGGCGTGATACTCGACCTCTACGGTTGGCGAAAG
>JAFDZG010000164.1 GCA_018267065.1 Bacteroidota bacterium
AGTCGGGAAGTCTTGAGTCGATCAGTCGGGAGTCCGGGAGGCTGGAAGTCTTGAGTCGATCAGTCGGGAGTCCGGGAGGCTGGAAGTCTTGAGTCGATCAGTCGGGAGTCCGGGAGTCGTGAGTCCGGCCTCACGACTCAAGGACTCAAGGACTCAGGACTCAAGGACTCAGGACTCAAGGACTCAAGACTCAAGGACTCAGGACTCAAGGACTCAAGACTCAAGGACTCAAGACTCAGGACTCAAGGACTCAAGACTCAGGACTCAAGGACTCAAGGACTCAAGGACTCAAGGACTCAAGACTCAAGGACTCAAGACTCAAGGACTCAAGGACTCAAGACTCAGGACTCAGGACTCAAGGACTCAGGACTCAAGGACTCAGGACTCAAGGACTCAAGACTCAAGGACTCAAGGACTCAAAACCGATCAACTTTCCCCCACCTTTGCCCCATGCGCATTGCCGTGAACACCCGCCTGCTCCTGCCCGGAAAGCTGGAAGGCATCGGCTGGTTCACGCATGAAACCCTGCGCAGGATCACCGCCGCCCATCCGGAGCATCACTTCATCTATTTCTTCGACCGGCCCTACCACGCGCAGTTCATCCACTCCACCAACGTAACGCCCGTGGTGCTGCCGCCGCCCACGCGCCATCCACTGCTGTACCGCATCTGGTTCAATTGGATGTTGCCCCCTGCCTTGCGCAGGCATCGCGCGGACCTGTTCCTCTCGCCGGACGGATTCCTGAGCCTGCGTACCGAACTGCCCCAGCTTGCCGTGATCCACGACCTCAACTTCGAACATTTCCCGCAGGACCTGCCACGCGCCTACAGCCATTACTACCGCAGCTTTTTCCCGCGCTTCGCACGGAAGGCCGCGCGCATCGTCACCGTATCGGAGTTCTCCAAGCAAGACCTGGTGAAGACCTACCGCGTTCCGGAAGCCAAGATCGATGTGGTGCACAACGGCATCGGCGACGTGTTCGGGCCACTGGCGGAAGCGGAACGGGGTGTTGCCCGTGCCCGCCACACGGCCGGGAAGCCCTACTTCGTCTGCGTGGGCTCGTTGCATCCGCGCAAGAACATAGCCAGGCTGCTGCAAGCATTCGACCGCTTTGCGGAACAAGAGCCGGAGGCCCGCTTGGTGGTGGTGGGCGAGGCGTTCTGGTGGGACGGCCGCATGAAGGCCGCGTGGAACACGATGCGCCATGCGGACAAGGTGGTCCTTACCGGCAGGCTTCAGCAGCGGGAACTGCACCAAACACTTGCCGATGCCATGGCCCTGGTGTTCGTTTCCTATTTCGAAGGTTTTGGCATTCCCGTGGCCGAAGCGATGAAGTGCGGAGTGCCGGTGCTGACCGCCAATGCCACCAGCTTGCCCGAGGTGGCGGGGGATGCGGCCGTCTATTGCGATCCGTTCAGCGTGGAAAGCATTGCCGAAGCCATGGCCCGCGTGTGGCAGGACGGGCCGTTGCGCACCCAACTCGCCGCCGCAGGCCTGGAACGCGCCGCGCGTTTTACCTGGGACAGCACGGCGGAAGGCCTCTGGCGCAGCATGGAACGGGTGATGCAGCAACTGGCGTGAACATGGCCCGCCTCGCACGTTGCCACACGCCGGAACTGTTGGAGGCCGGTTGCGATGAGGCCGGACGCGGTTGCCTGGCCGGGCCGGTGGTGGCCGCCGCCGTCATCCTGCCGCCACAATTGCGCCTGCCGGGATTGGATGATTCAAAGAAGCTCACCCATGCTGGCCGCGAACGGCTGCGGCCCCTGATCGAACAAGGTGCTTTGGCATGGGGCGTGGGTTCCGCTTCCGTGGAGGAGATCGACCGCATCAACATCCTCAACGCTGCTTTTTTGGCCATGCACCGCGCCATCGCAAGCCTCCGGGTAAAACCCCAACTGTTGCTGGTGGACGGCAACCGGTTTACCGCATACGCAGGCATCCCGCACCACTGCATCATCAAGGGCGACGGCAAATTCCGAAGCATCGCTGCGGCATCCGTGCTGGCCAAGACGCACCGCGATGAAATGATGGCCGCGCTCCACACTGCGCGGCCGGCATACGGCTGGCACGTGAACAAGGGCTATCCCACCGCCGATCACCGCGCTGCCATTGCCGCCCTGGGCCCCTGCGCGCACCACCGCACCAGCTTTACCCTGCTGCCGGCGGAAGGCGAATGAGGCCGTGCGTCCACACCGGCTTGTGTGAAAGGACTGCGTGAACCGGGAGTGGAGGCCCGCTGCGGTGTGCAACTTTGGATCGTCCCATGCGGCGCGCATTCATCGTTCTTCTCCTGCTGGCCATTCTTGGCGCCATTGGCTGGTGGCTGTTCAGTTGGCGTGCAGTGGAGGCGCCTGTTGCAGATCCGTGGGGCATCATCCCGGCGGATGCCGTGGCCGTGATGGAGGTGCCCGCGCCGCTGGCCGCCTGGGACCGCTTCACGGGCACCAGCCAGTTCTGGGGGGACCTGGAGGGCACGCCGTTCTTCGGCGGCATCAATGCCGTGCTGGCCCGCCTGGCACAAGCCGATCCCGCATTGGCCGGTAATGGAAAGTCCGAAAAGCCCGTGCTGGTGGCCTGGTGCCCCGTGGGCGGCGACAGCCTTTCCCCATTGATCGCTTGGCCCGTGGACCCCAAGCCCGAAGCCCTGCTCGCCTTGGGCACGGTGCTGCGCAGCCAGTTGCCGCCTTCGCTTTGGGCCGGCGGCTTGTTGCCCGTTCAACCGGACAGCCTGTTGCCCGCCATGCACATGGCCTGGGACAAAGGCCTGCTGTTGCTCTCCACCGACCAAGCCCTGTTGAAGGAAGCACTTACAGCAAATGGCCAAGCCCCCGCGGGCCCGCTCTTCACCAAGGCCCGGGCCAGCCTGAGCGCAGGTGCCGATGCACACCTCCTTGTGAAGCCCGCCTATGCCTCCGTGCTGCTGGGCGCCGGGGGTGAAGGCATCTTGCCCCAGGGGAAACCCGTGGATGGTTGGGCCGCGCTGGATGTGCGCCTGCGTCCTGGCGCGGTGCTGATGAACGGCCTGCTCTTTCCGGCCAGTGCGGATGGCGCCCTGGCGGCCTTGCAACACCAACAGCCCGGCAACATGGACATCCTGCGCATCCTGCCGGCGGATGTGTGCGGCCTGCGCATGTTGCAGGTGAACGACCCTGCCGCATGCGTGGCCGATCTGTCCGGGAAACAGCCGGACCCGGCCTTGTTCAATGCTTACGCCGCGTGGGTGCACGGTACGGTGGGTACGGCATCCACGCAGCAGCACGGGGATAGCAGCGGCAACCGGTGGGCCGTGTTCACCGCGGATGATCCCGCAAAAGCCGCGTCCGCGTTGGCCGGGCGTTGCCCCGATGGCGGATGCGCCCAAGCCGACTACCGCGGCATCACATTCAAGCGAATGGCCGATCCCGGGGCATTGGCCGCCCTGTTCGGAAAGGACTTCAGCAGCTTTGATCAGCCGTACTGGGCCGTGCTCGGCTCCGTGGTGGCCATGTCCAACACGCCCGCCGGCATGCGCGCCGTGATCGATGCCTGGACCGACCGCAATTCCCTGGCGTTGGATCCCCGGTCCGGCGATTTCTTCCAACGGTTCGGTTCTTCCGCCGTGTACAGCTGGTGGGTGGATGCCGCAAAAGCCTACCCCGCCACCAACGGGCCCTTGGCCGCCGCCCGCAACGCCACCGGCGGCATGCTCCTGCAATTGTCGCCAAGCCCGGACGGAGCGCTCACCGCCACCTTCTGCTTCCAGCACGCACCGGAAGGCAAACGCGCCGCAGGGGCCCTGTGGACCACCGCGTTGGGAACGCCTCCGGCGGGCCCTGTGATGCTGGTGAAGGACTACCTGAGCAAAACATTGCAAGTGCTGGTGCAGGACCGCGACCACCGCATCAGCTTGATCAGTTGCACCGGCAAACTGCTTTGGCAACGCCAGCTGGACGGCCCCTTGCTGGGCGGCCCCAGCCTGGTGGACCGGTACCGGAACGGAAAGTTGCAGTTGCTCTTCAACACCGCCGGCAAGTTGTACCTCATCGACCGGCTCGGGCGTGATGTGGAAGGCTTCCCCCGCGCGCTGAAGGACAGTGCCTGCGCACCGCTGGCCGTGTTTGACTACGACCGCAAGAAGGACTACCGGATCCTGGTGCCCACGTTCCGCGGCGGATTGCTCAATCTGGACATGGACGGAAAGCCGGTGTCCGGTTGGGAAGTGAAGCAGTTGCCCAGCCCGGCCTTGGCCGCCGTGGAGCACGTGCGGATCAAGGACAAGGACTTCCTGGTGGTGCCCTTGCGCAACGGAAGCATTGCCGTGCTGGACCGGCGCGGAGTGGCACGCTATCCCGCCAAGCTCCGCATGCTGCACATCGATCAATTCCTCGGAAGCAGGGAGGCCATGTCCATCGGTGATCGGAGCATGCTGTGGTCCGACAGTGCCGGCGCCGTGCTCAGCGGCACGCTGGACGGGCAGGTGGATACGCTGTCACAGGCCGCCAGCGGCAAGATCGCCGTGTTTGATGCGGATGGTGACGGCCATGATGAGGTGCTGCGGGCCACCGTTTCCACGCTCACCGCCGAAGCCAAAGGGAAAGTCTTGTTCCGCACCGGCTATCCCGATGCGCTCGGCGCGTTCGCGTTCCAAGTCCCCTTGCGCAATGCGGAAAATGCCATTGGCGCGGTGCTTCCGGAGCAGGGCCAGATCAGGCTCTTTGACAGTGCCGGTGAACTATGGCCCGGCTTCCCCTTGGATGGCGCGGTACGGTTCCAAGTGGCGGACATCAACTTGGACGGGGCGCTTGAAGTGGTGACGGTGGACCGCGACGGCGTGGTAGGCGTGCATCCGCTCGCACCCAAGCCGTAACCGGCATTTACTTCCCTTTCTTTCGTTCCTTCGCCCCACAATCAATTCCCCATGGCATTTCCCTCCGACCTCGAGATCGCCCAGAAAGCCAAGTTGCAACCCATCACCGCCATCGGCGAAAAGCTCGGCATCCCCGCTGAGCGCATGGAGAACTACGGCCGCTACAAGGCCAAGCTCCCCCTGGACCTGATCAACGAGGACAAGATCAAGAAGAGCAAGTTGATCTTGATGACCGCCATTTCCCCCACACCGGCCGGCGAAGGCAAGACCACCACCACCGTGGGCCTGGTGGAGGGGCTCAACAAGATCGGCAAGAAGGCCATGGCCGTGCTGCGCGAACCCTCGCTCGGGCCCGTGTTCGGCATGAAGGGAGGTGCCGCCGGCGGCGGTTATGCGCAGGTGCTGCCCATGGAAGACATCAACCTGCACTTCACCGGCGACTTCGCAGCCATTGAAAAGAGCAACAACCTCCTGGCCGCACTCATCGACAACAACCTGCAGAGCAAAACGCGCAACCTGCAGATCGATCCACGCACCATCGCCTGGAAACGCGTGATGGACATGAACGACCGCGCCCTGCGCGACATCGTGATCGGCCTGGGCGGCACCGGCAACGGCATTCCCCGCCAGGACGGATTCAACATCACCGCCGCCAGCGAAGTGATGGCCATTCTCTGCTTGGCCACCGGCTATGAAGACCTGAAGAAGCGCTTGGGCAACATCTTCGTGGGCAACAGCCACAACCCCGACAAGAAGTACGTCTACGCCCGCGACCTCAAGGCCGAAGGCGCCATGGCACTGCTGCTTAAGGATGCCATCAAGCCCAACCTGGTGCAAACCATGGAAGGCAATCCCGCCATCCTGCACGGCGGGCCCTTTGCAAACATCGCACAAGGCGTGAACAGCGTGCTGGGCACCAAAATGGGCCTCAGCCTGGCCGACTATGTGGTCACGGAGGCGGGTTTTGGCGCGGACCTCGGCGCGGAAAAGTTCTACGACATCAAGTGCCGCGCCGCCGGGCTGGAGCCGCATGCCGCCGTGATCGTGGCCACCATCCGTGCGCTGCGCTACCAAGGCGGCGCCCCGATCAAGGAGGTGAACGATGCTTCCGTGGAGCGCGTCACCAAAGGCATGGCCAACCTGATGCGCCACCTGGAGAACACCGCCAAGTTCGGCGTGAAGGCCGTGGTGGCCATCAACCACTTCCCCACGGATACCGCCGAGGAGATCAAAGTGGTGCAGGACCTCTGCCGCTCCATGGGCGTGGAAGCCGTGCTGGCCAAGGGCTTCGCGGAAGGCGGCG
>JAFDZG010000165.1 GCA_018267065.1 Bacteroidota bacterium
CCGAGGGCCATGGCACGGATCACATGGAAGCCGCTGGTGATCTTGCCCGATGCGAAGATCTTGATGTGCTTGCGGATGTCCAGCCCGGTGAGCACGTTGTGCACGAAGTCCAGCCCGTCCAGCAGCGGCGCACCCACGTAGTTGGAGAACTCCTGGGGCGCAGCGCCCGTGCCGCCTTCGCCCCCGTCCACCGTAATGAAGTCCGGGTAGAGGTCCAGCTCGATCATGGCCTTGCAGATGCCGATGAACTCGCTCTTGTGGCCAATGCACAGCTTGAAGCCCACCGGCTTGCCGCCGGAAACCTCGCGCAGGTGCTGCACGAAGCGGACCAGTTCACGCGGGGTGCTGAACGCCTTGTGGTACGGGGGTGAGGCCACCACCGTGTGCGGCTCAATGTGCCGGATGGCGGCGATCTCCGGCGTGTTCTTGGAGGCTGGCAGAATGCCCCCGTGGCCGGGCTTCGCACCTTGGGAGATCTTCACTTCGATCATCTTCACCTGCGGCAGGTGCGCCTTTTCGCGGAAGAGCGTTTCATCGAAGTTGCCGTCCGGCGTGCGGCAGCCGAAGTAGCCCGTGCCGATCTGCCAGATCACGTCGCCGCCGTGCTTCAGGTGGTGGCTGCTGATGCCGCCCTCGCCGGTGTTGTGCGCAAAGCCGCCGATCTTGGCCCCCGCGTTCATCGCCTCCACGGCATTGGCGCTCAGCGCGCCGTAGCTCATGGCGGAGATGTTGTAAATGCTGCACGAGTAAGGCTGCTTGCAGTCCTTGTTCCCCACCAACACGCGCGGATTGTGGTCCAGCAGGTTGAAATCCTTGGGCGCGATGGAATGGCACATCCATTCATAGCCTTCCGAATACACATCCAGCTGGGTGCCGAACGGCATGGTGTCGTTTTCACGCTTGGCCCGCTGGTAGATGGTGGACCGGTCGATGCGGTTCAAGGGCCGCCCGTCGATGTCGGATTCGATGAAATACTGGTAGATCTTCGGCCGCAGCTCCTCCATCACAAAGCGCAACCGCCCGAACACCGGATAAATGCGCATCACCGAGTGCTTGGTCTGCACCATGTCGTAGTAGCCCAGCAACGTGAGCGCCAGCAGCACAAAAAGCACCACGTACCAATTGGGGTTCAGGAACCGCGCCAGCAGAAAGGTGGCCAACAGCAGCAGGGTGGAGCCAATGACAAAGGACTTGCGCATGGTTGTTGGGATCGTTCAGGAACGGGGAAGGTGCTTGAAAAAGGAAAAGCCGCCACGGTCAGCGGGCGGCGCGTGCCTGATGGTCGGTGGGGTGATGCAAGGGAACCGTTTTCCTTTTTTTACGGCAAGCCTGATTGGGCTTGAAGCATTTCCCGCGAAATAACGGAATCCGGCGCATCCCTGGTTCCGGCTTTGCACCAAGCGGTGGAACAGCCACAGGGCAAACGCATCCAATCGCTGTATTTACCGGAAGCTTTTACAAGGAATTGCCCATAGGCTTTTGTTGAATGGGGCTTCGGCTCCGCTCAGCCCAGTGTGTAATTTAACGAAAATTGAAAAAGAGAAACTGGGCTGAGCATAAGCATAGCGGCACTCCACAGGATGCACCGCATCCGAGGAGCCGAAGCCCCAACGACAATCACTCACAAGCCGCTTGCAGTAACAATTCCCCAGGGCATGGGTGGCCTGCAATTTTGATGCGTTTGCCGTGGGAACAGCCATGCCCGCCCGTGCCTGCGCCACTACTTTCGCCGGTTCCGGCATTGCCGGAATCCGCGAAGGGACATGCATACAAACACGAAAGCCCGAAGAAACCTGCTGCGCTGGACCGTTGCGGGGCCATTCGTGGTGCTCCTGGCGGTGATCATTTGGGCATGGCCTTTCATGGCCATCACCCAGCCCAGCGGCAGCAAGGTGTTGGTGGTGGAAGGCTGGATGGACCCCGGCGCCTTGGAGGAAGCGGCACGCCTGGTGCTGGACAGCGGCTACACGCAGGTGTACACCACCGGCACCGTGCGCGCGTTTGCCTATTACCTGGAACCGCAGGAAGGCATTTCCTTGGCTTTCCATGATCCGGTCCAAGGCCGCATCACTGTTTCCGCAAGCGGCACCGGCCATGCCGGCTTTTATCTGATCGCGGGCAACGACACGCTGCTGAGCCAAGCCGTACAGGGCCTTCCAAGCACCTATTCAGCAAGCCTGCACGGCAGCACGGACCACCTCCGCATTGTGGCATGGCCCCTGCCACTGCCGCCGGGCACGCCGGCGATCTATGTGGGGGCCATGGAGGCCGACGGGATGAACGTGAACATGCTGCAACGGCGTTCGTGGATCATGCGGCCCGGTGAAGCTTCGGAGCCCGCATGGCCCACGTATGCCCAGTCTTCGCGGGCTGCGTTGATCCGCATGGGCGTGCCGGCAAGCATCATCACGGCGGTGCCGGCCTACGGCATGCCGCGCAGCCGCACGTGGGGCAATGCCCATGCCTTCGGGGCCCAGGCACGGCAGGACGGCATCACCGCCTTTGACGTGGCCACGGTGGGCGTGCATGCGCGCCGGTCCAGAAACCTCTTCCAAGCAGCCTGCGGCCCGCAGGTGAAGGTTGGCGTGGTGGCCCTTGCCGATCCCTATTGCACCCGGGCCAACTGGTGGCGCAGCTACAGGGGCTGGTACACCATGATGAAGGAAGTGGTGGGCGCACCGGAGCTGAAAGCCGTGAAGATGAAGCAGGCGAACTCCTGACACACATTCCCAATGCCCCCCGTTGATGCGTTAGAGCCTGTTTGGGATCTCTTCAAATGCGTTCTCCGGACCCTTTTCCACCGATGCTTCACCGGAAAAATTTCCCGTAGGCACCGCTACGCGTAATTTTCCCGGACTCGCCTCGCCGAAAAATGGTCTCGGAGCCCATCATTCAAGAGATCCCAAACAGGCTCTAACTTCGGGGGCATGAAAACCATCTTAAGGCCCAAGGAGGGCGATTATCCAAAAGGACACCAGGTATATGTGGACGAGGCAATTGGGAACAACCTTGCAGAGGCCTTTCAGCACGCCAGCGACGAGGAACAGCGCATCATTGCCTTGGTGCATGGCGACAAATGGAATTTCCGGTACGCACCCGGCAAGTGGACCATCAAGGAGGTGTTCCAGCACATCACCGACATTGAGCGGGCTTTTTGCTTCCGCGCCTTTGCCTTTGCGCGCGGGGAGCAGGCAGACTTGGCAGACATGGACGAGGATGCCTACCAAGCTGAAGCACGCACTGAACTGCGCAGGCCGGAGGACGTGATCCGGGAATTGCAGGTGGTCCGGGCAGCCACGGTGGAATTGTATGAAGGTCTTGACGAACGCGCAATTGCCCGGAGCGGCACCGTAAAAGGCAGGCGGAGCACCGTGCCGGCGGTGGGCTGGGTGATCGCCGGGCACAGCGAACACCACGTGCGGATCATCCGGGAGCGCTATCTTTCGTGAACCCGGCACATGGAACGCAGCCTGCAGAGCCTGTTCAACGAGTATGGGGAAAGCCACCGCAACGCCGTGAACGTTGCTGTACACTGGTGCGCCGTGCCGCTGATCTACTTCTCCGTGGTAGGCCTCCTGATGTGCATCCCAGCGCCTGCATACCGCTACGTGGACCACTACCTCTGGGCCTTGCTGGCCACGGGTGCGGTGTGGGTCTTCTACATGCAGCGGAGCTTTTCCATTGCCGTGGGCATGGCCATTTTCAGCGCTGCGTGCGTGTTGGCGGGCCGCTGGTTGGACATCCATGCCGCGTGGCCTTTATGGGCCATCTGCCTGTCGATCTTCGTGCTGGCCTGGATCGCCCAGTTCATCGGCCACGGCGTGGAAGGAAAAAAGCCCAGCTTTTTGAAAGACCTCCTCTTCCTGCTCATCGGCCCTGCCTGGCTGATGGCCAAGCTCTACCGCCGCTTGGGCATTGCCTACTGAACCGGCTTGAAGTACACCGGTCTTCTTTCCGTGGCCGATTGGGGATGCAAGATGCCGATCAGGTCCCGCAGCACCACCGCAGGTTCCAGTCCTGCTTGGCCAAAGAGGTCGCTTTCCGCGCTGGAAGCGTAAAAGGCACCGCCGTTCCGAAAGGCCGGCAGGGCCATCACCCTGCTGTCCCCGCCTGCCACATCGGCGGCGGTCACCGGCTCCCGCAGGTCCAGGATGCGGCCCCAATATGCCGCTTCGGCACCTGTGTGCAACACCGTTTCAAGGCCCAGGTCGATGTTGCCCTTGCGGATGCTGTCGGCGAACAGGTAGCGGCCGCCGGCATCGTTGATCAGCTGTGCCATGTAGCTCTTGCCTGACGGCACGGACCAAATGCCCTTCCACGCGCTTCCGAAAAAGACCGCCGGACGGTCCGCACCTGTTGGAACGGAAGCCAGTGCCGCGGTGTAGCGTTGCACAATTCCGCGGAACAAGCTGTCCGCCCGGGTCTCCAGCCCGAACAGCATTCCAAATGCCCGGAGCCATTCCGCACGCCCCAGCGGATGTTCCTCCAAGTATTCCGACACCGGCACCACGGGGACCTGCCCCAATCTGCGCCCTTGGTCCTTGGTGCCATACGGATAGGTGAAGAGTGCGTCCGGCGCCAGGAGCAACAGCTTCTCGCGGTCCACACCATCGGCAGCACCGATCTCCTCCACGTGGCCTGCCTTTGCCAAAGCCACCACTGCCGTATCGCGCAAGCGGTCCGTGTAGGCACAGCCCACCACGTCTTTTGCTTGCCCCAGGGCGGAGATGAAGGAGGCATGCGTGGTGCTCATCAGCGCAACGCGCCGCAGCGGTGTTTTCAGGCGGACCGTACGGGCCGGGTACGCCGATCCGCCCGGTTCCGTACCCAGCAGGAACAGGCCGGTGGTATCCGTATCGCCGCCGGGCCCGAAGGTGAGCAACATCTGCATGTCCCCCTTCCGCCAGAGCTGGAAATACCGTGCGTACTGCATCGGTTCCTGCGTCCAGCCCGCCCAATTTGCAGCGGTATGCGGGGCAACACCACAGCCTGTTACGGCAACAGCCACCAACCAGGCCAGCACAGGCAGCCGCATGCCCGGGGCAGCCATCCTCATCGCAGCTCGAAGATCAATTGCAGCAAGGCTTCACGCACCGTGTCCTTGCCCTGCGCCACATCCTGCCAGCGCCGCGCCACCGGCGATGCGGGCATCTCGCCCCGGTTCGCAGGCCCCGCCGGGGTCCCTTCCGGAACAAAACGGACCAGGGGCACGCGCAACCTGCAGTCCGTGCGCGGCAATGTGAGCGTGAGCATCGGACCACCGCAGAAGCTTGCGGCGTTGGAGCCCGTTTCCCCGCCCACGGTACGCGCCCGGCCACTGCGGTTGGCCATCATCACAAAGGCCGCGCCGGCGCCGGTGGTAAGGCCGTTTGCCACCACGTAAACCTTACCGCCGAAAGCATCCTTTTGCGGCGGTACCGGCACCAATCTCGGATCACTGGCCTTCAACTCCCGCCTGCCGTTCACTTCGGGCAAATAGGCACCGCCTACCGAGGCGAAAAAGTCGGCGCCGGTTTCAGTGTAACGGTTGGCATCCGGTGCCTCGCCGCTGCGGATGGACATGGAGCTTACCACGCGGTAAGGTTTCCGCGCGATCAGCGCGAACACTTGCCCCGCCATGCCCATGTCCCATCCACCTGCACCGCGTACATCCACCACCAAGGTGGAAGCCTTGGACTTGCGCAGTGCCTCCTGCACCCCTTTCAGGAACCGCTCGGGATTGATCTTGAACTGCTCCAGTTCCTTTTCGTCCATGGTTTCCAAGGTGAGCCATGCAGCGTGCAGGTCCGGCATCTCCTCCAGCCGCCAGGGAGCCAGCGCAACGCCCTTCGGTGCATACGTCTGCCGCATCTCCTCCTTCGTCATGGCGAAGACATCGCGTTCACCCGTTTCCCCGGCGGAACTGCGGTAGGTGATCCGGAACCGGTCCGAAGCACCGATGAACCGGCGGTACAGCAAGGGGAAGTCCTGTTCAATGCGGCAATCGGTCAACGTGGTGTCCGCACCTTCGGGCACCAACGACGCCCGGAGCTTGTTCAAGAGCTCGGCGGCAGGTTGCCCATTGATCTGCAACAGTTCGCAACCGGTGGGCAGGCTTCTGAAGCCTTTCAATTCGGCATCCAGGAACAGTTGGTCGCCGATCACCGCCACCTTGATGGGGATCAACGGTTCGGAATGATCGTATTGCGCGCCCAACGCGGCTGGTGGTTCCAGCACCGTGCCTGCATCACCAATGGCCTTGAACACCGGCAGCATGGCCGCCATGAAGCCTTCCGCCGTGAGCGGCGTGGTGAATGTGGCGGCAATGCCGGCGAACAGTGAATCCAGCTCCGTTCGCGAATGGTACCGGTACGGGTCCGGATGGGCTTGTTCAAGGGTTTGCTGGATCACCGACAGATCCTCACGCAGGTCTTCCGGATAGGTCAACCGTGCCACAGGCCCGTCCTGTGCATACACCGCCACGGCGGAACACCCCGCAAATACCGCCCACCACACGCCCTTGGCCCGCATCGCTCGCTTGGATTATTCGCCCGTTCAAAATTAGGAGTGCCCGGACAGTGTCCGGGCACTCAATTTACGGGCCAGGAAAGATCAGGCCTTCACGCCTGCCTTCGGTTCGGCGGCAATGGTCTCCGCGTTCGCGTTCTTGCGGTACTTGTCAAAGTTGGCCTGGAAGGCTGCCGCCAGCTTGTCCGCTTGGGCATCATAGGCACCCTTGTCCTTCCACGTGTTGCGCGGGTCCAGGATCTCCTGCGGCACCTCCGGGCAGGATGCCGGCATCATCACGCCGAAGACCGGATGCTCACGGTATTCCACCTTGTCCAGCGCACCGTTCAGCGCAGCGCCCACCATGGCGCGCGTATGGCGAAGTTTCATGCGCTCGCCCGTCCCGTAGGCACCTCCGCTCCATCCGGTGTTCACCAGCCACACATGCACATTGTGCTTCTTCATGCGCTCGCCCAGCATATCGGCATATTTGGTGGGGTGCAGCGGCAGGAAGGGAGCGCCGAAGCACGCGCTGAAAGCGGTCTTGGGCTCGGTGATGCCTGCTTCGGTACCGGCCACCTTGGCCGTATAACCGCTCAGGAACCAGTACATGGCCTGCCCCGCATCCAACTTGCTGATGGGCGGCAGTACGCCGTATGCATCGCAGGTGAGGAAGAAAATGTTCTTGGGATGCCCGCCCATGCTGGGCACGGCGTGGTTGGCGATGTGCTCCAGGGGGTAGCTCACGCGGGTGTTCTCCGTCTTGCTGCCGTCGCTGAAATCCACCTTGCTCTGGGAATCTTCATGGAAACTGACGTTCTCCAGCAGTGCGCCAAATTTCACCGCGTCCCAGATCTCCGGTTCCTTTTCCTTGCTGAGGTCGATGCACTTAGCGTAGCACCCCCCCTCGAAGTTGAACACGCCGTTGGCTCCCCAGCCGTGCTCATCGTCGCCGATCAGTTGGCGCTCGGGATCGGCGCTCAGGGTGGTTTTACCGGTGCCGCTCAGGCCGAAGAACACTGCGGTATCGCCCTTCTTGCCGATGTTGGCCGAGCAGTGCATGCTCAGCACGTTCTTGTCCTGCGGCAGGATGTAGTTCAACACGCTGAATATGCCCTTCTTGATCTCGCCGGTGTAGGCCGTGCCTCCGATCAGGATCATCTTGCGGGTAAAGTCCACCGCGGCGAAGTTGTGCTGGCGCGTGCCGTCCAC
>JAFDZG010000166.1 GCA_018267065.1 Bacteroidota bacterium
GACCGCCCCACGCTCTTCTTCGAGATCATCCAGCGCAAGGGCGCCAAGAGCTTCGGCAAAGGCAACTTCAAGGCGCTGTTCGAGGCGATCGAGCGGGAGCAGGAGAGCCGGGGGACGCTGTGACGCTCTTCCTGCGAACGCTTTGGCGTGAAGATCAACACATTGCACAGGCGCTGACGGGCCGGTACGTCAGGTGATCGGATCAAGCATGTGTGAAGCGGGGCGATTCCATCCAGGCCCTCCGCTCACGGCACCTGTTCCAGCCTGATGGAAGTCGGCATCGCCGAGTTGATGTTCAACAAGATCGGATCGCGGTCGTTATTGGCGCCGGCGTATTTGGCCACGCCGTCCATGTTCACGTCTTCGCTGCGATAGCCGGTGACCGTAGCCGTGGGGATCAAGCCTCCGATGGCGGCCATGATCGGATCGCGGTCGTTGGCGGCACCAGTGTACCTGATCACATGGTCCGCGGCCACATTGCCCGCCCACAGCAGGGCTTTGGCACCGATCACTTTCCGCGCGTCGGCCCCGTACGTGGGGAATGCTGGGTCTGACAGATCGACCACGGCTGTGCCATCGGACAGGTCCACCGGCAATGCCGTCATCACCCCGAGGTGATTGCGATGGCGCACCACCAGGTAATAATTCCCCGGAAGCGCAGTGATCTGCGGCGGTGAAACACCGTCCATGCCCACCACGCGCCCATTGCGCAATAGCAGGCAGGAACGCGTGGCCACGGTGCTCGCTGCCGTGGTGCCCGTGCGCAACTCGAGCAAGATCCAATCCACCACGGCATCCGGCCCTGTGCTGGAGAGCGCTGCAGTGTCCAAATGTTCCCCGCCGCCTTCACCCATTTGGATGAAGCCGAGCGCAGTGAACGGCTCCATCCCCGGCAGCAGCCCCTGCACGCGCAGGCTGTCGTGCATCAGGCCGGCCTGTTGGTCGTACGGCCCTTCCAGCATCACCGTGACCTGCGGGCGCACGTATGGTTCGCTGCACTGTATGTTGGTGAGCAGGCGCACGAAGAGGTCGTCGAAGTAGCTGTCGTTGTCCAGCCCGCCGAACCGTGTGCCGGTGAGCACCGCCGTGATGGAACGCGTGCCTGGCGGAAGCGGCACGGTCTGCTGCAACAAGGTCCACGTTCCCGTTTGGTTGCTCACGGTGCTGGTCGTGTCGAGCACCGTTCCGTCCGCATCGCGGAAGGCGAGGAACATGTCGGGGCGGTCATCCCCGTTCCAGTCGCGCAGCCACCCGCCGAAGCTCACGGCCATGCCGCCCGCATCGATGGCGGCGGCCTGGGCACCCACGTCGATGGCCTGTTCCGCGCGGGCGAAGGCGTTCTCCGTACACAAGGCACCCACCGCGAAATAATAGGTACCGGCATGGGGAGAGGCTCCGTCGCATTCACCTGCGGCCAAGGACTCGATCACCCCGGCAGTGGTGGTCCACGCGGTGGTGCCGTTCTCAGCACCGGGGTTTGCAAGCAGGTTCGGGCCTGCCGCCGACGGGTCCGTGGTGAAGGATTCCGGATCGGACCATGCGCTCCATTTCATGTCCTCATCGCGGTAGCGCACGCGCCAGCAGTAGGTGGTACCGGGCAGCAAGGTGGTCACCCGCTCGTCGGTGAGGTCATCGCCTGCCTGGAGGTCCGTTTCGTAGTACCAGTTCCGGTATTGCCGCCAGCTGTCCACCACCGGGTTCGTCCAGTCCGTGCAACTGGTGCCCACCTGCCACTGTGAATCCCGGTGCGGGCCGCCGTCGGCATCCGCGAAGGGTGTGCCCTTCAGCACCACGCAATCCGGCGATACGGTCATGCCGCCGGTGGGATAAAACCCGCTGGGCTGCACGGGTGCGTTGCCGTAGCGATGGATGGTGAGCATGTCCTCCAATGCGTTGTTCTTGGTGACGACCTCATCCCCGAGGCTGTAGCGCTTGAGGGTGAACCGCGGGTCGTCGCCTGCCTCCACTTCGATCAGGACGAAGCCGTATTCATCCTGACTGATGGAATATTCCGGATAGTCCATCTGCGCGTACTCGCCCCAATGGTCGATATGTCCGGCGGCCGTCGCCACGTTCACCATCAAGTGGACATGGTCCTTGCTTGCGCCGCGCGAATACGCGTGCGTATGGCCGAAGAAATGGGCGCTCGGCTTGCCTGTGGCCGTGCTGAAATTCTCCATCCGGCCGATCACCTCCCCGGTATAGTCGGTATTTCCAGCGATCCAGAGTTCGCTGTGGAAGGGGTGGTGGAAGTGGGCGAACACGAAGTCGATGTCCGGATCCGTGGCCGCATCGGCAAGCACACTGTCCAGCCAGTCCAGCTGCGCCTGTTGCTGGTACGTCGCGTTGGTGTTCAGCCCGATGATGCGCACGTTGCCATGGTCCTTGTACCACCAATGCTCACCAAAACCCGGGGTGCCGTTGTTGGGCAGCTGGAAATAATTGAGGTAGTTGGGGCTGTTCTGCTCGTGGTTGCCAATGGCAGGATATACCGGCACATCGGCGAAGAGGTCCGCGGCGGGGTCGAAGAAGTCGGTCTTCCACGAGCCGTAGTCGGTGCCATCCGCCACGAGGTCTCCGGCAAGGATCACCATTGAAAGTTCGTCGCACAGCTCCGGGCCCATCGAATCACTCACCAGCTGGATCACCCCGTTGTGCACCACCTGCCAGAACTTGTTGGGGTAGCCTCCATCCTTCTGCATATCGCTCATGGCCACGATCACGGTGCGCGCCTCTGCGCCCTGCAAGGCCGGGGTGCGGAAGCGGTGAATGGCCGACACGGCGTGTCCGGTGGTGGCACGGTAGTAGTACAGCGTATTGGGCGACAATCCATTAAGTGTCACCGTGTGGACGCGGGCCGTTCCCGAGCTGATGAAGGAGGAGCCGTTCACGCTGCTGCCAAGCGCAGTGGTGGTGCCGTAATCCACCGTGCTCTGCGTGCCGCTGGTGGTCTCCCACATGATCGTCATTCGCGTGGGTTCCGCATCCTGTAGATAGGGTTGCACCCCAATGGTCTGCGCCATGGAAGCTACCGCTACCAGTAAAATGCAAGGAGTGGTAATAAAGCGCATGTGCCGGTGGATCGAACGAAAATA
>JAFDZG010000167.1 GCA_018267065.1 Bacteroidota bacterium
GCGATGCGTCCCGGCCCTGAGCCGGGAGCTTTCACGTCGTCGTACACGCCTCCGAAGTCGAAGCTGAAGCTGCCGTCCTTAGCGGCCATGGTGCTGCTGAAGGTGCCGCCGGTTCGCAGGTCGTTGGTGGCCTTGGGGCAATGCCAGTCGTCGCTGGCGGCGCACCATTGCGTGATGTGCGCGGGCTCGGTCCAGATCTTCCAGACGTGTGCCACGGGCTTGTTTACGAGGGCGGAGATGGTGATGCGGGTTGCAGTTGTCATGGTCATTGTGGATGTTGGTTGTTCGTTGTCAGTTGTCAGAGCGTACCACTGGAGAAGAGTTCTTCCAACTGGTCCAGCCCTTGCGTAAAGCCTTCCTTGAAGCCCATGGCCGTGATCTTCTCCAGATCTTCCTCGCTGTTGAAGCGGATCTGCACGCACACCACCGTGCTGCCATCTTGTGCGTTGAAGTTGTTCTCCCAATTCATCCTGGGCATCGCGTCGATGGGCGTACCGTGCTCATCGCAGAATCCATCGAACCCGGAGAAGGACGACTTCGGTTTCACAGCCGTATAGTCGAAGCGGCAATAGTGGCGATCGCCTTCCGGGCCTTGCATGTAGTAGCGCCAGCTCCCGCCAGCGCGGAAGTCCAGCGACTGGATGATGCACTCCCAAGGCTTGGGGGCCCACCATTTGCACAGGATGTCGGCTTCGGTCCACGCGGACCATACCGCTGCCAAGGGTGCGTTGAAGGAGCGTTCCACCGTGATGGACTTGTCCTCCTTCTTGACGATGAAGTTGAAGATGGCCGGGGTTGTCATGGTGTTGGGGTTTTGTTGGGCGCATCATGATGCGCCCTTATTTGAAGTGTTCGGGGGCGTTTTCCTTCATGCCGAGATATTCGTCCAGCCTTGCGAGCGTTTGCTTGCCGCCTTCGATGGCGCGGTATTCCTTCACCACCAAGTCGCGTTCTTCGCGTGAAGTGAAGGTGGAATGCAGCGTGACGCGGGTCGATCCGCCGAGATCGTCGAGCGTGATGTTCGCCCGGAACACGACGCGGTCATCATCGCCGCCGTGATCGTGTTCCATACGCTCGGGTTCCACAATGCGTGTGAAGCGGATCCAGTTGGGATAGTCGCGTCCATCGGGCCCGTGCATGATGAACACCCACTTGCCGCCCTCGCGGAACTCGAACGCCGAGGTGGTGATGGTGAAGCCGTTCGGTCCCCACCAATGGGCCAGGGCTTCGGCCGTGGTGAAGGCTTTCCACACGCGCTCGCGCGGGGCGTTCACCATGCGGGTGACAACGATCTCGCGATCGCCCACCGCACCTTCCTGGATCTTACTTGCGTTTTCCATGTTTCTTGCTTGAAGATGCAGACTTGGCCTGCGCCGGTTTCTCCTGTGCCTGCAGTTCCTTCAGGTACTCATCCAGCCGGTCGAAACGCGCCTCCCAGAACTGGCGGTACTGCTCCATCCAATCGGTGGCCTCCTTCAGTGGCGCGGCCTTGATGGCGCACGGCCGCCATTGCGCCTCTTTCCCCCGGGCGATCAACTGCGCACGCTCCAGCACTTTCAGGTGCTTGCTCACCGCCGGCAGGCTCATGCTGAAGGGTGCGGCCAACTCGTTCACGCTCGCCGGACCGCTGGAAAGCCGCGCCAGGATGGCCCTGCGCGTAGGGTCGGCCAAAGCGGAGAAGGTGAGCGAGAGGCGGTCCATGTTGCGTTCGACGGGTCAAATGTAATTAACCATTCGGTTAAATATAACTCATTGCGATATTTTTTTTGTGCCAGGATGCGTTGGCAGCAAGGATGTATAAAACAGAAGCCCCGCACACCGATACGGTGCACGGGGCGTTCCATCCGGTCAAGCAGTTCAATACTTCACAACACGCGCTGTACGGATGTTTCCGTTGACATTGAAGATGAACGTATACACGCCTGCTGCGTACTTGCCGAGGTCGATGGCTTGGTCTCCTTGGACCGGGACCTTTGATACCAAGGTTCCATCTGCACGCAAAATGGAAAGGACGGACATCCCGGCACTGTTCACCACTACCCGGCCGGAGGTGGGATTGGGATACACGCTGGCACCGACGGGGCTATTTGCATGATGGATGCCTGTGTTGACCCCCAGGTCCAAACGGTAGGCAAATGTGGAGAACGTGACATTGTTCGTGCCCCAACCCGCAATGTATCTTCCATCCGACGATATGGCATTGGCCACATTGACATGCTGGTCGCCCAGATCAATTCCAAGCACGTCAGTGATGTAGCTGTTCAGATCCTGCAGTCCACCGCTCCGGGTCCAAATGAAGGGCGTCATGGGGTCTCCCCACATTTCACCGTCAAACCAGCCCACTATGATCGAGGCATCCGCGTTCATTGCACCGGTATAACCAGTGCCGGTGATGGGTAAATGCCCCAGGTTGATCACTCCCGAATCCTGTTGCCAGATCCAGGGGTCGCCATTGTTCGCATAGTCGCCGTAGCCTCCGATCCATTCCCCATCGGCGGAAACCGCGCTGCACTCGCCCATCTGGTTGAATTCATCCGTGGAATCACCCGCGGCATTGAGCAGGATGTACTGGTTTGGGGCATAACTCCCGTTCGGGTTCCTTCGCCACACGGCAGATTTCCAGGGGCCATTGAAATCCTGCCAGCCCACCACCACGCTTCCGTCCGCATTAACGGCGTTTGCACGCGTGCTTCTGCCGAAAAACAGGGTGCCCAGGTCCGTTACGCCCGTGGTGCCGTTCGAAGCAATGGCATGCGTATAGGCATAACCACCGGTGGTGTCTGCCCAGGAATTACCGACCACGGTGCTTCCATCGCCGGATATGGCGTAGCCACCACTGGTGGTGTTGTCCACGGGAAAGCCAAGGTCGGCCATTGGGGTCCACTGCCCCGTGGTGCGATCATAGATGGACAATGCAGCCCCCAAGCTGCCGGCACTGGAGCCGGAGATGAAATTACCATCGGTGGAGAACCTGGCCTGCCCGCCAACCCCGTTTCCCGGGGCAATGCCGCCAATATCAATGGATGTTTGCTGATCCGGGTTCCAAATGGAGTATGGTCCGGCTTGCATGAGGTAGCCCGCCACCGAACCATCATTGGCCACACCGGTGGGTGAAAAGAAATCGGGACGGGTTACGAATTGGGCCTGTGCCTGGGCAAAGGCCCAGGCGGAAGCTAAAAGCAGGAATGTCTTGCGTCGTTTCATGGTGCTTTGTTTGCGGGTGTTGACTTATGGGGCCTACCGGATGCGTCGGCTTTCAGTTTTGCCAAGCTGTCCAGCAATTTTTTCCATGCCTCGGTTTCGGCCTTCAACTTCTGTTGGACCTCTTCGATGCGCTGTGATTCCTCCAGCGGATAACTGCTTCGTTTGGGTGCTGCCAAAACGTGATGGATTGGAAGTTTGCAAATGTGAACGCAGCCACTTCCCATTGGTACCGCCAACGGGCACACATCCACCGTACATCATTCCGGTGCATGGTCTACAAAGCCGGTACAGGGTCGAAAAAAGACCCTACATGCACCATACAACAAGAGGCAACAAAATGAAATTCAGAGTGTTATGCCACACCCTCAATATGATCAAATGGACTGCAGGAAATCGATCAGTTGAACATCCTCACCATCGATCTGGAGCTTTTTGCGCAGCCGTGACCGGGCCACGGTGATGCTGTTCACGCTTTGCTGCGTGATGGCTGAAATATCCTTGGTGGAAAGGTTGAGCCGCAGGAAAGCGCAAAGCTTGCGCTCATTGGGGCTCAATGACGGAAAGCGCTCTTGCAGGGTTTGGTAGAAGGTGGTGTGCACCCGGGTAAAATGCGCCTCAAACTCCTTCCAGTCATGCTCGTCCTGCCCCGCCTGAAGGTCGCGGATGATGTCCTGCACCACTTTCTGGTTCTCGGGCCTGAAGCCCTGTTTGGCCTTCAGCAGGCGGTCCACTGCATGTGCGATGAGTTCATTCCTCTTCAACAGGAAAAGTGCATTTGCCGTGAGTTCCCGGTCCTTGAAATTCAGGCGTTCCTCCAGCATGGTCCGTTCAGCCGCCAACCTTCCGCTCTCCAGCCTCAACGTTTCCTGCTTCAAGTTGCTGTTTCTCACACGGCCCTGCATCACCTTCAGGGCGAGCACGGCCACCACTACCAGCATCAACAAGGCAACGATCAGCGCGATGTTCAATGACCGCCGGTGCGTGATCTCCGCTTCGCGGCGGGCAGCTTCCATTTCAAACACCTTCTTCTCCTTGTCGCGGCGAAATTGAACTTCCATCCGGGCGATGGTGGTACGGGTGCCTGCATTGTTCAAGCTGTCGCCCAGGGCCTTGAATTCACGATATGCCTTCAATGCCGCCTTGTATTCGCCAAGTGTGTCCAGCGCTGTGGAAATGGATTCCAAGGAGATGACCATTGATTCGCGGCTGTTGATGGACCGCCCCATTGCAAGCGCTTCCTCAAAATACCGGCGGGCAACTTGGAACCGGCCCTGCACCGCCTGGTTCTTCCCCATGTTGTTCAACACCTGGGCCTGCCCGCGCACATCGCCTGCCTGTTTGCGCATGGCAAGGGCCTGCAGGAAGTGCTGGTCCGCCAGGTCGTGCTTGCCCATCTCCATGTAACAGATGCCGATGTTGTTGTTCAGCGCACTT
The DNA here is from genome assembly GCA_018267065.1 of Bacteroidota bacterium. Taxonomy (GTDB): domain Bacteria; phylum Bacteroidota; class Bacteroidia; order Flavobacteriales_F; family PHOS-HE28; genus PHOS-HE28. The sequence continues at coordinate 4,639 of JAFDZG010000167.1, forward strand.
TCGTTGCGGCTGTTGCCCAAAGGGCCGTTCATCACCAGGGCCTGCCGGAAATAAGGCAAGGCCAGGTCAAATTCCCCCCGATGGATATAGCCTCCGGCCATGTTGTTATAGGCCATGACCTTGCGGCCGTTGAACTGCGGCACGGAAAGCAGCGGCCTGGCGGCATCCAACTTCCCCATGGCATCGTTGAGCAGGGCCTCGCTCTTGTCCAACTCCTGCAGTTCATAATAAACCTGTCCGATCTTGATCAACAGGTCCACCTTGGCAAGGATCACGGAAGTGTCCATTTCCGCAATTCCAGCGGCCTCATCAAGCAGTAATTGCGCCTGTTGGTAGGCGGCCATGGCCTCCGGGGCCTCATCATTGGCCCCGTACGCATCGCCCAGCACCATGAGCACTTGGGCTTTCTTCCAAGGAAGTTCCGATCCATTCAAGTGCCCCGCCGCCAGTTTGGCCAACACCAGTGCGGAATCAGGATGGCTGCCAAGCAAAGCCTTGACCTCGCGCAGCGGGTCGCTGGTCCCTGAAGTTGGAACATCCCCTGCTTGGGTACTTGCCAACGCCCGGGCCGGTGTGGACCCGGCCAGTAGCCAAATGCCGATGATGGCAAGGATCCTGGCAAGCGATACGTATCTGTCGGTGCTTCTTCCCATCTATGCCGATTGCCCATCCACGGACCGTTCCAAAAATAGAGGCAGGCCCGCCACCTCTGTTCAGGCACTTCGGCAGAAACCGGCATTCGCGCAAAATCGCCTTGCCGGCAAATGAACCGGCACCTTGCCCACCGGGACCGGGGCAACACGGCCCATGCGCCATCACATTAAGTTTGGAGAATTACGCTCCTTTGCCCCATGCACGCGCCGAACGAGATCCGCAACCGCAAGCCTGCCTTCCCCATCAGCGCCCGCCTTGCGGAATTCCTCCATTCCACGGAACGCGCGCAAAAGCTGCCCTTGGCTTACAACGACCTGCTGCGGCACGACGGGCTGATGGCGCAACATGATGCGCAGGGGCGCGAAACGCTGTGGACCACCGTGATGCTGCGCCCTTCCGAGATGGAGGACATCCATGAACGCCTGGTGCACCTGTACCAAATGATCGTGGCCGACGGGCGCATGGTGGACCACCTGCGCGTGGCCAGCATCGATTTCTGCGCCTACGGCAACAGCCAGCCGTTCCGCATCAAGATCCTCAACCAGATCAACGACAACCACGACTACTACTACATCAAGAAAGCCGATGCGAGCCGCGTGTACGGCCTGGAACTGGAGCACATGCTCAGCCCCAACCGCATCAATTACATGGTGGACGGGGCCACGTTGGTGGAGGAACACATCATCGGGGTGCCGGGCGATGATTTCATCCAGGACCCCGCCCGCTACGGCGGCAACCTCAACCCCGTGCGGCTGAGCAAGGAGTTCGTGAAGTTCAACGAGCGCTGCTTCGCCCGGCTGCTGGGCGACATGCGCGCGTACAACTTCGTGGTGGACGTGATCCAGGATTTCGACCAGGTGCAGTACCGCCTGCGCAGCATCGACTTCGACCAGCAAAGCCACGAGGGGCGGCACCGCATCTACCTGCCGCAGTTCTACAAGGAAAACCTGCCCTACGTGCAATTTGCGCGCCGGCACATCGACCACGAAAGCACCGTGCAGTACAGCAACGAGGAGCGTTCGCTGCTGCGGAAACGGTACCGGCTTTCTCAGGCCCGCCTGGAAGACCTGCTGGCAGCCATGCGCACCGACCGGATCAGCACGCCCGAACAAGTGCACCAGCTGGCGGCAGAGCTGGCGGAACTGCACCATGTGCCGGCCATGGCCGCGTGCACCAACATGGGCGAACTTTTGGGGCGGCACCTGAAACTGCGCCTGGAAGTGGATTGAAGCCCGGCGCATGCCACAGGCATTGCCCTCCGGCCTGCATCTTTGCACACGCATCCGTTCCGCACGGACCTGCACCGCATGAGCGACATCATCCGCCTCCTCCCCGACCACGTGGCCAACCAGATCGCCGCAGGCGAAGTGGTGCAGCGCCCCGCCAGCGTAGTGAAGGAATTGCTGGAGAACAGCGTGGATGCCGGGGCCAGGCAGATCATCCTGGTGCTGAAGGACGCGGGGCGCACGTTGATCCAGGTAACCGACGACGGGCAAGGCATGGGCCCCGGCGATGCGCGCTCGTGCTTTGAACGGCATGCCACCAGCAAGATCCGCCAGGCCGACGACCTGCAGCACATCCGCACCAAGGGCTTCCGGGGCGAGGCATTGGCCAGCATTGCCGCAATTGCCCAAGTGGAATTGAAAACACGCCTGGCGGGTGACGAGCTTGGCACCCGCGTGCTGATCGAGGGCAGCCGCGTGCAGGCGCAGGAAACAGTGGCCTGCCCGGTGGGCACCAGCCTGCTGGTGCGCAGCCTGTTCTACAACGTGCCTGCCCGGCGCCAGTTCCTGAAGGGCGACCCCGTGGAGCTGAAACATGTGATGGAGGAATTCCAGCGCGTGGCACTGGCCCATCCGGCCATCGGCTTCCGCCTGCTGCACAACGAGCAGGAAGTTTTCCACCTGGAACCGGGCAACGAGCGCCAGCGCATCGTGCACATCTTCGGCCGCAAACAGGACGAGCGCTTGGTGCCCGTGGAGGAATCCACCGAATTCCTGCATGTGGAGGGCTTCATCACCAAACCCGAGTTCGCCAAGCGCAGCCGGGGTGAACAGTACTTCTTCGTGAACCGCCGCTATATCCGCAGTCCCTACCTGGAGCACGCGGTGCGGCGTGCATACGAGGAGCTGATCCAGCGCGACAACTACCCCGGCTGGTTCCTGTTCCTGGAGCTGGACCCGGCATGGATCGACATCAACATCCACCCCACCAAAACGGAGATCAAGTTCCGCGATGAGCGGGCGGTTTACGCCATCATCCACGCGGCCGTGCGGCGGGCGCTGGGGCGCCACAACCTTACGCCCAGCCTGGATTTTGAACCGGAACCGGCCTTGCTGCAAGGGGCTGTGGCCACCCGTGCGGCACCGGTGGAACCGCCCATCGGCAGCGGCCGGTGGCGGCCCCAGGACCTGCCTTCCCGTCCATCATCGGCGGGATGGCAACAACTGTTCGACCTGGGCGAGAACCCGGTGGTGCAGCACGATGAAAAATTGCCCGGACGAGCTCCCGTTGCCCCGGAAATGCCTGCGCGCGACCCGCGGGAATGGAACAACAACAGGCCTGTGTTCCAACTGCCGGGGCATTACATACTGGCCCAAGTAAAGAGCGGCTTCGTGGTGGTGGACAGCCAGCGGGCGATGGAGCGCATCACTTACGAGCACGCCATGCGATCACTGGAAAAGGGCAGCGGTGCCAGCCAGGCCCAGTTGTTCCCGGTAACCATGGAATTCAACGGTCCGGACCATGCGCTGCTGCTGGCCCTGTTGCCGGAGCTGCATGCGTTGGGCTTCCGGCTGGAGCCCCTCAGCGGCCGCAGCGTGGCGGTGAACGGCATGCCTGCGGAATGCGGCGCGGACGACCCTGCCGACCTGCTGGGGCAACTGCTGGAACAGGTGCACAACGAGCGCGGCTCGCTGAAGGCCGAACGCCACGCCACGCTGGCGCGGGGCATGGCGCGCAGCACGGCGGCCCACGCGGCCAAAACCATGGATGCCGCCGCCATGCACGACCTCATCGACCGGCTCTTCGCCTGCGAAATGCCCTATTTCACCCCGGGCGGAAAACCGGTCCTGATCACTTACGGGCTCAACGAGCTCAACGAACGCTTTGAACGCTGATGGACTTCTCCGGACAAACCAACCGAATGCCCGTGGTGGTGAAAAACCTGCTCATCATCAACGGCCTGATGCTGGGGCTGAAGATCGCCATGGGCAACGACTTCATGGGGCGCAGCATCCTGGACAACTGGCTCGGCCTGCACACCATCGGCTCACCGGACTTCAAGCCTTGGCAGGTGATCACCCACATGTTCATGCACGCGGGCCCCAACGGCGGTCCCGGCTGGTACTGGCACATCCTCTCCAACATGTTCGCCCTGTGGATGTTCGGCATGCCCATTGAACGCGTGATGGGCGCCAAGCGCTTCCTGAACTACTACCTGCTCTGCGGCCTTGGCGCCGCTGCATTGCAAATGGGCGTGAGCTATTACGAAACCCAGGCCACCGTGGCCGAGGTACAGGCCTCGGGCGCCACCGTGGGCGATGTGCAGCGCATGGTGGAGGCCAGCCATGTTTCCATGGACGACGCCAACATGGTGCTCAACGACATAGCCCAACAACACCCCGGGAGCGAAGCCGCCGTGCAAGCGCTGTTCTGGGACTACAACGGCGTGATGATCGGCGCCAGCGGCGCCATCTTCGGCATCCTCATCGCCTTCGGCATGCTCTTCCCCAACGTGGAGCTGATGCTGCTCTTCCTGCCCATCCCGATCAAGGCCAAATACTTCGTGGCGCTGTACGGCCTCTGGGAATTGTTCTCCGGCGTGCGGCAGCAGGCTGGCGACAACGTGGCCCACTATGCCCACCTCGGTGGTCTCATCTTCGGCTTCTTCCTGATCCGGCACTGGAAACGAAAGAACGTGTTGTAGTCAATTCGCCAATTGAACAATTCGCCAATTTGCCAAGGCAGCAAATATCAATTCGCCAATGCACCAAGTTGCCAATGCAGCCATGAACATTTCACCGCACCTTGATTGAAGCATTGGCACCTTGGCACCTTGGCAAATTGGCACCTTGGCACCTTGGCAAATTGACCCATTGAAAAATGTCCATCGCCGACGACATCAAGTATCAGTGGAACACCGGCGGCATGCTGGTGCGCCTGCTGATCGTCAACATTGGCGTTTTCCTGGCCATTTGGGCCGTGGAATTGGCCGGCTGGCTCTTCGGCATGAAGGGGCTCAGCGCGCTGCTCTTGGACCAGCTCATGGGCACCAACATCCCCTCGAAGTTGATCACCCGCCCTTGGACGCCGGTAACGTACATGTTCACGCACCAGGCCCCCATGCACCTGTTCTGGAACATGATCATGTTCTGGTTCAGCGGGCAGCTCTTCCAAGGCATCCTTGGCGATAAGCGCCTCTTGGGCAACTACCTGCTCGGAGGCCTTGCAGGCTACCTCTTCTATGCGCTGGGTTCCTTCATGCCGGCCCATCTGGCCCTGGGCAGCGACGGGCCCATCCTCGGTGCTTCCGCCGCCGTGATGAGCGTGCTGATCGGAATTGCCAGCTACCGCCCGGACATGCTGGTGAACCTGTTCCTGATCGGCCCGGTGCGCTTGAAATACGTGGGCATCGCCGTGCTGGTGCTTGACCTTATTGCCATCAGCGGCGGCAGCAACACCGGCGGCCACCTGGCGCACTTGGGCGGAGCGCTTTACGGCTATCTGGCCGCGCGGCAACTGGCCGCCGGAACGGACTGGTCCGGCGCGTTCGTGGGCTGGCTGGAAAGAATCCCGAAGTTCTTCAAGCGCGGGCCCGCGCGCATGCGCGTTGAAAAGCGGCCCCCGCACAATGCCCGCGGCACGGTGTCCGATGCCGACTTCAACGCATCCAAAAAGCAGCAGCAGGAGCGCATCGATGCCATCCTGGACAAGATCTCCCGCTCCGGCTACGACAGCCTGAGCAAGGCCGAACGCGACTTCCTCTTCCGCAACGGCAATGAACATTGAGGAGGCTCCGGCCAAGGTGCGCAAGCGTGTTTCCCGCTGGCACCTGCCCATCTGGTGGGCCAATGGGCTGGCCGTGGCCGCGCTGCTGCTCTCCTACCTCAGTGCGCTGGTGGACCCTGCGGTGTTCTGGCCGCTTGCATTGTTCGGCATTGCCTATCCATACATTCTGTTGGCCAACTTGCTCTGCATCCTGTGGTGGCTCATCTTCCGGCGCAAGCGGATGCTGCCTTCGCTCCTCGCCATCCTGCTGGGCTGGGGGCATGTGGGTGATTTCTTCCAATTGAAAGGCACCGGTGCCGCACCTGCCGATGTGCGCACGCCCTTCACGCTGATGAGCTGGAACGTACGCCTCTTCGACCTTTACAACTGGACGCATAACCAGCAGACGCGCGATGAAATGATGGAGCTGATCCTCGTGGAAGACCCCGACATCCTCTGCATGCAGGAATTCCTGAACGTGGGCCCCGGAAACCCGCTGATGGTGAAGGACAGCCTGCTCAGCAGTTACCGTTTCACCGCCTGCGCTGATGCCTACACGGTGCACGCCCGCGGCGACCATTACATCGGCATCGCCATCTTCAGCACCAAGCCCATCGTGGCCCAGGGCACCATCCACTTCCCGGACGAGCTGAACAACCTGTGCCTCTGGGCGGACATCGCCATGGGCGCCGATACCATACGCGTGTACACCGCACACTTGGCCAGCCTGCGCTTCGGCGACCAGGACTACCGCTTCATCAAGGACCTGGAGCAGGGCGGCGGAAGGGATTCGCTCACCACCGCCGGTAGCCGCATCCTGGGCCGCATGCAGAACGGCTTCGTCCGCCGCTCTTCCGAAGTCTCCGCGTTGGTGGCCCACATGCGCACCAGCCCATGGCCCGTGGTGTACTGCGGCGACCTGAACGACACGCCCATGAGCTACAGCTACCACCTGCTGCGCAAGGAAGGCTTGGAGGATGCCTTCACCGAAAGCGGGCAAGGCATCGGCAACACCTACATCGGCGATGTGCCCAGCTTCCGCATCGACCACATCCTGCACGGTCCACGCTTTGTGGCGTGGGGCTTCCGCACGCTGCCGGATGAACTGAGCGACCACCGCGCCATCATCACCTCACTGGGGCTGAAGGCGGATTGAGAACGGCACCACCTGTACCACCGCTTGCATGCCACGGCCGTACAAGCTTCACCGTTTGATGAAGCGCTGGTGTAAAGTCTTCCCCTCCGACACGATCGACCGCACCAAGTACAAGCCCGGTGCCAAGGCCCCGACCGGTAACTCCACCGATACTGCATTCGCTTGTCGCTGCAGCACCAAGCGCCCGTCGGCAGACAACACCTCCACCCTTCCCAACGGTACTTTGGCCTGCACGGTGATCCGATCTACGGTGGGATTGGGCACAATGGAGAGTGCATCCGCCCCAGGTTCTTCGACCCCCGTCCCGATCTCCGCCACCAGCACGCTTGGTTCGGTGATCACAGCCGGGTTGAAATCGAAGTAAATGTTGGCCGAATTCACGATCGAATCACCGGGCAGGATGGGCGTTACCGGCTTGATCCTGAAGCCCACGAAACCATGACTGGCCGGTTCATTCACGTTGCTGTCGGGCAGCATGATATTGGCGAAATTGAACGATACGGTTCCGTGACCGGTAAGGTCCCAGGTGAATGGATGGGAAGCACCACCCGCGAGAATGGAACCGGGATCGAGATTAGCGGGCAGGGTGTCCGTGATCAGCACGTTGTGGGCGGTATCCGTGCCCGTGTTCTGGAAGTTGATCGTGTAATCGACCCACTCGTCTTCACCCACCTGCCAAGTGGTGGTGCTGCCCGAATTCGTCCATGCGACCTTGTTGTTCGGATCGAACGACGCCGTAACCACCCGCCATGCCGTGGCCGCATTGTTGGCCTGCACCGTATCGGGTTCCGCGCTGCTGGCCGTGGCCGTTGACGTGATGGTAGATCCCATCAGGCCCACGTCCGCCAACAAATGGGTTCTCACCCCGGCAAGGAAATAATAGGTGAGATATGGGCCTGGGATCACCCATGTCAGGGTATTGCCGTTCACGGAGGTGGGCGGTGGCGAGGCCGAATCAAAGGTCAATGAGGGGTCCAACTGCAGAGTGATCGTGACCTCACCGGTCTGTGACCAGAGATAGTTCCGGGCCTTGAGCGCCAGATCATGCACAAAGCCGGGGATCGCAGCACTACAAGAGAGCTGTACCCCAAGGTCGCAACCCACGGCAACGGCGGTATCGGGGAATTCCACCATCGTGGGCGGTGCGCCGTCAATAACCTCGAAGGGGATGGGGCCGTTGTTGCAGTGGTCCGTCCAATGCGGCAAGGTCTGCTCCACTGTATATGCACCTGGGGCAAGGCTCATGCTGAAGGACCCGCTGGTTCCGGTCAATGCGTAATAGCCCCCTGGTTCCACTTTCAGCACTGCTTGCTCGATCGGGGGTTCACCTGGATCATGGGCACAGTCGAGGTCCTGGTCGTGGAAAACCAGCCCGTTCAGCGGCAACGCATCACCGGTGGCGTAGGGAATGTACTCCCACAGGTCGTTCGTGTTCGTTGCCGGAAAATTCCACTTGCCGCAAGAAAGAAATCCATGGCCGGCGATGCCCTGTGCCGTCCCGGCATACCGCGTTTCATCGAGCGGAGCCAGCGTGTTCCATGTGCCCGTGCTTTCCACAAACTCACGGAATCGGTAATCCGGCACAGGTCCTCCCATTTGGCCACCAGCGACATAGCCGCGGTTGCCTATTCCAAAGCTCATGGCATCCCACAATCCACCGCCGAACGGCCACTGTTCAACGGTCCACGTGTCCGTGGAAGGATCGTAGAGCCTCATGAAATTCGTGACATAATTGCCCCAACCACCGAAGACATAATCCTTGTCCGCAAGGGAGATCACGGCGACCCCGGACAGGGCGAGGGAACCCGGAAGGCCCGTTTTTTCTTCCCAACTTGCCGTTTGCGGATCATAGGCCCAAAGCACGTTCGGGGGCGTACCGCCAACCTGCCCGGCACCCACGAACACTTTCCCGTTACGGGCAAAGGCAAACGTCCCGGTGCGGTTACCCACGGGCACGTCCGGCAGGGCGCTCCATGCATCGGCCACCGGATCATAAGCCCAGAAACTGGAGTTGTCCGCATCAAAAACCGCATAGGCCGTTCCGTCCAAGGCAACCGCCGCCTGTGTGCCTTCGGCAGCCACGGCCGGCATTGTGGCACGGGCGGTCCATGTCCGAACCGCCGGGTCATACATCCAAAGGTCCGTCAGCCAAGTTCCGGAACCTACAGTCCCTCCGGCCAGATAAAACTTGTCGTCCAAGGTGAATGAAACCGGGGAATAACGCGGCACGGCAGGCAGGAACGGGCGCTGGTACCAAACGCCTGGTACCACCGCCTCCGGTTGGCCGATCTCCCAGATATCCGCCACGGCCGCATTAGGCCCCGGTTCGGCGCTTCCACCGATCACGAAGGCCCTGCCACCGTGCGAAATGGCGATCGCCCTGGTGCGCCCATAGCTGTCCCACATGGGTGCAGCTTCCGCCCACGCATCAAAAAGCGGGTCGTAGGAATAGAAGGTCCTGCTCTTGGTGTAATTGGGCCCGCTGGTGCCCACAAAGGCTTTTCCCGACCAGGTAAAGGCCACGGCACCGATGCGCGGTCCTCCTGGGTAAGGGGCTTTGCTGGTCCATTGGTTCGTTGCGGCATCATAGCGCCATAGCGCCGTACTGTTGTTGGGGACCACATAGCCCGCCGTCCCGAAGGAGAAGGCCGCACCGCCCGTGATGGCGGCCGGCATGCTGGCCATCTGGTTCCACCCATCATCCTCGGACCAGGACCAAAAATCATTGTGCGGACCGGACCCCGGAGGCACCGTACCACCTCCGATGTACACCTTGTCGTTCAGCACGAAGCAAATGGCCCCGAGCCGGGGTCCGCCGGGGAAAATGACCGGGTCCCAAACTTCGAACTGGTTGTAGGTCGCGTTATACCGGTATATGGAATCCGTGGCGGAATATTCCCAGCCGCCCAATCCTGCATAGCCAATGCCATTGAGCGCGAACCCCACCCCTCCCTTGCCGCCCCGGAGAGGCCCTAAATCCCCACTACCGAGATCGGCAAAGCTGCTTACCGTGTTGTTTACCGGGTCATACTTCCAAAAGCGACCGGTCCTCCCGCCGCTGCTGTTCATCCCCATCCCGAAAATGATGTCGTTGCCCAAGCCGAAGGCCACTCCACCCTCCTGCGCCCAGGTCATGTCGGTTGAAACAAAGGGTTTCAGCTTCAAATACCACCCTTGCTGGGCGGAGGAGCCGCTGCTCATCAGCACGGCGATCAACAGGCCGATCAAGTGTTTCATGGTACAAGTTGTATGGGTTCACTGTTTGATGATCTTTATTCTTCCCCCAGCGCCACCGGACGCCATCCAGACGGCTGAATTCAGGCTGGGCGCAAGCGGGGAAACATCGGCCTCATGCGTTCAACATGCACAGTCTTTCCGGCCACACTGATCACGCGCAGTACTTCGCCAGCAAAAGCAGGTCCGGGAGCGGTAATCGTCACCGTACTGTCCGTGGGGGGCGGCATACCAGTCACGCCACGATACATGTCCCCCGCATAACTCACCGTGGCGGATGCCGTTCGCCTACCCCCCAACGCTTCGGCCACCGTGACGGAATAGTTGCCCAAGGGCAGACCTCCGACAGAGCCATCCGTGGAACCGGTGTTCCATAGACACGTATCTGGATGTTCACCTCCAGTGATGTTCCCCTCCGAGACGGAACCTGAGTACGGGTTCCGGCACGATACGCCCAAGACATTCAAAAAAAACATCAAGGTGTGGGCGGCCAGTGAAAAAAGAGCATGCAGCTACTGTAATGAGCTTCATGACGGAGGATACAAGTTACGGCATTCAGCAAAAAGACGCACCCCATCCGCCACGGTTGCCTTTTCCAGCGACTTCTTTCCAACCACCCAACAGCTGCCCGGGATGGCAACTTGCGCTCATGATCATTGCCTGCCCGTCCTTACATCTACAGCCTCCACCACATAACCCTTGTCCTGCAACAGGTCCAGCACCCCGTCGTTGCTGGGCAAATGGGCCGCCCCTATGGCGAAAAGAAAGGTGTGCCCGCCCTGCATCAGGCTGTCCATGCGGTGGGCCATCACGGCATTGCGGTCCTTTAGCAGCAGCTTGCCCATCAGGTCCGGCATGTCGCCCTTGTCCACCATCTTCGCAAGGCGGCCCAGGTCCTGCTCCGCATAAGCATCCAGGAACCGGCCCATCATCTTGGTGCCGGAACCGCTGCGCACCATTTGATAAAGCATGTCCGCCTGGTCCTGCAAGGGCATGCCGTCCACTGCGGCCAATTGTTCCTCCATGGTTTCCAGGCCCATCACCCTCTTGCCCATCTCCTTGGCCTTCGCTTGCAAGTACTGGTCAAGTACCATGGAACTGTCGGCCTGCATGGTTGACTTCGTGAGGAACGCCATCAGGAAAAAGGGCTTCATCCGGTCGGCCATCATGGCCATGGGGCCCATTTCCTTTCCGAGCGCCGCGTGTACCCTTCGCAATTCCTTGGGTGTGTAGAAATCGCCTAATTCCTTGCCCGTGGGCATCATCAGGTCATCAACCATTGTATGGGAAGTGGCCGGGCCGGCGCTGAGGTCCATTTCCCCGGCAAGCACATCTTGGCCCTTCAGCACGCCCAGCAATTGCGGCACCTGCCGAAAGGCCCGCGCATCACTGCTGTGTACCGTGCCCACTACGTAACTGGGCTTCAATAACCCATGGCCTTCGATCTTCCACAGCAGGGCCTTTGCCGGACTTTGGCACCAGCCCAGCAAGGGCAGCAGGAGGAAACTAAACGTGAAAGGGCGCACCGCACGAAGGTAGCCACGGAAGCCTGCCCTTAACCGACTACCACGGCATGTAGGCCAGCATCAGCATTACCACGGCCAGCACCGCGCTGATAAGGCCTCCGAGGAAGATGATCTGGCTGCGGTCGGTGGACCGGTGGCCGAGGTGGGGCTGCGACCGAAACATGGGGTTTGGGGGGACTGGAACCAAAAGACGCAGCCTCCTTTCATGGGTTGCCGCAGTTGTTGAAAAATCTTCCGGCCCCGTTCAGCCGACCCCATTGGGAACACTGGCCAACGGGTTTCCCGCCTTCAACCCAGTCCTGGTGAAAGTGCCCGGGCCAAGGCATCCGCACCAATGCCCGCCCCGGTGCAAAACCCGGGCAAACGCATCAAAGTCGCTGTATTTACCGGAAACTTGTAGAAGGAATAGCCATAGGTTCTTGTTGTAAGGGGCTTCGGCTCCGCTCAGCCCAGTGTGCGCTTTAACGACAATTGAAAAGAGAAACTGGGCTGAGCGGAGCCGAAGCCCCAACGATGATCACTCACAAGCCGCTTGCAGTAACAGTTCAACAGGGCATGGGTGGCCTACTATTTTGATGCGTTTGCCTTGGGGGCAAAACCAGCCGCCAAAGCGCGTTGGATAACTTCGCGCCCTCCCGGAACCGGGTTGCGCCCGGCCCCCCCGTCCATGAGTTCCCCGCTGAAGGCCGCCTTCCACACCTTGGGCTGCAAGCTCAACTTCGCCGAGACCAGCACATTGGCGCTGGCGCTGGAAGATGCCGGCTTTGCCCGGGTACGCGAGGAGGACCGTCCGGACGTGTTCGTGCTGAACACGTGCAGCGTAACGGAGAACGCCGACCGCGAATGCCGCCGCCACGTGCGCCGCTTCAGGGCCATCAACCCGGATGCCTTCATAGCCGTGGTGGGCTGCTATGCCCAGTTGAAACCGGGCGAGATCGTTGCCATTCCCGGCGTGGACCTGGTGCTGGGGACCAACGAGAAATTCAACCTGGCCGCGCACATCGAACGGTTGGCGGGCCACGGGAAAGGCCCCGGCGAAGTGGTTGCCGGGCCCATCAAGGAAGTAAAACGCTTCATCCCCTCCTACAACATCCCGGACCCCGGCACGGCGGGGCGGCGCACCCGCACCTTCCTGAAAGTGCAGGACGGCTGCGACTACTTCTGCTCCTTCTGCACCATTCCGCTGGCGCGGGGAAGGAGCCGCAGCGGCACCATTGCCGAAACGCTGGAAACCGTGCGCGCCATTGCCGCCTCCGGCGTGCGGGAGGTGGTGCTCACCGGCGTGAACACGGGCGACTTCGGGCGTGGCCACGGCGAAGACTTCCTGCAATTGTTGGAGGCACTGGACCGTGCGGAAGGCATCAAACGCTTCCGCATCAGCAGCATCGAGCCCAACCTGTGCAGCGATCAGGTGATCGACTTCGTGGCGCAAAGCCAGCGCTTCATGCCCCACTTCCACATGCCGCTGCAAAGCGGCAGCGACGCCATTTTGGAACGCATGCGGCGCCGCTACGACACCGCGCTTTACGCCGATCGCGTGGCGCACATCCGCAACGTGATGCCCCATGCCTGCATCGGTGCGGACGTCATCACCGGCACGCCGGGCGAAACGGAGGAAGCATTCCTGCAAACGCACGGCTTCCTCCGCAGCACCCGGCCGGACTACCTGCACGTGTTCACCTACAGCGAACGCGCCAACACCACCGCCGTGCGCATGCCCGAAAGCGTGCCCATGGAGGAGCGCCGCCAGCGCACCCGGCAACTGCGCTCGCTCAGCGCCAAGCTGCACCGTGCCTTCCAGCAACGGCACCTGGGCACCGTGCGGCCCGTACTGTTTGAATACGGCGACAGCGTGGCCCCCGGCACGCACATCCTCGGCTTCACCGACAACTACCTGCGCGTGGCACTGCCCTGCGGTGCCGCCATGGCCAACAACGTGGTGCCCGTTTCACTGGACCAGGTCGATGCCGACGGCCACCTCACCGGCTGCATCTCCGCCTTCGCCCCTTCTTCCGCGATCACTGCACAAACACCGGATCTGCTGATCATCTGATCGCCAGCCCATGTACCCCACCCTCTACCACGCCCTGCTCGACCTTACCGGACTGGACTGGCCCGTGCTGAAGTTCCTCAACAGCTTCGGCTTCTTCGTGGCCCTTGCCTTCATGGCCGCCTATTGGACGCTGGTGTTGGAGCTGAAGCGGAAAGAAGGCATCGGCCTGATAAAGGCCACCACGCGCAAGGTAAAGGTGGGCGAAGGCGCCAAGCCCGCCGAACTGGCCATGCAGGGCCTCACGGGCTTCATACTTGGCTGGAAAGGCCTGTACATCCTGCTGCACACGGCGGAAGTAACCGCCGACCCGCCGGGCTTCCTGCTCAGCGGCAAGGGCAACTTCATCGGCGGCATCGCCTTGGCCGCGCTGTTCGCGTGGCTGCTGTGGCGCGAAAAAGAAAAGAAGAAGCTCAAGGAGCCCAAGGTGGAAACCGTGATCGTGCACCCCGCACAGCACGGCGGCAACATCACGCTCACCGCGGCGCTCTGGGGTTTCATCGGCGCCAAAGTGTTCCACTGGCTGGAAAGCCCCAAGGACTTCCTGGACCTGCTGGCCACGGGAAACCTCCGCGACATCATCAGCGGCCTCACCATGTACGGCGGCCTCATCGTGGCCGGCATCATGGTGGTGCGCTACTTCAAGAAAAACGGCATGGCCATCCTGCCCAGCATGGATGCCGCCGCACCGGGCCTGATGCTGGCCTACGGCATCGGCCGCCTGGGCTGCCAAGTGGCCGGCGACGGCGATTGGGGCATCGCCAACACCGCGCCCAAACCCGGCTGGATCCCGCAGTGGCTGTGGAGCTACGATTACCCCAACAACGTGAACGCCGTGCTTGGGCCGCACCGCGGCGGTTACGTGGGCGAGCCCATCACCAACGGCACCTGCTTCGAGGGCTACTGCACCCACCTGGTGCCGGGCGTCTTCCCCACCCCGCTTTATGAAACCATCATGTGCCTGCTGCTCTTCGCGGCGCTTTGGTGGTTGCGCAAGCGCATCGGCCTGCCCGGCGTGCTCTTTTGCGTGTACCTCATCATGAACGGCGTGGAGCGGTTCCTCATCGAGCACATCCGCGTCAACAACTTCTTTCTTGGCACTTGGACCCAGGCCGAATTGATCAGCCTGGGCCTTGTCATACTCGGCACCGCAGGCATCCTGTGGCTGCGCAAACGCAACAGCAATGGACAACTTGAAGGAACTCACTGAGCGCGTGGCGCTCCTGAGCCGCGAGATCGCCGGCTTCATCCGCGCCGAAAGCGCCAAGATCACCGAGGCCAGCGTGGAAAGCAAAAGCCTCAACAACCTGGTGAGCTACGTGGACAAGCAGGCCGAGCAACGCTTCGTGGACGGCCTGCAGGACCTGTTGCCCCATGCGGGCTTCATCGCCGAGGAAGGCACCGGGGAGCGCGCCGACGGCCTCAACTGGGTGATCGATCCACTGGACGGCACCACCAACTTCGTGCATGGCGTGCCCAGCTACTGCACCAGCGTGGCCTTGGTGCAGGGCGGCGACGTACTGCTCGGTGTTGTGCTTGAAGTGACGCGCGACGAATGCTTCAGCGCCTGGCAGGGCGGTGGCGCCTTCATGAACGGCGCGCCCATCCGCGTTTCCACGCGCAGTCAATTGCAGGACAGCCTGCTGGCAACGGGCTTTCCTTACGACGACTTCGGCTTTGAGAGCGAATACATGGACCTGCTGCGCGAACTGATGCACCGCACCCGCGGCATCCGCCGCTTAGGCAGCGCCGCCGCCGACCTGGCCTACGTGGCCTGCGGCCGCTTCGAAGCGTTTTACGAATACGGCCTCAACAGCTGGGACGTGGCCGCAGGCGTGCTGCTGGTGCGCGAGGCCGGCGGGCAGGTAAGCGGCTTCCACACCACCAAGGACCCCGTGTTCGATGAAGAGATCGTGGCCAGCAACGCGGCCATACACGATGAACTGCTGGAGGTGATAGAGCGGAACTGGCAGCGCCAGGACGCATAGCCGCTTGCGCTGTGCCCGCCCGGTGCTTCCCTGGGTTTGTATCTTGGGTCGTCTTTCCATCCGGTGTGGAAAGGCTGTGCCGTAACCTTTTTGCTTTTGGGGCGACTATCCTGCCGACCATGCCCTTGCCGCCCGATCCCCGCACCGCGTTCATGGAGGCCTACGCGCCCTGCCACGGGCCCTTTGTGCGCTACTGCTCGGCCTTGGCTTATGGCCGCATGGACGTGCAGGACCTGATGCAGGACGTGCTGCTCAGTGCCTACAGCCACTTTGCGGAGATCCGGCAACAGGATGACCTGCTGCACTACTTGGTGCGCGCCGCCCGCAACCGCTCCATCAGCTTGTGGCGCAGCAAGCGCGAAAACGTTTCACTGACCGAAGCACATGCACGCCGCTTGCAAGCCAAGGGCGCCACGCAGGAGCAAATTGCCGATGCCGACATCCTTTACCGCGCCATGGGCAAGCTGCCCACGCTGCAGCGGGAAGCCCTGGTGCTCTTTGAGGTCTCCGGGCTGTCCATGGCGGAGATCGCCGCCATCCAGCGCACTTCCGAAGGTACCGCGAAAACACGCGTGAGCCGTGCACGCACCGCGCTCCGCAACCGCCTCCAAGGGCGCGCAAAACCCCTCGCTGCTTCCCTGCCCCACCTTTTGATCATGCTGCCATGACCTCCGGTGCCAACAACATCCTCAGCCCTCAAGGTTCCCTACGCGGCCTGCCCGAGGAACTCTCCTTGGATGACGTGCGGCACTTGGTGCAACGCTTTCCGTCTGTGCCCCCGGCCGTGCACCGCTGGCACTGGTTCAGCCTGAACAGCCTGCTGGTGGCAGCGGGCGCACTGCTGCTGCTGTTGCTCAGCTTCCTGCTCACCGCGCCACCTGCCCCCGAAACAATGCCGGGCCCTGCTGTTACGCCTTTGGCACTGAACGAGGCCGCCATGGAGCGTGCCAGGCCAACCGAACGTACCGGCACATCCGCGCCCCCGCAAGCCAGAACATCCAGCGATCAACACAGCGAAGGGATCCCGACCCAAAGCATCAGCACAACCGCAACGGCACGGAATGCCGCGTTGCCCGCAACGCTCTCCACCACCGGTCACGGTCAGGCGCTGGCCCCGCGCAACACCCTTCCGCAGCCAGCCGCTGCTGCACCGCCAACACAAGGCGGCAGCGATTTCCACGTGGTGGTGTACACCACGGACCGCCGGCTCCGCTATGTTTTTTGCGCCAAGCCGGGAACATTGGCCAAGCCGGGCGTCCACGATGAGGCCCTGTTGATCCGCACTGAGGTGATCGCCAATGGAAGTTTCACCTGGCGTGCCGCAGGAGGCAAACCGCCCTATCGGTTGGTATCCAGCGTGGAAGCGGTGGAAGGTACGAACTGCGTTACAGTAAGTGATGCTGATGGCCACGTGGCCGAAGCCTGCGGAGTGATCGAAACCACCAGGGAGGCCGTTACGGTGAACTGCAACACCATCGCGCCGGACACCACAGGCAGCCACAGGCATAAGAACATCAGCAATGGTGCATGCCCCACCTGCCCGCAAAAGCCCGCGCCCACCCCGCATGATTCCATTGCCCCTCCACCCGATACCACCAAGGTGAAACCGCGCGACCCCGTCCGCGGCCCTTCTCCCGGCCCCGTGGAGGACACAACGCGCACCGGGCCGCGCCCAGGTCCGCAAACCTACCGGCCGCCCGTAAAGCTGCCGGATGAGCCGCCGCCGGCACCACCGAAACCGGAGCCGCGCAAGGAGCCATTGCCGAACCTTTGGCCACGCACGCCCAACGATCCAAATCCGCCCTTGCACCGGGATCCGCCCGTGTCCACGCCCAACCGCGTAAGCCCCATGCCATCGGGCGGCAACAACAACCCGCCTCCTGCTCCTCCTCCTCCGGCACGCTACGATCCCGGCCCGTTGAAGCGATAAGTTTGGGCGATGCCGCATGCGCCCAAGGAAACCAGTGAATTGCACAACCTGCTGGAGGAAGCCTACCAGCGCTTTGCCACGCCCGCCTTCATCGCCAACGACCCCATCCAAGTGCCGCGCGCCTTCAGCAACCGCGAGGATGCCGAGACCATCGGCTTCCTCACCGCCGCCATTGCCTGGGGCCAGCGCAAAACCATCATTGCCAACGCGTGGAGGTTGGTGCGCCTGATGGATGGGGCCCCGCATGATTTCGTGATGCACGCCTCCCCCAAGGAGCTGCGCCGCACCGAAGACTTCGTGCACCGCACCTTCAACGGCACCGACCTGCAAGGTTTTAATCGCGGATTGCGGCATGTGTACACCGCGCATGGCAGCATGGAAGCCGCCTTTCTGCCGGAGGAGGCCGATGCATCGCTCCCGACCATGTCGGAAATGATCGCGCTGTTCCGCGCGCGATTCTTGGCGCCGCCACACGCATTGCGCACGGAGAAGCACGTGGCCAACCCCGCACGCGGCAGCAACGCCAAGCGCATCAACATGTTTCTGCGGTGGATGGTGCGTCCCGCCGATCGCGGCGTGGACCTGGGCCTGTGGAAACGCATACCGCCTGCCGCGCTGCACATGCCGTTGGATGTGCATTCCGGCCGGGTGGCCCGCGAGCTTGGCCTGCTTCAACGCAATCAGGACGATTGGAAAGCCGTGGAGGAACTCACCTTGGCCTTGCGCCGCTTCGACCCCGCCGACCCCGTGAAATACGATATCGCGCTTTTTGGATTGGGGGTGAGCGGCATGTAGTTCGTAGTTCGCAGCTGATACTGGGCGGTGTGCGCTGCGCCCTGCGAACTATGAACCACGCCCTAACAACCAGCAACGAACAACCCCTCCATTCCCGTTACGGGTTGTACAATTGCGCCGGGCGTACCGCTTCAGCCTTTGGCAAATTGGCAATTGTAGATTTGGCGCATTGGCAAATTGGCGAATTTGCCAATTGTCCAATTGGCAAATTGCTGATCAACCCACGCTGTAGTTGGGCGCCTCCCGCGTGATGAACACATCGTGCGGATGGCTCTCCTTCATGCCGGCCGCCGTGATGCGCATGAACGTTGCCTGCTTCAGCGCGGCGATGTCCGCAGCGCCGCAGTAGCCCATGCCGGCCCGCAGGCCGCCCTCCATCTGGTGTATCACTTCGTGCAGGGGGCCCTTGAACGGCACCCGCCCGCTGATCCCCTCGGGCACCAGCTTCTTGATGTCGTCCTCCATGTCCTGGAAGTAGCGGTCCTTGCTGCCCTTCTGCATGGCCTCCAGGCTGCCCATGCCGCGGTAGGTCTTGAAGCGGCGGCCTTCGTAGATCACCGTTTCGCCGGGGCTTTCCTCGGTGCCGGCGAAGAGCGAGCCGATCATCACGCTGTCGCCGCCTGCGGCCAGCGCCTTCACCAGGTCGCCGGTGTAGCGGATGCCGCCGTCGGCGATCACCGGAACGCCGCTGCCCGCAATGGCCGCCGCGCAATCGTGCACGGCCGTTAGCTGGGGCACGCCCACGCCCGCAATTACGCGGGTAGTGCAAATACTGCCCGGGCCGATGCCCACCTTCACCGCGTCGGCACCGGCATCCACCAGGGCCTTGGCGGCGGCACCCGTGGCCACGTTGCCCACCACGAGGTCCACGTTGGGAAAGGCTTTGCGGATGCTCCGCAGCATGTCTTGCACGCCGATGTGGTGGCCGTGCGCGGTATCGATCACCAAGGCGTCCACGCCGGCCTCCACCAGGGCGGCGGCGCGCGCGTGGCTGTCGCCGGTAACGCCGATGGCCGCCGCTACGCGCAGGCGCCCCAGTTGGTCCTTGCAGGCATTGGGCCGCTGCTTCAGCTTGATGATGTCCTTGTACGTGATCAGGCCGATCAACGCGCCCTGCGCATCCACCACGGGCAGCTTCTCGATCTTGTACTCCTGCAGGATGTCCGAGGCCTGCGCCATGGTAACGCCCTGCTTGGCGGTGATCACGTTCTCCTTGGTCATCACCGCGGCCACGGCCTTGTCCAGCTTTTTCTCAAAACGCAGGTCGCGGTTGGTTACGATGCCCACCAGTTTGTTGCCGTCCACCACGGGGATGCCGCCGATCTTGTGCTCGGCCATGAGCTTCAGCGCATCGCCCACGGTGGCCCCCACCTGCAGCTTCACCGGATCGGTGATCATGCCGCTCTCACTGCGCTTTACCCGGCGCACCTCGTTGGCCTGCTCAGCAATGCCCTGGTTCTTGTGCACCACGCCAATGCCGCCCTGCTGGGCGATGGCGATGGCCAGGGCGCTGCCAGTCACCGTGTCCATGGCGGCGCTCACAATGGGCAGGTTCAGGGCGATGTTGCGGCTGAATCGCGTGCGGATGTCCACCGCGCGCGGCAGCACCTCGCTGTAGGCGGGCACCAGCAGCACATCATCATAAGTGAGGCCTTGCACGGCGAAGCGGTCGGAAGGCGGGACGGCCGCGGTGGCCGTGCGTGTACCCTGCTTGCGTGCGGGAGCAACAGAGGAATTTTCCATGCACAAAGGTAAGCGGCGGGGGGAAATCGCGGTGCGGGATCGATCTGCTTACCACAACTGGCGCTAGCAGCGATGCACCCGCCTGGGATGTGGCTTGGGCCGCCCGTCCGTGTAAGGCTGCATTCGGGTTCTTTGACGAATTGTACCGGGTTCTTTGGCGAATTGGCGAATTGATCCCTTTGGCAAATTGCCTCAACGGAAAACAAAGCTCACTTCCCCGGTAGAAAGGTTACCGTACCCTTCTTCTCCACCGTTTTGCCGGCGCCGTTGCGCACGGAGCAGTACCAGGCGTACACACCCTGCGGCACCAGTGAGCCGTCCACGCGGCCGTCCCAGGGCAGGTCCGGGTTGTTGGTGGTCCAGATCTGCTGGCCCCAGCGGTTGAAGATGGTGAACTCGTACCGGGCCACGTCGGCAAAGGCCAGCACGGGCTTGAAGGTGCTGTTGTATCCGCCCTCAATAAAAGCATTGGGCACCCACACCTCCTCCTGTTGCACGGCGCATGCGGTGTTGCTCTCCGAACTGGCGTTGATGCCCGCAGGGTTGGCGGCTTCCACCGCTTGCACGTAGTAGCAGAACTTGCCGGGCGAGCGGTACAGGTCCTCCACGTTGTCCACGAAAAACCATTGGTTCGGCGGGGTGTTGCCGATCATTTGGAAGGGGCCGTCCGCCACGCTGCGGTACACGGCATAGCCCATCACGGTACCGGCCCATTGCACATAGCCGTTCCAGCGCAGGGTGTTGTTGCCGCCGGGATCGGGTGTTGCCGTGAGCAGGATGGAAGTGCCGAGGTTGCTGGTGGCCACGGTGTTGCCGCAGCTGTCCTCCACCAGCACGCGGTAGTTGTAGCTGTGGTCCGCGGTGGTGGCTGCATCATCGGTGAAGGTTACCACCGGCACCGCCGGGCCCGGCATGGCGGCCACCTCTTCCCAAGGCCCGCCGTTGCTGGTGCGCTGCAGCACCAAGCGGCGTGTGTAGCCGCCCAGGTCCAAGCTGTCGGTGATCAGTACGGCACTGCTGCCGGCCACGGTGGCGGTGCGCAGGTAGTTCCACTGCGGCACCGGCGGATAGGTGGTGGTGCGGCAGGCCACGTTGCTGAGCGAGGTTTGGCCGAAGCTGCCCACGGCCTTTACAAAGAAGCAGTAGTTGTGGCCGGGCGCGGCATTGGTTTGAAGGAAATCCGTGGTGGCCGGGTCCAAGGTGGCCAAGTAGCCCCAGGGGCCGGAGTTGTCCATGCGGCCGTACAGCTCGTAGTGGCCCACGGGCCAGCCGCCGTAGTTGGTGCGGGTGATGAGGATGGTGCCAGCGCAGCGGTCGTACGCGGTGGAAACGAACACGGTGGTGTGCGGAGCGTTGGTGGCGCTGGTGTTGGGGCTGGGCGGGGTGCCCTTGTAGCAGGTGTCTATGGCGGCGATGGTGAAGGATTCGGGCCCTGCGCCCGCCGCGCTGAGCAGCCAGGTGAAGGTGGTGTCCAAGCGGCCGTACAGGGTGTCCAGGATCACGTTGCCACCAGGGGTGTTCTGCACAATGATGTAGCCTTGCGTGTCCGGCTCGGGGCTCGGGTTCCACGTAATGGTGGAGAGGTTGGAGGCCGTGTCCACGCTTACGTTCACCACCACGGGAATGGAGGGCGGGGTGATGTCCTGGAACATGGCGCCGGTAATGCTGCTCACCGAGCTGCAACCGGAGCTGTCCTGCAACTGCACCTGGAAGTTGAGCGAATCCTGGCAGATGGAGACCACCTGCTGCCAGTGGTGCACGGCATTCGCCACGCTGCCCACTTGGGCCCACATGCCGGCCGGGTGCTCCATGCGTATGTCAGTTTCCGTTGTGGCCGTGGCTGGCGGCGGCGTGGACGGCAAATTCCAATCCACCACGGAGCTGCCCAGCGGCACGCTTTGGGTTACTTGGATGAACATGGAGGCCAGTGTGTCACTGGGCAGGGAGGTGTTCGGCGCGCCGGAAGTGGAAACGGTGGTGAGGTAGTAGTAGCGCGCGCCGGTGTTGGCCCCGGCGGTGGCATCGGTGTAGGAGGTTTGGGCGTACACCCCGACGGGCGCCACCAGCGTGTAGGGCCCGGCCAGCGCATTGGCGCGGTACACCTCGTAGCGCAGGAACTCGGCGGTGGGGTCGGCAGGAATGGTCCATGTAACGGTTGCCGCCCCGCCAGCGCCTACGGCCACGCAGCGCACCGAGGGCGGATCGAGCACGGTGGCACGCACCAGTGGCGGGCACAGCAGCAGCATCGCCAAGACGGTTGCACGCACCTTGCTCCAACGCAATTCCATTGTGATCGGTATGCCCATGGAATGACGCATCCGGTGCGCCCGGCGTTCACTGTGCAGCATCCGTGGTCAGGTCCAATGCCGCCATCCGCCTTTGTGCTTCGGCAAACTCCGCCATTACGCGGCGCACGATCTCCGCTGCCGGCAGAATATCCTTTAAGCCGGCGGCCACCTGGCCGATCTCCAGCTCGCCCTGCTCCAGGTCGCCCTGGAACATGCCGCGCTTGGCGCGGGCGCGGCCCAGCAGCTCTTTCAGTTGATCCGGCGTGGCGCAGCGCGCGTAAGCCTGCTGCACCTCCAGGAAGAAGGCGTTGCGCATCATGCGCACCGGTGCCAGCTCCTTCAGCGTGAGCAGCGTGTCCCCTTCCCTGCTGTCCACCACAAACTGCTTGAAGGCCGCGTGGCTGCTGGCCTCCTCGGAGCACACAAAGCGGCTGCCCAGCTGCACGCCGTCCGCACCAAGGGCCATGGCGGCCAGCATGGCGCGGCCGTCGGCGATGCCTCCCGCGGCGATCACGGGGATCTTCACCGCATCGCGCACCAAGGGCACCAGCACCAAGGTGGTGGTTTCCTCGCGCCCGTTGTGCCCCCCGGCCTCAAAGCCTTCGGCCACCACCGCATCCGCCCCTGCGGCCTCGGCCTTCAGGGCAAACTTTGCGCTGGCCACCACATGCACCACGGTGATGCCCGCTGCCTTCAGCTTGGCCGTCCACGTGGCGGGGTTGCCCGCGCTGGTGAACACAATAGGCACCTTTTCGGCGATCACCGTGGCGATGTGTTCCTCCACGGCCGGGTAGAGCATGGGGATGTTCACCGCGAAGGGCTTGTCCGTTGCAGCCTTGCACTTGCGCACATGTTCCAGCAACACTTCGGGGTACATGGAGCCGGAGCCGATGATGCCCAAGCCGCCCGCATTGCTCACGGCGGATGCCAAGCGCCAGCCGGAGGCCCAGATCATGCCGGCCTGCACCAGTGGATAACGGGTGCCGAAAAGGTTGGTGATGCGGTTTGACAAAAGGAACGCGGGTGCTGGTGGTAAAAGGGGCCGCGAAGTTAGAACGCCAATGTTCCGGGCACTTGTTGAAAACCCTTCTGGGGCGTTTTGTCGTTGAAAAAGAATCTGTTCGCTATGTTTGCCAGTCAATCGGAGAACCAACGCATGAAGGCAGGAAGACTACACCTCGCACTGGGCGTGCTGGCAGCGGCATTGTTGGCCCATGAGGCCAGTGCCCAATACAAGTGGGACGTGGGTGTTCACTTGGGCGGTGCCAACTACTTGGGCGAAATGGGCGGAAAGGAGAAAACGCGCCAGGATTTTATTTGGGACATGAAACTGTCCCAGACGCGCTGGGCCGTGGGCGGCTTTGCCCGTTACAAGATCAACCGCACCATCTCCATCAATTCCGGCATCCTGTACTACCGCATCCAAGGTGGTGACTACCTGAGCACCAACCCGGCCCGCGTGGGCCGCAACCTGAGCTTCCGCAACGACATGTTCGAGCTGTACCTGCGGCCGGAATTCACCATCTTCCAGGACAATGACCTGGGGGGCCGCGGGCGCTACCGCACGGACTTCCGCCTCTTTGCTTATGTGGGCGGCGCCTTGTACATGAGCAATCCCAAAGGCCAGATCAACCACACGGGTGAGTTCTACAAGTTGCGCGACATGGACACCGAGCTTGCCAGCTATTCCCCGATGGGCTTTGCAATTCCGGCAGGCTTGGGCTTCCATTTCACCTTCAAGCGCAGGCACCGCATCGGCTGGGATTTCGGCTGGCGCACCACCTTCAGCGATTACCTGGATGATGCCAGCACCGTGTATGCCGACCCCAGCGCCCTGCCTGGCGGCGCCGGCAGCACCGCCGCCGACCTGGCCAACCAGACCAGCTACATCTACGGCCCGAACGGCACCACCCCGAACCCGGTGGAACTGGTGCAGTACGGCCCCGGCCTGAAGCGCGGCGACCCCACGCACAACGACAGCTACCTTACCATGACGCTCACGTACAGCTACGTGCTGAAGGGCCAGTCCAACTTCTACCGCCAGCGCTACAACTGGATGCGTGGCAAAAAGCGCATCGGCCGCAAGAGCCGCGCAAAGTTCTGATCCTTGGGAAAACATGTGTGAAGGGGGGCTGCGGCCCCCCTTTTTCTTGCCACGGCACGCAAGCCGCATGCGCCACTGCGCAACGGTCCATTCCCGCTTACGGGCAAACGCATCGAAACTTCACTAAGGCGCTGCAGGGCCTTCCACAAGCCCTTGGGTGACCCCCCATGCGCGATGCTCAAGCATCAACTTTTAAGATGCGTTTCCCTGATTCCATGCGGAAGGAGGAACACTTCCGCCACTACCTTTGGCTCCCTGCCGACCGGCAGGGCACGGCCAGGAGAATCCTGATTCTTGCGGCTGGAGAAACACACCGGTGCTTGAACCATGTGCGGCATTGCCGGCTCAGTAACCTGGCGCAACCAAGGTGCATCCTTGGACACGTTCGACATTGCGCGCCTGGCCTACCGGGGGCCCGATGCGTTGACAACCCTTGCATCCGATGCACTGCCGCAGCCGCCTGCGCGCATCCGTTGGAAACTGGCCCATGCCCGCCTTTCCATTCTGGACCTCGCCGCCAACGCCAACCAGCCCATGTGCACCCCGGACGGCCGCTACTGGCTGGTGTTCAACGGCGAGATCTACAACAACGGGCCGCTGCGCGCGGAACTCACCGGCCTGGGGCACCGCTTCACCACGGACCATTCCGATTCCGAAACACTGTTGCACGCGTGCATCCATTGGGGCAAGGCCGCCTTGGAGCGCCTCAACGGGATGTTTGCCTTCGTGTTCATCGACAATCTGGAAGGCACGCTGCTCGCCGCGCGCGACCGCATGGGCATCAAGCCCCTCTATTTCCGCCTTGCCGACGGTGTGTTCAGCTTCGCCAGTGAACCCAAGGCATTCACTGGTCCCCGGCGCGTAAACAAGCCGGAACTGCTGGGCTTTTTCAATTTCCTCCAAGTGGAGGGAACGGCCACCTTTTACGAGGGCTTGGAAAAATTGCCGGCCGCACATCTCCTGGAACTGCGCGATGGCACGGCACCTCGCCCGCAGCGCTGGTGGCACCCCTTGCAAGCTGCGCCCAACGGTCGTGACCTGGGCGATGCGCGCCCGTGCATGGATCTGCTCCGGGAAGCCGTGGACCTGCAAATGGTTGCGGACGTGGGCGTTGGCACCTACCTGTCCGGCGGCCTGGATTCATCGGTGATCACGGCCTTGGCTTCGAAGGGCCATCCAGTGAACACCTTCAGCATCGGCTTTGAGGAAGGCATTCCGGGGTACGCGAGCGAACTGGGGCATGCGCGCGCCGTTGCGGACCACCTGCGCACCAAGCACCACCCCATCACCATTTCACCGGAGGAATACCTGCTTGCGCAAAAGCGCGTGTTCCGCATCTTGGACGAGCCCATCGCCAACAGCGCGTGCGGGCCGTTGCTGCTGCTTAGCGAGTGCGCCCGCGCGGAAGGCGTGAAGGTGTGCCTGAGCGGTGAGGGCGCCGATGAGCTGTTCATCGGCTATCGGCACTGGCACGATGCGCGGCGGGTGGACAATTACCTGCGGACGGCTCCGCGTTGGGCCTGGAAAGCCTTGTATCCCGCCATGCCGCTGTTGCGCCGCCGAAAACCGCAATGGGCGGCCTGGATGCAGCGCCACCTGCGCCACCAGTACATTATTTGGGGCGGCATTGATGCAATGGGCATGCAGCATCAGCAAGCCCTGTTCAGTCCTGGTTTCATGGCACAGGCCCGCGATCCGTACGGCATTGCCTGCGCGAGCTACGATGCGCCGGCATGCCGCCATGCCGACCTGCTGCAACGGTTGAGCGCCTTCGACCTGCATTTCCACTTGCCCGAATACCTGCTGGCCCGCGTGGACCGCATGTCCATGGCAGCCTCCATCGAGGCACGGGTGCCCTTCCTGGACCACCGCTTGGTGGAACAGGCCATGCGGCTGAAACTGGACCTGCTTACCGGCCCAAGCGGCCAAAAATTGGCGTTGAAGCAATTTGCCCGCACGTTGCTGCCTGCCTCCATCATCGATCGGCCAAAGGTGGGTTTTGAGGTGCCCATGCAGAAAGTGCTGAACGCCAAGGAAGCGTTGCGGCACCGCGACCTGCTGTTGGCCATGGATGATGCCTTGGGGATCTATGCTCCCGGTTTCCGCAAGCAGTTGGCTTCCGGCAACATCACAGGAAAGCTGCTCTGGCCGCACTTTGTGCTGGCCAATTGGTGGAACATCCACATAGCCGGGAACTGACACTCCCCACACTACACGCGTGGCTGGGTGGTGCTTACTCCACACCGTTGGCCTGCAGCCAATCTTCAAGCACCACAAGCATCCACACCCGGCTCCAGGTTATGGCCGGATCGCGCCGCAGAAAGCGCTGCCACAAGTGGTTGATCCCCTTTGCGTGGAACTGCGGCCGCTTGGACAACTGCACCATCCGCGCCGCGCAGAAGGAACGGAGTTCATCGCGCATCCAATGGTCCCACGGCAGTGTGAAGCCCATCTTGGGCCGCTGGGTCACCTCGCGGGGCAGCAGGTCCCCAAGGGCGTCGGTAAGCAACTTCTTCGGTGTGTGCGGATACTTTACCGCGTCCGGAATGCCCAATACAAAGTCCGTAAGGTGGTGGTCCAGGAAGGGGATGCGCACTTCCAGCGCATGGGCCATGGACATCTGGTCGGCATCGCGCAGCAGCACGTCCGGCAAGTAGGTGCTTAGCTCGGCCACGCTTACCTGGCCAAGCAGCGGCAAGCGCTGCGCTTCCGGCGATCGCAGCAGCTCGTGCACCGCTTCGGCCACCGCATCGGGCACGGGTTTTGGCATGGCCAACAAGCCCGCCAGCCCGGCATCGCCGAAGGCCAGCCGCGCGAGCGGATAGGTATCGGCAACGCCCCAGCTGCGCAGTTGAAGCAATTCCTGGGCTTTCCACCCTGCTGCGCCGGGCTTCAATTTCCGCAGCGCCACACCCGCCAGTTGGCGCAGGGGCCGGGGCACTGTCATCAAGACCTGCTTACGCTGCAGGGCAATGGACCGCTTGAAGACTTCATAGCCCGCGAACACCTCATCCCCTCCCAGCCCGCTCAATGCCATGGAAATGCCGGCTGCCTTGGTCATCTTGCTCACCACCCATGTGTTCGGGCCGTCCGCGCTGGGATGGTCCATGCTTGCCAACGCCTGCGGAAGCAGCTTGAGCATGTCATCCGGCCGCAGGCGGATTTCGGTGTGCCGTGTGCCGAACTTGTCTGCGATGAGCTTGGCGTAGCGTGCCTCGCTGAACTCAGCCTCGTCGAAGGTCACGGTGAAAGTGTGCACCGGCGCGGCGGAGACTTTGGCCATGGCACCCACCACGGCGCTGCTGTCTATGCCGCCACTGAGAAATGCGCCGAAGGGAACGTCTGCCACCAATCGCTTTTCCACCGCCTGGATGAACCGGGTACGCACCTCGGCCTGGATGGATGTGGCGGTGGGTGCTTCCGTGCACCTTCCGGCGCTTTCCAGCATGCTCCACCACGGCACCACCTCCAACCCTGCCGCGGTCCAGCGCATCAAGTGGCCCGGTGGCAACATGCGCACGTCCTGCACAATGGTGCGCGGTGCATGCACGGCGCCATGGCGCAGGTGGTCCGCCAGCGCGGCGGTATCCAGCTTGCGCGGCACCAGCCCCGAGGCAAGCAGGGAGCGCAGCTCGCTGGCAAAGGCCAGCTGTGCGCCCGCTGCATGGTAGTAAAGCGGCTTGATGCCGAACCGGTCACGAACCAAGGTGAGCTGTTCACGTTGCGCATCCCATACCCCAAAGGCAAACATGCCCTCCAGCTTGTCCAGGCATTGCGCGCCCCATTGTTCCCAGGCCGCGAGCAGCACCTCGGTGTCGCTCTTGGTGCGGAACGCATGCCCTCCCAGCGCGCTGCGCAATGCCCGGTAGTTGTAGATCTCCCCGTTGTACACCAAGGTGTATCGTCCGTCGGCACTGCGGAAAGGCTGGTTGCTCGCCGCGTCCAGATCGATGATGCTGAGGCGGCGGTGCGCCAGTGCAATGCCTTTGTCCTGCCACAGGCCTTGCGCGTCCGGCCCGCGGTGTGCAAGGGCATCCGCCATGCACGCCGTTGCGGCGCGGAGTTCTTCGGCACGGTTGGTGCCTGCCTCCGGCACGGCTATTCCGGCGATGCCGCACATGGCCGCTGGTCAGTCCAGGATGAAGGTGGTGTCTGCCAATACCCGCTCCAGCCCTTTGCGCAAGGGCAGCAGGTCGCGGCCCAGCAGGGCGCGCATGCGGGCGATGTCGGGTTTGCGCCGCGTCATGTCGCCCACTTCAAGCGGCGGCAGGTGCACCGTCCTGGAACTGCTGCCGGTGAGTTCGATCACCATGTGGGCCAGTTCAAGGATCGAGGTTTCGTGGTCGTTGCCGATGTTGGCAACGTCGTTCACCACTTCATTCCTTCGGAAGGCATTGGTGCTGGCCTCGATGTTGTCGTCAATGAAACAGAACGTGCGCGTTTGGCTGCCGTCGCCGTATATGGTGATGTCCTCGCCCTTGAGCGCCGCACGGATGAACTTGCTCACCACGAAGTCCTTGCTCTGCTTGGGCCCGTAAGTGTTGAAGAAGCGGAACACGGTATAGTCCAGGCCGTACTCGTGGTGGTAGCTGCGCAGGAAGGCCTCGCCGATGTTTTTCACGATGGCGTACGGCAGCTTGCTGTTCAGCGGGGTGGTGTGCTCGTTCTGGGGGAATTCCACGGGTTCGCCGTACACCTCGCTGCTGCTGCTGAAGAATACGCGCTTCACGCCGCAGTTCTTGCACAGGTCCAGCACGTTGCGGATGCCGTCAATGTCGTGCAATACCTGAACCGGATGGTCGGTGGTGCGCTTCACGCCCACCACGGCGGCGTAGTGGAACACGTATTCGGGCCGGAAGGAATAGAACACGCTGCTGATGTCCTCAAAACGGTTCACATCGCATTTGATGAACCGGACCTGCGGGTGTTTCTCCAGTTCCAGCTTGCGCAGGTCGCCCGTGGAAAGGTTGTCCACGGCCAACACCTCGGTGCCCGGCAGGCTGGCCAGGCGGATGGCGATGGCACTGGGAATGAAGCCGGCACCGCCGGTAACAAGGATGCGCATGCAAGGTCTGATTGAGCCGGTGAAACTAAGGGTTAGCGGGCAGGCAGGATCAAGGATGGCCGGGGTTCCACGGCCTGGGCTTCAGGTTCCACCTCCGCGCGCGGCCCCAGTGAGCCGATGATCTCCTCCTCGGACATCACGGTAAGGATCACCAGCAGCATGATGGTGTACGGATTGAGCGACCCCGCCAACCAGCTTTCATAGAGAATGGAGAACAGCACGGAGAACATCACCGCCATGGCCACGGAGGTGTTCTTGCTGGCCTTGATGAAGATGAGCATGTAGCTGCGGAAATACAGGACCAGGCCCACGATCCCCGTGTTCAGCCAGAAGGCGAGGTACGAATTGTGCACGCCGCCCTCATGGCCCAGGCTGGAGAGGTAGCGGTAGGCCTTGAGCATGAGGTAACCTTCATTTTCAAAACCCGCGCCGAAGAGGAAATAGCCGTGGTTGTTGATCAGGTCCCATACGTAGTTCCATGCGATGTAGCGGCCGGACCCGTCGCTGATGGTGTCCACCCGCAGGTAATCCTGCAGGCCCAAGGCCGTGATGATGGCGGGAAGATTGCTGGACAAAAGCTCGCTGACGCCGATGAAGGCGACGAAGGAAATGATGCCCAGCAGCATGGAGATCCGGAAGAACTGGATGAAGAGCACGAACATCAGTGCGGACATCAGCGCCGTGCGGGCGCCGCAAGTGATCAGGTAGTACACCAGCACCGCATAGATGAACAGCTGGCCCATGCGGGAAAAAAGCCCCCTGTGCAAATGGTTCACCACCATGAACAGCACCAGGGTGAGGTACACGAAAATAGCCATGCCGTTGGGGTTCCCGAAAAAGCCGCGGAAACGTTCGGAGACCAGGTATTGGTTGGGGCTGCCCAGCCGCATGAACTGCTGTGCCACCAGCACCAGCACGCTAAACCAGATGAGGTTCTTGAAAAAATCCCAGCCGTTCAGCCGGAAGCAGTGCAGCACGTAGTTGGGCACCACCAGGAACAACAACCCGTACGATATGGTTTTCTCGATGGCAAGAAGGGGCACCGGGGAAAAGAAGATGGGGAAGAACGCGTAAACGAAGAACGGCAGGAAGATGGTGAAGAGCCGCGCCAAGGGCTGCATGCGCTGCTGGTCCGCCACCACGATCAAGGCCATCGCAAGGATGTACATGGACTTGGCTGATTTCATCACATCCATGCCGGGCAGCCCACGGATCATGTCGGAGAAGATCAGGCACATGAGGAAGCCGAAAAGGATGTCCTGCCAACGGTTTGCACGCCGAAGCAGAAAAACACCGGCCGGAAGCACCAACCACAGCAGTGAACCGGCAAGCCGCGCAACTACCACCCAGAGAAGGATGAAGGCGAGGATCTGGTAATGCTCCC
>JAFDZG010000168.1 GCA_018267065.1 Bacteroidota bacterium
GCCAGCACCACTGAATTCACCAGCGTGTCGCCGCAGGCATTGATCACGTACACGTTCAGGATCGCGGATTCCATGCCCTCGTTGATGCCATCTTCAACGGCATCGAAGGGCAGGATCACGGAGTCTTGGCCGGCGGGGATCACCAAGGGGCTGGGCGCCGCTTGGAAATCAACTCCGGGAATGGCGGTGCCGGAGAAGTAGTAGTTCACCGTATAGGCGCTGTCTGCCCCTGCCGGGCGGAAAATGGTGTAGTGGCCGCCTTGGCAGCCCTCTGCGGCGGTGCCATCCCCGTACAGGGTGCTTGCGGTAAGCGTGGGCAGGATGTTCGACTGGAAGCTTCCTGCCTGCAGGAACACGGCGGAATTGTAGCTTTCATCGCCGGCATCGCCGATGGCCAACTTAATGTGGTAGGTTTCTCCACAGGTTACCGCCGCCTCCGCCCTGAGCACGGTGGTAAACCCGTTCAGCGCAATGGTGGTGCCATTGGCATTGCTCACGTAATATGCATCATTGGAAGGGGGGCAGCTGGGGTTCTCCGAGCCGTGGATATTGGCGATGCCCACTGGCAGCGTGGTTCCCGGCACCAATGCGATGTTGATGGCATTGTTCGAGTACGGGCCACTGATGCCGGGCCCGCTCAGAAAAAACCCGAACACATCGTTGAAGGTGGCGCTGCAATTGAAGTCCGGGTATTCCTCCGACCCGAACACATAGCTGAACTTGAGCGAATCCCCATTGGGGATGAAATCAAATTCAAGCACGGCCTTGTCGTTGATGTCGTTTCCGGGGGTGGTGATGGCCACCAGGTCGGGGTCTGAGCCGGTACCGAGCTGATCACTGCCAAAATCCGTGGCTACACCGGGGATGGAAGTTGCAAGCCCCGAGGAGAGGATCAGCCCGGCAGGCAGGCCCAAGTTGGTGGAATTGCCATTGGTAAAGGAGCCCGAACCATCCTGCGGCGTGGTTGCCACCACGCCGTTGTACGTGATGTTCGATACCATCACGCCCCCGCCCACGAGCACGTTCTGCACCAATTGTGCCGGGGTCATGGCGGTGTTCACGTTCAATTGCGCCGAGGCTGGCAGGAGCGCAAGCGCGCAAAGACCGGAAATGACGGACCTGACCATGGGGTTTAGTTTGGGGTTATCGGCCATTGGAGCCGCGCAGCAAAGTAACGTGCCCGTACTTCTCATTGGCCTCGTAGTAGTGTCCTTTCGCGCGGTACTTGTAGACGTATACGCCGGTGGTGGCCGGATCGCCTCCGTTCACGGTGCCGTCCCAACGGCCATGGAGGTCATCGGTTTCGTAAACCACATGGCCCCAACGGTCAAATATCACGTAGTGCAGTTCCGTAACGGAGGAGAAGGTGGGCCCCCAATCGTCATTGATGCCATCCCCGTCCGGAGTGAAGGCATTGGGGAAGAACAGTGTACCTGGAGGTATTACCAACAGGCTGTCCACGGCTTTGCACCCTTCGGCGCTTACGGTATGCAAGGTTACCCAATGGTCTTCCAGGTCAATGTAGCTGTGCCGGGTTGAGGTGGCCTTCACCCGTGTGCCATCACCCAGGTCCCAGATCATTACGGGCACAACGAAAGGAACGGTTGCGGCTTGGAACAGCCAATCATCCTGGCCTTGGTTGTAAATGAGGATGTGGGCCTCGGGGTGCTGCACGGTAACGTTGGTGACCGCGCTGATGAACTCCCCGCAATGGTCCAGTACGTCCACGGTGAACTGCGCGTCCTGGTCACCGCCATACGTGTATACGGGGTCGCTCCAGGACCATCCTTCCCAATCCAGCGTGTATACGCCGGAACCTCCGCTCACCAAGGCATGCAAGGCTATGGAATCACCGGCGCAAATGGTGCTGTCCGGCGTAAGCTCGATCCGGAAGGGCGCATAGTGGGGGATCAGCGTGGTGAACACACTGTCCGCCGAATAGCCGCACTGGTCCTGCACGTGCAGGGTGTAGCTGGAATCCGCTGGCACGCCCACCAGGAGGGTGTCGGCCGAACTCAGCACCATTCCCGTGTCGCCGTTGGTCCACGCATACGTGTACACGCCGTTGCCCCCGGTTACCCCCAATGGCCGCAACAAAACGGTATCTCCGATGCAAAATACCATGCTGTCCCAGGACAAGATCTCAATGTCCGGCAAGGGCACCGTTGTCACCATCACGGAATCTGATGCGCCATGCATGCATTCATCATATGCGGAAAGATGGTACCAGGTGGTATCACTGGCAGGCACGTTCAGGGTTGTGCCCGTGCCCATGGCCGTTCCATCGTGGGTCCACACGTAATTGTACACTCCGTTCCCGCCGGTGGTGCCAGCAACGGTCATGTCCGCATTGCCAAGGCAGGGGATCGCCAGGTCCGGCCCCGCATCCACGGTCATTGGCGGGTAGATGGGAATGAACACCGTGATGGTGTCCTGCACTGCGGGCACGCTGCACGTATCGGTAACCGTAAAGATGTAGGAAGTGGTTGTGTCCGGTGATACCGTGATGGTGGCCGTGGTGTCGCCCGTGCTCCATAAATAGCCATAGTTGCCCGTGCCCGAACTGACCTGCGGCCCAATGGTATAGGATTGCCCGCATGCCCCGTTCACGTCATTTGCCACCACCTGCAATGCCTGGTACTGGTCGATGTAAAAAGTATAATCGCTGATCACCTGGGTGCCGGCGCACACGATGTTTTGGGTAATGTTGATGGTTAGCGTTTCCAAACCGTCGGCATCGTAGGGCACATTGAGCGGGAATGTGATCACTGTGTCGCCGGGGTAATAAATGAGCTGGGTGGGCAGCGGTGGGTAATAGTCCACACCGGGCGTGGCCGTACCGCCGATCACCAGGTCCACCGTATCCGTGACGGTGGTATCCCCCATCCGGAAAAAACTCATGGGGATCACTCCGCAGCCTTCGAACATGGTGGAGTCGTTCATGCTCAGCCCGGTGCCCATTGCCGTAAGGCTCGGCACCACCTGGCCCGTGCTGGTGAAGCTGTTCTGCTCAAGGAATACACCACTGTCAAATGAAGTATCACCTCCATCGGCAATGGCTAATTTAATATGGAAGGTCTGTCCGCATTGGACCAAAGCCCGTGCTGTGAGGACCACAGTCATACCATCATATTCAATCGTCGTGCCGTTACTATTGCTAGTATAGTAAATGCTGTTGGCTTGCCAATTTGGGTCCAAGTTGGCACAATTGGCAGCGGTGCCATTTGCACCCACCGTTCCATTGTTTACCGTGTTGATGGACACGGGTATGTTTGTGCCCGGTACGGTGGCGATGTTGATCGCATTGTTTGCAAAAGGACCGTTAATGCCGGGGCCGCTAAGGAAGAACCCGAATACATCGTTCACCGTACCGCAGACGTATTCATCGTATTCCTCAGAACTAAATACATACCTGAATTTCAATGAGTCTCCAGTGGGAACGAAATCAAACTCCAAAACGGCTGCATCATGCGAACCCACCCCACTCAATTGGTCCAAGTCAGGGTCGCTAGCGTTCCAATTGCCTCCACCCAATGATCCACCAGTATAGCTGTTCGGGCCAATTGCAAAATTGACATTGCCGGAACCCATAATCACCCCGCCGTCCAATCCCAAATTAGTAGCTGTGGCAGCAAAGCTCCCAATCTGTTCATTCGGCACGGTAGCTGAGCCACCATTGAAGGTAATGTTCGATACTGTGATCCCTCCACCTAGCAGCACAGTCTGAACCAACTGTGCAGGTGTTTGGGTATTGTCCACCGTTAGCTGTGCTTGCACAAGCGAAGCAAGGAAAACCAAACTACCGGCAACGAGTGTGCGTGGGTTCATGGACGGGATTGCATTCGCCAAGATAGGCACTGCAACAATGACCCCAAAGCGCCTACAGGGGTTGCCTGTGCCACAAATTTCAGTGGAATGGCCGCGAAAATAGGGGCCTATCTTTGGCCGCAACCAATCGAACCTCCTTGCATCATGGCATCCGTGGACGCACACATCGAGACCAACAAAGACCGCTTCCTCTCCGAACTCCTCGATCTGCTGCGCATCCCCAGCGTGAGCGCCGACCCCAAGTACAAGGCCGATGTGGCGCGCTGCGCAGGGGCTGTAAAGCAACGCATGGCGGAGGCCGGGCTGGAAAACGTGGAGATCTGCCCCACGGCTGGCCACCCCATTGTGTACGGCGAAAAAATGGTGGATCCGGGGAAACCCACGGTGCTGGTTTACGGCCACTACGACGTGCAGCCGCCCGACCCTCTGGACCTCTGGGACAGCCCGCCGTTTGAGCCGGTGGTAAAGGACGGCCTCATTTACGCCCGCGGCAGCGCCGACGACAAGGGGCAGTTCTACATGCACGTGAAGGCGGTGGAGGCCATGGTGAAGACCGGCAACCTGCCCTGCAACGTGAAAATGATGATCGAGGGCGAGGAAGAAGTGGGCTCCACCAACCTCGGCATCTTCGTAAAGGCCAACAAACAGCGCCTGGC
>JAFDZG010000169.1 GCA_018267065.1 Bacteroidota bacterium
CTCATCCAGCAGCCAGCGCTTCGCGATCAGGCGCTTCAGGAAAGGCATGTCCGCGGGGTCGCCGTCCAGGGTGGTCTTCCTGCCGAAGAGCGTCCACGTGTACCAGATGGTGAGCAGCACCAGCGCCGTACTGATGGCCATCAGCGTCCACTCGGTGCTGGCGGAGAGTTCCAGGTGCTCGGCGCCCACGGCATCGGCGGCCTTGGCCAGCCAGCCCTTCAGCCATTCGTGCCCGCCGAAGACGTGCGGGATGTTCAGCAGGCCGCCGATCGCGCTCAGCACGGCCAGCACCATCAAGGGCACCGTCATCACCTTGGGGCTTTCGTGCGGATGGGCGGTGCCACGGTAGGTGCCGAAGAAGGTGAGGAACAGCAGGCGGAACATGTAGAAGGCGGTAAGCATGGCCGCGAAGACCAGCACCGCATACGCAGCGGGGCTTTCCGCGAACGTGCTGGCCAGGATGCCGTCCTTGCTGAAGAAGCCGCTGAGCGGCGGGATGCCCGCGATGGCCAGCGTGGCGATGAGGAAGGTGACGTAGGTGGTCTTGGTGGTGTTCTTCAGCCCGCCCATCTTGCGGATGTCCTGCTCGCCGCCCAGCGCGTGGATCACGCTGCCCGCGCCGAGGAAGAGCAGGGCCTTGAAGAAGGCGTGGGTGGTGACGTGGAACATGCCCCAGCTGTAGGCGCCCACGCCTGCCGCAGCGAACATGTAGCCCAGTTGGCTCACCGTGGAATAGGCCAGCACCTTCTTGATGTCGTTCTGGAACAGGCCCACGGTGGCGCCGAAGAGCGCCGTGGCCACGCCCACCCACAGGATGATGTCCTGCGTGTAGGGCGCCAGTTCAAAGAGGATGGAGCTGCGCACCACTAAGAAGATGCCTGCGGTGACCATGGTGGCGGCGTGGATCAACGCGCTCACCGGCGTGGGGCCGGCCATGGCATCGGGCAGCCAGGTAAGCAGCGGCAGTTGTGCGCTTTTGCCCGTGGCGCCGAGGAAGAGCAGCAGCGTGGCGCCCACGATCAGCGGGTTGCCGCTGCTGAAACCACCGGCCTGCGCGTTGATCTCCGCGTAGTTCAGCGTGCCGAACTGCAGGAACAGCAGCGTCATGGCCAGCACCATGCCGATGTCGCCGATGCGGTTCATCACAAAGGCCTTGCGCCCGGCGTAGTTGAAGTCGGGGTTGGTGTACCAGAAGCCGATCAGCAGGTAGCTGCACAGGCCCACGCCTTCCCAGCCAATGAAGGTGACCAGGAAGTTGCTGCCCATCACCAGCAGGAGCATGCTGAAGGTAAAGAGGTTGAGCTGGGCGAAGAAGCTGGCCACGCGCGGGTCGTCGTGCATGTAGCCGATGGAGTACAGGTGGATCAATGCGCCCACGCCGGTGACGATCAGCATCATCCACAGCGAAAGCGCGTCGATCTGGAAGGCGAAGGGGATGTGCATGCCGCCCACGTCGATCCAGTTGAAGGCCTTTACGATGTGCGCGGTGCCGTCATGCCCCAGGAAGAGCAGCAGGCTGCACACGAAGGAAACCGCCACCAGCGCGGTGCCCAGCAGGCCGGCGCTGTTGCCCTTCAGCCGGTTGCGACCGAAGCCGATGGCCAGCGAACCCGCCAAGGGCAGCACGGGCACCAGCAGGGCGAGCAGCTCGGTCTTCACCATTTCAAGCGGTTCAGGAGGTTGATGTCCACGCCGTCGGCATTGCGTTTCAGCAACACCAGGATGCTCAAGCCCACGGTCACTTCCGCCGCGGCCACCAGCATGATGAAGAAGACCATGACCTGCGCGCCGGGGTCGCTGTGGTATGCACTGAAGGCCACCAGCAGGAGGTTCACGCTGTTGAGCATCAGCTCCAGGCACATGATCACGATGATGATGTTGCGCCGCACCAGCGCGCCCACCATGCCGATGCTGAACAGCAGGAAGCTGAGGACCAAATAGTGGTCCAGCGGCACCACGCGTATGGCGGTCATCACCTCTTGCATCACGCGGCGCTGTCGGGTTCGCTGCTCGGGGGCAGGTTGATGTGCTCGGTACCGTCCTTCTTGGCCAGCATCATGGCCCCGGCCATGGCGCTGAGGAAGAGCACGCTGCTCACCTCGAAGGGCAGAAGGAAATCCTTGAACAGGGAAACGCCGATGCGCTTCACCAGGCCGATGCCGGGGTCGAAGCCCGCAGGCACGGGCAGGCTGAGGCCCTGCTTGGCGGCCGCCAGCAGCGTGAGCAGGAAGAGGCCGCCCGTGAGCACTGCGGCCAGGCGGACCATCAACGGCTTGCGCTCCTCCACCATGCTGTTCATGTTCAGCAGCATGATCACGAAGAGCATCAGCACCAGGATGGCGCCGGTGTACACGATCACGTGTACCATGGCCAGGAACTGCGCGTTCAGCAGGATGTAGTGCCCGGCGATGCTCAGGAAACACACCACCAGCGCGATCACGCTGGTAATGGGGCTCTTGGCCGCCACCACCACCAGTGCGCTGATGACGGATACGGCGGCAAGGAGGTAGAACAGGTATAGCATGGCGCACCCCGGGGGGAACGGTGGCGAAAGTAAACGCTGCGGGGAAATGGAGCGCAGGTTGCCGTCAGGGGGATCTGCGGGGTTGGCCTCTTGCCCGGTGTGGTCAGTCCTTGATCACCCTGCAAATAGCGGCTGTTTTGTCATTCTTGAATTGGATGAAGTACAGCCCGCTGGCCCAATTTTCCGTGTACAGCGCAATCACCCGTTCACCCTTCAGGGTTTTGGATAGCACCGTACGCCCAAATGCATCGGTGATCCGAAGTGTTGCGTTTCCGCCGGTGGTTGGCAAGGCCACGTGCAACAAGCCGGCAACCGGATTGGGCCAAGCGGCAAGCAACTCCCCACCGGTTTCCCGTATTGCGGTGGTGCCAAGCACATTGGTAACGGCATGGTACGCATTCAGCTTGCCCATGCCCCAGCGGGTGCTGCCTTCGGGCGGGATCACGCCGGTGAAGTTGTCCGTGCGGGCCGTGGCACGGATGATGCCGCGGATGTCCGCCGGGGTGAGCGTGGGGTCTGCTTCCAGCATCAGGGCGGCAGTGCCTGTTACCGCCGGTGCCGACATGCTGGTGCCGCTGAAACGCGCAAAGGGGTAGCTGCGCCCTTGAAAGGGCACGGTGATCACCGGTGAGAAAGAATCGTCCGTGAAGGAACTGATGGAGGAGGCCACGCTCACGCCCGGTGCGGAGATGTCCGGTTTGATGCGCCCGTCCAGCGTGGGGCCGAAGGAGGAGAAGTTGGCGATGTTGCCTCCATAGGTGTTGCTGCCGCCGGGGATTACGTACTGCGATTGGTGGGCCGCCACCGTCACCGCGCTTTCGGTGCAGGCCGGCTCGCCGATGCCGTACTGGTTGTCGCCTGCGGTCCATCCGGGCTGGCCGGCCTGGAATTCCTGGCCCCAATTGCCCACGCCGTTGTCCAATTCGGTGACGTTCCAAAAGTGCACGGTGCCGCTGTCCGCAGTGGCCTGCATCACCACTTGCAGGCCGGTGTGCGTGTTCTTGATGCGCAGCCGGGCGTGAGGCCTGCCGTTCAGCGGGTCGGCTGCTTCCATGGCCAGGTTGAACCATACGGTGTCCGTGCCGAGCACCAGCAGGGAGTCCACATAGTCCATTTGCGTGGCCGTGTGGTACCAAGGCGATCCCGTGCTGGTGGCGCTGAGGTTGTTCACCAGCCTGAAGCCGGTGGAGAACGGCTTGCCGGGTTCGCCCCACATGCTGAGGCTTTGCCCCCACGTATGCGGGTTGGCACTGTACGGGTAGAACTGCACGCGGCTGCGCAAGGTGTCCCCCGTGAATGTTTTTCCAAGGTGGAAGTTCACATCGCCGTTGTTCCCTGCGGAAATACAGAACGTGACGCCAGCATCGGAAAATTGGTCCAGTGCTTGGCTGATCAGCGAGTTGCCGTCCAAGGTGCCCATGTAGTACAGGCCCCAGCTCATGTTCACCACGAGCCGCTTGCCGTCCTGCTGCGCGATGTCCCGCATCCAGGCCACCCCGTCAAGGGCGGCGGCCGCATCAATGAGGAAGGAGCAGAAGAGGAACTGCGCGCCAAAGGCCACGCCACGGTACACCGTTCCCGCACCGCCGCCGCCCATGATGCCCGCCACGTGCGTGCCGTGCGTGCCGTAGCTGTAGATATTGGCGGTGTCGCCTTGGGCCGTGAGCAACGCAGCGGGTGTGGTGAATTCGGCCCCATAGCCGTACGCCGCAGGCGCCGGGCCAGCCTGGCGGAACTGGTCCCAAGCAGCACGCACACGATAAGTGGCCATGGCCGTATCGTAGAACATGGGATGCGTGTAGTCAAAGCCCCAGTCCAGGTCGCCGATCAACACGCCAGCGCCGGTGTAGGGCTGTGGCAGGTTGATGCCTTGCTGCACGCTGTCCGCGTGGATGTCATGCACCAGTTTGTCCAGCGTGGGCTTGGCAATGCCGGCCAGTTCGGCGTAGGCAAGTCCTGGAATGGAAGCGGCAACTTCCAAATGGTAGGCATCCACGCGGAAGGAGAGCACATCACCGATGCGGGCACCGATGTGGACCAACGCATGATCCGCGTTTCCGGGATCGAACGCCCCGTTCACCTTCCCCAGGAAACCAACCATGCAGCGGCCGTTCATTAAGGCCACCGGATACTTGCCCAAGGTTTGCTCGGTGAGCTTGGCGGCATCCGGCTGGTGTTTCGCCAAGGTCTGCAGTTCGCCGATGGCTACGCGGGTTTCCACGGGCATGGGCGTTTGAGCGCGCAGCACGGTGGTGAGCAGAACCGGGAACAAGAGGAATGAACGGACCATGGGGTAGGCTTGGGCCAACGAAGATGCGAAACATGATCCGAAGAAATCCGCCCATCAACAAGGTGCCGCTACCTTTGGTCCA
>JAFDZG010000016.1 GCA_018267065.1 Bacteroidota bacterium
TGTCCAGCTTGGTGGGCTGGGGCCTGAAGATCCTGCTCTTCGTGAGCGTGATCCAGATGCTGGGCGTGGCCACCACCTCGTTCGTGGCCATCATCGGTGCGGCGGGCCTGGCGGTGGGCCTGGCCCTGCAAGGCACCTTGGCCAATTTCGCCGGCGGGGTGTTGATCCTGCTGTTCCGGCCCTACAAGGTGGGCGACCTGATCGAGGCCCAAGGGGTCACCGGGCATGTGAAGGAGATCCAGATCTTCACCACCACGCTGCTCACGCCGGAGAACAAGTTGGCGATGGTGCCCAACGGGGCAATGGCCAACGGCAACATCATCAATTATTCCACCGAGGGCCGGATCCGTGTGGACCTCACCTTCGGCGTGGCGGGTGATACCTCCATCACCGAGGTGCGGCGCATCCTGGTGGAGGTAATGAAGGCGGACCCCAAGGTGCTGGCGGAACCTGCGCCCGGGGTCACGGTGAGCAAGCTCAACCCGGAGGGCACGGAACTGGCCGTGCGGCCGTGGTGCGCCCCGGAGCACTACTGGGACGTGTATTTCGGCACGTACGAGCGGGGGCAGGAGGCGCTGCGCAAGGCGGGCGTGCAAGGCCCGCGCGGCAGCATCAACGTGTTTGCGAAGCAGTAGGCGGAGGCGACATTACATCACCGCGAGCAGCGCCGGGCCGAACTCGCGGGCCTGGTACTTCCGCAGGCCGGGTACGGCCTGTAACGCAGCAAAGTCTGCGGGTTTGGCCCGTGCAATGTCCGTAAGCAACTGGTTGGCGGCAACGATGCCCGGACGCAGTTCGTAGCGTGCAGCCAGTTCATCACGCACGGTCTTCAGCCTTTTCAGGCGCTCGTCGAAGGCCGGGTCGCGGGGCCAGCGCTTGGGGCGCTCCATGCGGGGCCATTGCTCCTTGGGCACGGCCAAGCCGCGCTCCACGGCAGCCAGTATGTCCGCTGCGTGCTTCTCCATGATCGAGGGACCAATGCCCTTCAATGCGGCCAATTGGGCCGGTGAGGACACGGGTTGCCGGCTCAGGGCCAGCATCACCTCGTTGCCCAACACCATAAAAGGTGCCCTGTCAATCCGCTCCGCAACCGATTCGCGCCAAGCATGCAACTCGCGCAGGATGGCCAGCTCCTTGGATTTTAAGGCTTTGGCGCCTTTTATCCGCAAGAATCCTGGTTCATGGTTGCCGTTGTCCTGGAAAGGGATTTCCGTTAACAGGCCGAATTCCTCCTCGGCCCATGTCATGCGCCCCAGGTCGTTCAGCTGCTTTGCCAGCACGTCGCGCAGGGCGATCAGGTTCCGGGTGTCCATCGCGGCATAATCCAGCATGCCCTGCGTCAGGGGTCGCTTGGTCCAGTCGGCTTTCTGGTAGCGCTTGTCCAGCTGGATGCCGAAATACTTCTTCATCAGCGAGGCCAGGCCCAATTCAGGCTCATTCACCAGCTCGGCAGCGATGAGGGTGTCGAAAATGTGGCGCACCCGGAAACCATACATGCGCTTCAGCAGGCGCAGGTCGTAGTCAGCATCGTGGATCACGGTCTCGTTGCCTTCGGTGCCCAACAGCTTGCCCAGCGCACCCATGTCCG
The DNA here is from genome assembly GCA_018267065.1 of Bacteroidota bacterium. GTDB lineage: Bacteria > Bacteroidota > Bacteroidia > Flavobacteriales_F > PHOS-HE28 > PHOS-HE28. The sequence continues at coordinate 1,589 of JAFDZG010000016.1, forward strand.
GCAGCGCCAAGGGATCCAGCAACCAGGTGTCCTTGCGGTCGCTGAGCTGGATCAGCCCGATGCGCTCATGGAAGCGGTGGAAGCTGCTGGCTTCGGTGTCCAGCGCCAAAGTGGTCTCACCGGACAGCCGCGCCATCAGGTCCCGCAAGGGGCCGGGTTCGGCGATCAGGGGAGCTTCGGCCATGGTGGACTGCAAAAGAAAAGGGATTTGAAAAGATGAAGGAGGAACGCCGAAAAATGAATAATGAAGCCGTCGCAGGTCAAGGGTTGTACGCTCAGATGTATTTGTCCCCGCTGCCAGCGGTGAGTTCCGCAACAATGGTCTTGATCTTCTGCTCGTCCTGCTTGCGGCACACCAGCAGCACATCGTTCGTGCTCACCACGATGTAGTCGTCCAAGCCCTGCAGCACCACCAAGCGGTCATCCTGCACGTGGACCATGTTGTCCGCCCCGTCGTGGACGAACACCTTCTTCCCCGTGCCGGCATTGCCGTTCGCATCCTTGGGCAAGTGCGTGTACAGGCTTCCCCAGGTGCCGAGGTCGCTCCAGCCGAAATCGCTGGGCAGCACGAATACGTTCTTGGCCTTCTCCAGCACGCCGTAGTCAATGCTCAGGTTTTGGCACAGCCCGTAGGCCTTGTTGATGAATGCCGCTTCGTCCTTCGTCCCATACGTGTCGTTTCCTTCAGCGAAGAGCGTGCGCATTTCGGGCAGGTGTGCGGCGAAGGCGTTGTCGATGCTGGCGGCGGACCAGATGAAGATGCCGCTGTTCCAGAGGAAGTCGCCGCTGTCCAGGAAGCGCTGGGCGGTGGCCAGGTCCGGCTTTTCCGTAAAGGTTTTTACGCGTTTAACGCCCGGTGCCGTGCCGTTGTCGTCTTCGTCGTACTGGATGTAGCCGTATCCGGTGTCGGGCCGGTTGGGCCGGATACCCAGCGTGACTAAGCAATCCGCGCAGGCGGCCTGTTCCAGGGCGATGCCCATGCGTTCGCGGAAGCCTGCTTCATCCAGCACCAAGTGGTCGCTGGGGGCCACGATGATGAGTGCTTTTGGGTCGCGCTTGCGGATCACATGATAGGCGTAAGCGATGCACGGCGCGGTGTTGCGCCGGTCCGGCTCCAGCAGCACCTGCTGCGGCCCCAACTGGGGGAGTTGTTCGTGCACCAGTGGTGCATAGTCCGCATTGGTCACCACGAAGATCCGTTCCGGGGGGCACAAGGGCAGGAAGCGGTCGAAGGTTTGCTGGATCAGGGTGCGCCCTGTGCCCAGAAAATCCAGGAACTGCTTTGGGCGGCGGGTGCGGCTCATGGGCCAGAACCGGCTTCCGATGCCGCCGGCCATGATGACGCAATAGGTGTGGGAATTGTTCATGGAATGCAAATGGCAGCCTCCGTTATGAGGCGCGGCGCACCACCAAGGGGTGCTCCAATTGGACCTCCGCAGTGGGGTCGATCAAGTACACGCGGCGGTTGTTCAGGCAGCTGCAGCGGAAGCGCTTGCGCAACTGCTTTCCCTTCACGAAGATCTTGTCGTTGAAACCGAAAACGGTGTTTTCCTCCAATTCCTCCAAGAAAGGCCGCGGGGCATGGTCATAACGGCGCAGCACGCGCATCAGGCCGTGGTCCGTGCAACTGCTGCTGGGTGCGTCGTGCAGGTGCAGGGCCAGCACGCGCAGCACGTCCGCCGGGAACACTTCGCGGCTCAGGAAGGGGCGCATCAACCGCTTGTACTCCGCTTTCCATTCGGTGCCGTGCGGCTCGTGGCGGTGGAACTTCTGGAAGGTGGCGTAGTGCGCGAATTCATGCACCAGCACCACTAAGAAGGCATACTTGTTCAGGTCCCCGTTCACCGAGATGCGGTGCCCCTGGGTGCGCGTGGCCACGCGGTAGTCGCCCAGCTTGGTGGTGCGCGGCGCGCTGATGCGTACCTGCACCGGGTTGCGGCGCAGCCACAGCTCCACCACCGGCCATGCGCGGCGCGGCAA
>JAFDZG010000170.1 GCA_018267065.1 Bacteroidota bacterium
CACGCCCATCCCGACCACTGGGGCTACACCAACGTGGGCAGCTGGAGCAATTGAGCACGTGGGTCAATCGTCCCCCAGCAATTGTGCATTGAGCGCGAGCAGCTCGGCGCGCGCCTTGGCATCCCCCGTCACCAAGCATTGCAACGCGCCCGCCTTGCATGTTGCCGCAGCTTCCGCAGTGCGCCCGAGGTCGGCCAGCATCAAGGCTAATTGGTAGTAGCAGGCAATGTATTTCGGGTCTTCCCGCAGCAGCGACTGCAGGTCCGCTGCGGCCGCCTCCATCTCCCCATCGCGCTTTTTCTCCATGGCTATGGCGTAGCGCAGGAATTGATCGCCCGGTTCTTCGGCGAGCATGGCGTGCAGTTGGGCGAGGCGGGTGGAGGACATGGGTATGGTCGCACCGCAAATTACTGCGCAAGGACTGAGCTTAGGGAAAAAGCTACCACTTCCGGCCCATCATTTCCATCACTTGGGCGGTGGTAAGACCTGCCGGGTGCAGCAGGTGGAAGGTTTCGCCTGCAATGTTCAAGGCTTCGAAGTCGGGTCGGGCATCGTGCAAGCGGTTCCACAAGGCATCATCGCCGCCAACGAAAAGGATGGCTTTGTGCTGCGCTCCCTTTTCTTCCTGTCTGCGCCACCAGCGGCGGTCCAAGCCCACATAGAGCGTGGGCGGCAGGTTGGGCGACACGATGTTGCCGCCGTAGCACAGCGCCAAGTGGATCATGCCGTCCGGGCCATCCATTGCAATGACAAGATCGGCGTGGTTACGGGAAGCCACAGACGCGACACTATCGGCGTAAGCGTGAAACTCAGCATTGGGCCAGCTGGCCACCGGCACGCCGACTTCAGGCTGCACAGCCACCGCAGCGATGGATGCAACGTGCGTGGCCTTATAGGCTGAGGTCGCGGCTGCAACCACGACCAAGCCTGCCGCAACGGTTGCGGGCATCCGCCAGCGCAATTGCGAAAGGGCCCATGCCGACAACAGCGGGATGGCCAAGTACATTCTGTCATACGGATAGAGCACATTCCGGAAGCCGTCATGGGTCTTCGCGAAGGACAAGGAGAACAAGATCAAGGGGAACACGGCAGCAATGGCGATGGCGACTTTGTGCTGCCTTTGCCCGGCGGCGGTTGCAGCCATGGCGGCCAGCAGCAACAGCGCCCAGGCACCATGCTCCCACGCCACCGGCATAAGCCACTGGAAATGGTCCCCAAGCTGCTGCAACCCTTCAGGCACCAGGTCGATGGGGTGGAACTCCATGCGCCAATCGTCGATGCGGTGTACGATGCGCCAGGGCTGCCGGGCATAGAACTGGATGGAAAGGAATTGTGCCGACAGAGGTGCAATGCTGCCTGCGGCCATGGAAAGCAGAGCGCGGAACCGCTGTTGCGAACCCAGCAGGAACCAGATGCTGAAGGGCAGCCCGAAGATGGCCGCGTTGGGGTTGAGGTAAAGAGCGGTACCAAGGATGAAGCCGATGGCAGCGGCTTTTCGCATTTCGGACTTGATCCGAAACGCCCAAGGAAGAGCTCCCAACGCGGCGATACCGGTAACGAAGCCGCGCGACATGGTGGTGATCAGGTCCCACTGCACGGGGAGCAGCAGGGGAATGGCGAGAAAGGCCATGGCGGGCAACCACTCCTTGCTGCGTTTGTGCCAAAGGGAGAAGGAAATGAACGGCAGCAGGGCCAACAGCGAAGTGGAAACGGGCATGGCCGTGTGCATGGGCACGTGGCACCAAAGCAGGGGTACGGCCAGCAGCGATTCCAGGGCGGGATTGTAGTTCTGCCCGTACACGTAGGGTTCCCGGAAGATGCCGTGTGCAAAGTCGTTGGCCACGTTCCAAAAAAGCACATCGTCCGAGCCGGCATGGCGCATTCCGAATTCCACAATGGTGGCGGTGCGCACAACGAGCACGCAGATCAGCACGAACCACCAGGCCACGGCCATGCGCCGATCATGGGTGAGGGCGGCTTCAGCCATTATCGGCCAAGTTCGCGGATCTTTGCCGGCGTGGCGATTTCGGGATGCAGAAAGCGCCAGCTCTTCTCCCGCCGCAACCACGTCAACTGCCGCTTGGCGTAGTTGCGCGTGTGCTGTTTGATCTGTTCAATGGCCTCTTCGCGGCCGGTCTTCCCGTCGAAGTGCCCGAAGAATTCGCGGTAGCCCACGGTGCGCAAGGCGTTCAGTTCGCGGTAGGGCAGGAGGGAACGCGCTTCTTCCTCCAGGCCGTCGGCGATCATGCGGTCCACGCGGGCATCGATGCGGGCGTAGAGTTCCTCGCGCGGCAGGTCCAGGGCGATGCGCACGATGCGCAGGTCTTCGCGCTGGCGCGGGCCAATGCGCTGGGCGCTATAGGGCCTGCCGCTGGCAATGCACACTTCCAGGGCGCGGATCACGCGCTGGGGGTTTTGCCGGTCGATGACGCGGGAGATCTCCGGGTCCAAACGGTCCAACTCTTTCAAAAGGTCTTGCAGGCCGTGTTGCTGAAAGCGGTGTTGCAGCCGTTCGCGCACGGCGTGGTCCACCAAGGGCATGGGGTCCAGTCCGTTGGTGAGCGCATCCAGGTAGAGGCCGCTGCCGCCCACCAGCACCGCGATGCCGTGTTGCTTCAAGAGCTCTTGCAGCACGGGTTCCGCCTGCCGCGCGAATTCACCGGCGCTCCACGTTTCCTTCAGTTCCAAGTGGCCCAGGAAGTGGTGCTTCACCCCCAGCAGTTCTTCTTCCACGGGCCGGGCGGTGCCGATGCGCATGGCGCGGTAGAACTGGCGGGAGTCCCCGCTGATGACCTCCGTGCCGAAGTGCTTCGCCAAGGTGGCGGCCACGTGCGTTTTACCGCTGGCCGTGGGGCCGCCGATCACCACCAGCAGGCCCTTGCGGCTCATCGGTATTCGTCGCCCAGGTCGTCAATGCTGCCGCCGTAGTGTTCGTCTTCGTCATCCTCGTCATACGGGTCGTCACCATCGTGCGCACCGTTGATCTCCTCTTCTTCCAGGTCCATGCCGAGCAGGGCGTTGCGCGACCGTTCGCTGGGGGCCTTGCCCACGCTCATGGCCACGCGCGGATAGGTGAGCGCGGGGTCGGGGTCGCCCGTGCCGATGCGCTCCACCAAGAACATCCACATGGTGAGGAAATCGTAGGCATATACGAAGCGCTGGTCCGCGTCGCGGATGTGGTCGCCCACTTCCACTTCGTGCATCATCAACGGCATCTTGCCTTCCTCGGCGAAGCCCATGTCCGCCAAGGGGATCTCAATGCCCTTGTTCCATTCCGCATCGCTCACGTAGAAGCAGGCCATTTCATCGCTGGTGAAGCCGAAGGCCTCCTTGATGGCCCGGTGGAATTCCAAAAAGGATTGGCCCGAACCGATCTCGATGTCGCGAAAAGCTTCGCTGGCGTCGTCGATCAGTACACGGAAACGGTAGATGAGCATGGGTGCCGAATGGAAGGCGAAGGTAACCGTTCGGGTAACGGATGGGATTCCCCTCCCCGGGAACGCGGGTCCCGGTGAGAACGAGCACCGCCCCCGCAGTCGTGTCACGAAGGGGCCATGGCAGGCAACACCGGTCGTGCAATGTGCGTCCATACGGCATGCGTTCAATGGTGCTGGCCGCCTTTATTGTCTGTTGCATCAAGGTGGAAGCCCAGGAATTGGTGGTCAATGGCGACCTGGAGCAGTTCACCGTCTGCCCGTCGCAGCTGGGCCAGCTTGAGCTTGCCACGGGCTGGTCCAGGCCAACGGAAGGCTCCAGTGATTACTTCAATGCCTGCCAAGCAGGGGCCGCTTCCATGGGTGTGCCTGCCAACCTGATGGGCCAACAGGCGCCTCACAGTGGTGCAGGCTACGCCGGTATCATTGCCTTCAACGGCCCGGACAACACGGGTGTGCTGGATACCCATGAGTACATGAGCCATCCCCTGGCTGGAGCGATGGTGCCGGGCACGACCTATGAAGTTGAGTTTTTCATCAGCCTGGCAGATGTTTCCAAATACGCCGTGAACGACATAGGGGCCCTTTTGAGCACACAGGAGCCCCACCGCGATGACTGGCTCGGCATCACGGCCGCACCGCAAGTGACCAACGCGTCAATGAACATGTTGGAAGACATGAACGGATGGATGCGCATCGCGGCCTGTGTGAAGGCGGATTCGGCCTATGCCTGGATCACCATCGGCAATTTTCATCCGGGCACCGGCACGGGGTTCGAGGAGGTGTCACAATCCACTCCGCTTTGGTTCAGCTACTACTATGTCGATGACGTGAGTGTGCGGCAGGTACCCCGACCGGACTTCAACCTTGGGCCGGACCTCGACATTTGCGCCCCGACGGTGCTTTCCGTGGGAGACCCGGTACCGGGTGCCATGTACCAATGGTCCACCGGCGATACAGGACCGGCCATCACGGTGGATGCAGCGGGAACGTACACCGTGCAATTGGCAGGGGATGAATGCCCGCTTGCCGATACGGTGATCGTGCGCATGGGCCTGCCCGTGGCCTTTGGCCTGCCTGCGGATACGGTTGTGGACTTCTGCCTTTCGCAGCACGTACGCCTCGATGCACATGCACTTCCTTCGAATGCCGGCCTGCAGTGGTCCACCGGGGAAGCCACACCCTCCATCTTCGTGGGATCCGCCGGCACGTATTCCGTCCATGCGGATGCCCCGGGCTACTGCCCAGGTTCCGCATCCATTTTGGTCATGGACACGTGCAAGTCCCCTGTCTATGCCCCCAATTCCTTTACGCCCAACGGCGATGGCATCAATGACACTTGGCGGCCTGTTTGGAGCGCGAATGAAGGAGCCATGCTGTCCTGGACGGTCTTTGACCGGTGGGGCCATGTGCTCTACTCCGCCACCGGCCCGAATGATGGTTGGGATGGCACTGTATCAGGCACTCAGGTCCCGGCGGGAGCCTACGCGTGGCGCGGCAATGCCACCGATCCAGCCACCTCCATGGTTCGTCAACTTCAAGGCGAGATCATGCTGCTCCGTTGACCGCCATGCGGTATGTAGGGAAGAGTGGAATCACCCATGTCCGGGTTCCTCCATTCCGGCCACCACCTGCAGGCCCAATTTCTTCCCTTCCTCCACCATCAACGGCCAAGCGGCGGTGCGGTCGTTGTGTATCCTGCCGTCCAGGATCGCGTCCTTGATCACCGTCTTGATGTCGCCGATGGCCTTGCAGGGCGGGATATTGAAGGCGGCCATGATGTCCTCGCCGGTGATGGGCGGCTGGAAGTTGCGCACGCGGTCCTTTTCCTCCACCTCCTTCAGCTTTTCCAGCACCAGCTCGTAGTTGGCCAAGTAGCGTTTCTTGCGCGCTTCGTTCTTGCTGGTGATGTCCGCCTTGCAGAGGATCATCAATGCGTCAATGTCGTCGCCGGCATCGAAGAGCAGGCGGCGCACGGCGCTGTCGGTGACTTCCTCCTTGGTGAGGGCGATGGGGCGCAAGTGCAGGGCCACCAGTTTTTTCACGAAGCGCATCTGCTCGTCCAAGGGCAGCTTCATGCGGCGGAAGATGCCGGGCACCATGCGGGCGCCTTTGTCCTCGTGGCCATGGAAGGTCCAGCCCCGGCCCTGCTCGAAGCGTTTGGTGCGCGGCTTGGCGATGTCGTGCAGCACGGCGGCCCAGCGCAGCCACAGGTCGTCGCTCTGCATGGCCACGTTGTCCAGCACCTGGATGGTGTGGTAGAAGTTGTCCTTGTGGCCGATGCCGAATTTTTCCTCCGCGCCCAGCAGCTCCACCATTTCCGGGAAGAAGCGCACCAGCAGGCCGCAGTTCAGCAAGAGCTTGAAGCCGATGCTGGGCACCGGTGCCCCGATGATCTTGTTGAGTTCGGTGTGGATGCGTTCCGCGCTGATGATGTCCAAGCGCTCGGCGTTGCGCTGAATGGCCTCGAAGGTGGGCGCGTCAATGAAATAGCCCAATTGCGTGGCGAAGCGGATGGCCCGCATCATGCGCAGCGGGTCGTCGCTGAAGGTGATGTCGGGATCAAGCGGGGTGCGGATGATGCCGCGCTCCAGGTCGTGAACGCCGTTGAAGGGGTCCACCAGCGCGCCCCGGTCGGCTTCGTTCAGGGAAATGGCGAGCGCGTTGATGGTGAAATCGCGCCGCTCCTGGTCGTCGCGCAGGGTGCCGGGCGCCACCTCGGGCTTGCGGCTGTTGCGCTGGTAGCTCTCCTTGCGGGCGCCCACGAACTCCACCTGCAGTTCATCCGAACCCTGAGCTTGCCGAAGGGTGAACATGGCCGTGCCGAAATTCTTGAACACATGCACCCTGCCCGCGTTGAGCTCCTTGGCCACGGCTTCGGCATAAGCGATGCCGTCGCCCTCGCACACAATGTCGATGTCCTTGCAGGGCCGCCCCAGCAGCAGGTCGCGCACATAGCCGCCGATGGCGAAGGCGCGCACGCCCATGCGCTCGGCCACCCGCGAGGCGGCGAGAAACAGGGGTTGTTCCGCAACGCCCTGCAAGCGGGTGGTGTCAACGGTAAATGCGGTGGTGCGCTCGGCCACGGTAGCGGGATTTTCCGAATGGGGCCGCGAAAATAGGACCGATGGTTCAGTGGGAGTGCCACAGGCGAAAGCAAGTTCCTATCTTTGGCTACATGAAGATCCCCCTGCAATATGTGAACGATGCGGATGGCAATCTGCAAGCCGTTCAAGTGTCGGTGGAAGAGTGGAAAAAGCTTGCCGAACGCATTCGCCACTATGAACAGTTGCTGAAATTGCGGGATGATCTGACAACAGCGTTTTCCCAAGTGGAGCGGATGCGCAAGGGAAAATTGCGGAAGCCCACCTTGACGGAGGTGCTGAATGCCGTATAGGGTCATACCGACGCCGGTCTTTCGAAAGAAGGTGAAGGCCCTTTTGAAGAGGTACCGTTCACTGCGTGATGAACTTATGGCGGTCGAGGCGGATCTGAAACGTGATCCACATCTGGGCACCAGCTTGGGCCACGGTGTTTTCAAGGTGCGCGTGGCGATCAAGAGCAAAGTGAAGGGGAAGAGCGGTGGTGCCCGATTGATCACGTACGTGATCACCGAGGACAAGGAGGTCTATCTCTTGAGCACCTATGACAAATCCGAAATGGACAGTTTGGATACCAAGGCGATCAAGGAACTGGTCGCTCAAGTTTCGCATTGAACGAAACGAGTCAGGTTTACCCGAGGATCCAAGATCATTCCCATGGACCAATTCATGCTAGCGGCCATCGACGAGGCGCAAAAGGGCCTTGCGGAAGGCGGCATCCCCATCGGCTCCGCGCTGGTGCAGGACGGTAAGCTGATCGCCACCGGCCGCAACAAGCGGGTGCAGGAGCGCAACCCCATTTTGCACGGCGAGATGGACTGCTTGAACAATGCGGGCCGCATCGGCAGCTACCGCAACACGGTAATCTACTCCACGCTGATGCCGTGCTACATGTGCGCGGGCACCATCGTGCAGTTCAAGATCCCCAAGGTGGTGGTGGGGGAGAGCCGCACCTTCCCCGGTGCCCGCAAATTCATGGAGGAGCACGGCGTGGAGGTCATCGACCTGGACCTGCCGGAATGCGTGCGCATGATGGAGGAGTTCATCGCCGCCAAGCCTGAACTGTGGAACGAGGATATTGGGGGGTAGTTGTCAGTTGCCAGTTGTCAGGCGGACGTACCGTCTAACAACTGGCAACTGACAACTGACAACTAACAACTGACAACTAACAACTGGCAACTGACATCTGACAACCCTTCCCTCACCTCTTCTCCGGTATCGGGATCGTCACCATGTTGTTCGGTTCCTCATGCCCGTTGTGGCAGGAGTTGCAGGAAACTTTGTACTGCGATTGCAGGTAGTTGTCCTTGAAATCGCCTTCCACCGCGAAGTACTGCTTGTTCAGCTCCTGCACCATCTTCATCATGGCGATGGTGGTTTCCTTGTGTTTGGTATCGGCGCCCCAATCCATCTTGTTGGGGTCGGTGGCGCTGTGGGTGTGGCAGTCGCCGCAGTTCATGCCGGTGGCGGCTTCAAAGCTGTGCATCACGGCCATCAGGTCGTCGTGGCTGATGTCCTTGGGCAGGAACTTCAGGTTGTTTTCGTGTTCGCCTTGCGGCGGGGCAGGGCTGAAGGCATACGTGCCGAAGAGGAGCACGCCGCCGATGGCGGCCATGACAATGGGTTTCTTGTTCATCGCGAAGATGGAATGTGGTGGTTGGCGTTTTGCGTTGAGGGAGGCAATGTACAAAGCAGGGCGCACCGGCCCCTTGAAGCAAATGCGCACACGATGTCCGAGTTATTGGAATTCAGAACCCGGATGGTAGCGCTTTACCAGATGGAGCGTGTTCACGTCCGTGTGGTGCATTTCCTTGCCGCCCAAGGCAGCCAGCTTCAGCACCAGGTCCGAGGAGTGGGTGAAGCTGCCATCCGCATTGAATTTGAACGTGCTCGCGAAACTGATCAGCTGTGCGCGTTCCATGAGGTATTTGTTCTGAAGGATGCCGTAGCTGGGATCGCCGGGCATGGCCTTGAACTGGATCACCTTGTCGCGCGCCTTGGCCGTGGCCCCCGCTTGGATGGCAATGCCGCGCCCGAAGACCACCGTGCGCAGCACTTGTTCATTCTTCTTGTCCCAAAGCAGGAAGCCTACTTCGTCATGGAACGGGTCCATGGCTTCCTCGCCATGGCGCCATGCCGTGTCCTTGTAAAAGAGGCCTTCCAATTGCTGCTGGCCGTTCTCCTGCATGGGGATGGGCTTGAAGTAGGCTTTTTCGAAGTAGGAGGTTTTTGTGGTCACATCGTCTTTGTTGTGGTAGGACAGGTCTACGCCCACGTTTCCCTCCCATTCGCCTACCAGCGGTGTAAGTGGCCCCAGCTTCTGGGGACCCAGGATCTCAGTTTGTGCCATGGTGCATGATTTTGGTTGAAGACAACCGAAGGTAGCAATTTGTTTGGGGCGGTGCGGCAGCTGCAGAAGCGTACCGGCTGGTCCGGGGAATGCCTTGTTCAAGCCGAAGGCCGGTGGCCCGTGGCTGTTGGGTCAACAGCGCTGCCGTTGAGGGTGATTTCCCAAGCACATTTGAAATGCCCCTCCGGACAGGCTTTGTACCCGTGCAGGCCACAGGGGCGGCAGTACAGGGATCCAGCCCGCTCCACCACGTGGCCGTTCGCGTGCAGCGGACCGAAGCCGAAAGCGGGCACGGTGCTGCAAAAGATGGCCGTCACCGGCGCGCGCATGGCACTGGCGATGTGCAGCGGTGCGCTGTCGTTCACGTAGTTCATGCTGGCACCTTCCATCAGGGCGGCGGTGCCCAGCAAGGAGAGCTTGCCGGCGATCACTTCACCGCGCCCGGCATCGCGCGCAATGCGCTCGCACAGGGGCACATCGCCCGGTGCGCCGATCAAGAAAACGCGTTGGCCGGTCGGCAGCAACCCGATCAGCTCGATCCACTTCTCCGCAGGCCATTGCTTGGTGAACCACACGCTGGCCGGTGCAACTGTGATGAAAGTGCTTGGTGCCGCAGGGTCCTCTTCGAGAGACCCTGCGGGAGTTCGGGTGTATTGCTCCCTCAGGATCTTCGCCCACGATTGCTCCCTCAAGGTCTCCGCCCCGGGACCTTGAGGCCCCAACAGCCCAGCCACTTGCGCGCGATCCGCTTCCGAAGGATACAACCTTGGCAACGGCCTTTTTCCATCTGTGAGGTGTTCGATCAGCGCATTCAAGCGGTCCATCTCATGCACCCCGGTGCCGGCGGCCTTTCCGCGCAGCACGCGCCAATCCGGGATCTCATGTTTCACCTTGCGGGAGAAGAGAAAGCTCAGCGGGTTCTTGTCGTAGCCAATGGTCTCCTTGCCACCGGAAAACGCCGTCATCAGGCCGGTGCTGAAGAAGCGCTGTGCGTTGATCACGTGGTCATAGCGCCGCTTGCGGATCTCGCCGATCAACCGGAGCAGCGCGCGGATCTTGCCTTCCCGCTTGTCCCACACGTACAGCTTCCGCAGGAAGGGATGATCCTTGAACAGGCCGTCGTTGCCCTTGCGCACCACCAGGTCAATTGCCGCATTTGAATGGAAGGCATGCAGCTTCTCCAACAACGCGGTGGCCAGCACGGCATCGCCCAGAAAAGCGGTTTGAATGATCAGGAACTGTTTCAGTGCTGGTGCCGTTACGGACGGCAAAGATGCGGGTTGGCGCTTGCACAGGGCGGTGTGTTGCCTGGCGCACCGGGCTGGCGGCACGGAAGGCCATCAAAACAGGTGCTATGCGGCCGGTTCAATGCCCTTGCGGCGCAGGGTGCGTCGGCGGAAGAAGCGGAAGACCACCGGGAAGACCAGCAGGATGAAAATGGTGGCCGTGATCAACCCGCCGATGATGACGATGGCCAGGGGTTTCTGCGCCTCGCTGCCAATGCCGGTGCTGACTGCGGCGGGAAGCAGGCCGATGCTGGCCATCATGGCCGTCATCACCACCGGGCGGATCCGCTTGCGCACGCCGGAGATCACGGCCTCCTCCATGGGCAGTTTGTTGTGCAGGTTGTCATTGAATTCCTGGACCAGGATCACGCCGTTCTGCACGCAGATGCCGAAGAGCGCAATGAAGCCCACGCCGGCGCTGATGCCGAAGTTGATGCCGGTAACATGGAGCGCCAGGATGCCGCCCACCAGCGCAAACGGAACATTGATGAGGACAAGTCCCGCGTTCTTGCTGTCGCCCAAGGCGATGAAGAGAATGACGAAAATGGCCGCCAGGCTGATCGGCACCACTTGGCCCAGGCGCTTGCCTGCGCGCACTTGGTTCTCGAATTCACCGGTCCACGTGAGGCTGTAGCCCGCGGGCAGTTTCACTTTGGCGTTCACATGCTGCTGCGCATCGGCGATGGTGCTGCCCAGGTCGCGGTCGCGCACGGTGAATTTCACCCCGATGAAGCGGTTGTTGTTGTCGCGGTAGATGAACGCGGGCCCGGTGGTGGTGGTCACCGTGGCGATCTCGCCAAGGGCCACCCGGGCACCGCTCAAGGTGGGCACTTGCAGTTCGCGGATCTTCCGTTCATCGTTGCGGTCCTCGTAGGGGAACCGCAGGCGGATCGGGAATTTCCGCTCGCCTTCGTACATCACGTTGGCGGTTTTGCCGCCGATGGCCATTTCGATCACGGCTTGTGCATCGCGCGTGCTCACGCCGTACAGCGCCATTTTGGTGTCGCTTAGCTGGATCTGCACCTCGGGCTGGCCGATGTTCCGCAGCACGCCGGGGTCCTTGATGCCCTGCACGGGGGTGATGGCCGCGAGCACTTGCGTGGCCAGGGTGTCCAGCGTGTGAAGGTCGGGCCCGAAGATCTTCACGGCATTGTTTGCGTTCATGCCGGCAACGGCCTCCGCCACGTTGTCGATGATCGGCTGGGAGTAGTTGTAGTTGATGCCCTGGAATTGTTTCAGCTCATGGTCCATTTTGTCGATGAGCTGGTCCTTGGTGATCCCGGCCGGCCATTCTTTCTGGGGCTTCAGGTTCACCTGCATTTGCACGTAGTAGAAACCGCTGGGGTCGGTGCCGTCGTTGCTGCGGCCGGTTTGGCTGAGCACGCCGTTCACCTCGGGGAACGCACCGATCTTGGCGCGCAGGGTGTGCACCATCTGCACGGTTTCGGAAAGGCCCATGCTCATGGGCATCTTGGCCTCCACCCACAGGGCCCCTTCATTGAGTTCCGGCAGGAATTCGGTGCCCATCCAATGCAGCGACGCAAGTGAAAGCACCAAAGCGCCGATGGCTGAAAGCACGGCCGTGCGCGGGCGTTTCCAGCACCACTGGAAGCCGCGGAACACCCATTTGTCAAAGAACCTGGCCAGGAAGCTGTGTTTCTCCCTTACGTTTTTCTTGAGCAATGAGGCACAGAGCACGGGCACCAGGGTGAGCGTGAAGATCAAGGCGCCCAGCAATGCGAAGCCCAGCGTCCACGCCAGCGGCGCGAACATCTTGCCCTCCACCTTCTCGAAGCTGAAAATGGGCACGAGCGCCGTGATGATGATGAGCTTGCTGAAGAAAACGGCCACGCCCATGCGGGTGGCGGTTCCGCGGATCAGGCCCAATTTGCTGAGGCGGTTGAACCGGTCCATGCCGGCGCGGTGCGCCAGGCTGTCCAGGGAAACGAAGATGCCTTCCACCATCACCACGGCACCGTCGATGATAATGCCGAAGTCAATGGCGCCCAACGAAAGCAAGTTGGCGCTCATGCCCTTCATCCGCAGCATGAAGAAGGCGAAGAGCAGGGCCAGCGGAATGATGATGGACACGATGAGGGTGGTGCGCCAGTCCGCCATGAAGAGCAGCACGATGGCGGTGACAAGGATGATGCCCTCCACCAGGTTGTGCATCACCGTCTCCGTGCAGTAGTGCATCAGGTTGTCGCGGTCGTAGAAGGTCACCATTCGCACATCCTTGGGCAGGTCGTTGGCGTTGATCTCCGCGATCCGGTCCTTCACCCGGGCGAGCACCTCGCCGGGGTTTTCGTCTTTCCGCATCACCACGATGCCCTCTACCACGTCGTCATTGGAATCCAGGCCCACCTGGCCCACGCGTGGAAGGTCGCCCTCGTGCACGCTGGCCACGTTTTTCACCAGCACCGGCACGCCATGTCGCTCCTCGATGATGATGTTGCCGATGTCGGTCGCGCTGTTCAGCAGTCCGATGCCGCGCACCACGAAGGCCTGCCCGTTCTTTTCGATCACGTCGCCGCCCACGTTGATGTTGCTGCGCGCCACCGCTTCATAAACCTCCAGGGGCGTCAGGTTGTATTGGATCAGCCGCCCGGGGTCGGCCTCCACCTCGTACACTTTTTGCCGGCCGCCGAAGGCTACCACGTCCGCCACGCCCGGCACCTGGCGCAGCCTGCGGTCCACCACCCAGTTTTGCAGGGTGAGCAGCTCGCGCGAATCGCGCTTGGGGCTTTGCAGGGTGTACCTGAAGATCTCGCCGGTGGGGCCGTAAGGCGGCTCCACTTCGTGATCGGCCCCTTCAGGCAGGTCGATGCCGTTAAGCTGGTTGTTCACCTGCTGGCGGGCAAAGAAGTCCTGTACGTCATCATCAAAGATGATCTTGATCACACTGAGGCCGAACATGCTGATGGAGCGCACGTTGGATTTGCGCTGCACGCTGTTCATGGCCACTTCAATGGGCACGGTGACAAAGCGCTCCACCTCTTGGGCGCTGCGGCCGGGCCATTGGGTCACAATGATGATCTGCGTGTTGGTGACGTCCGGGAAGGCCTCGATCGGCGTGTTGCGGAAGCTCACGATCCCCGCGATCACCAGGATGGCCACCCAGAAGAAGGTGAAGAACCGGTTCTTCAGCGAGAAGCTGATGACGGCACGGATGAAGCTCATTGGTCGTTGAGGGCGTCGTAGATGTAGAGCTGTTCGCGGCCAATGATCACTTCACCCGGCTTGAGGCCGTCGGTGATCCAGGTGGTGTTGCCGGTGGTGCGCTCCGGGGTGATCTCGCGGGTGGTGATGTTGTAGCGGTCCTTGAAGACCATCACGTACTGCTTGCCGCCATCGGTGATCACCGCACCTGCCGGAATGGAAGGCAGGCTGTCATTTTCCTGGAACGACAAGCGGACCCGTGCCACCATTTCAGGTTTGAGCAGCACGCCTGGATTGCTCAGCGTGATGCGGATGCGCATGGTGCGCGTGTCCGGGTCCAGCATGTTGAAGATGCGGTCCACCTTGCCGTGCAGCACTTTTCCGGGATAGCTCAATGTGGTAACCTCTGCGTCCATGCCTTCCTTCACGCGTGGAATGTCACTTTCATAAACGTCGGCAAGCACCCACACCTCGTCCAGCTCGGCAATGGTGAACACCGGGGCTTGCTGGTCAGCTGGCAGCGTGACGTCCCGCGCGATGGACTTGGCGATGATGTATCCGCTCATGGGCGCGCGCAGCACGTAGCGCGAGGCGGAGTCGAAGGTGTAGATGGAGAAGATCTCGTTCATCCGCTTCAGCTGTGCATTGGCTTTTTCCAATTGGTAGCGGGCTTCCACCAGTTCGGGTTCGCTCAGCAGTTGGCTCTTGAAGAGATCTTCCTTGGTGGCGAGGTTTTTCTGGGCCACGTCCTTCTCGCCGCGTGCATCGATCAGCTCGCGCTCCAGGTCGGCCACCTCACTGCTTCGGATCTCGGCCAGTTCCTGCCCCTTGTTCACGTGGTCGCCCAGTTCGGCGTTCACGCTTACCACCTGGCCGCTCATGATGGCGAACACCGAGGCCATGCGGTTCTCGTCCGCGGAGATCCGGCCGTTGAGGTCGATCACGCCTTCCACCTTGCGCACTTTCACGGTGTCCAGCCGGATGCGCTTCAGCATGGTGTCGCTCAGCACGAAGGCGTTGGCATCCGCATTGGGCGGTTCCTTGGGGCCGCAGCCCGCAAGGAGTGCGGCGGCCAGCACGGCCAGGCAGGCCGCAGTGGCCATGCCGGCCGCCCTACCTGTTGAACAGGCGTTGTCCCGTGGCGAATTCGAGTTGTTCATAGGCGCTTTGCAGGTCGGCCTTCAGTTGGTTGAGGGCGATGATCGTGGTGTTGTAGGAATCGAAGAGGTCGGTGAACTCGACCAGTTGGATGTTGTTTTTCACATAGTTGGTCACCAGGCTTTCACTCAGTTGGTCCAGTTGGGCATCGAAGCCGGGGTTGGTGGCATCCAGTTGCTCCTGCAGCACGGCGATGTTGTCCAGGGCCCTGCGTACCTCATTGCCGATGGAGAGCTTGGAGATGCGCATGTCGGCATCGGCCTGTTTTTGCGCGGCCTCGGCCCATTTGATGCGCCCTTGGTTGCGGTCGAACAATGGAATTGAGAAGCCCAGGGTGACGGAAGTCTGTTGCGGGTGCAGGTTGCCCTGCTGGTCATACTCCGCGCCGATGGCCAGGTCCGGCACGGACATGCGCCGCTGCAGCTTCAGGTCAAGGTTGCTGGCGTCCAGTGCGGCTTGGGCAGCCAGTGCGGCCGGCCGTTGGCGTTGGGCAAGCGCCACCAGCGAATCCGCCGTGTACATGGAGGAGGAGGGCATGGTCAGCTCGGCAGCGGTGGGGTCGGCCGTTACGGGCCTGGATTCCACCAACAGGTTCCGCATCTGTTCCTGCAATCCGTTGATCTGTTGCAGCAGGGTGATGCGCTGCTGGTTCAGCGCGAAGAAGGCGGTGCGCAGCCGGGTGGCGTCCTTCAGGGAAACGTTGCCCTTTTCATATTGGTCCCCGTAGGCGGCTTGCAGGTTTTTCAATAGCCCTAACTGGGAGGCGATGGCCGTTGCGGACCGCTGGGCGAAGTATTGCTGGAAGAAGGCGGTGTGGAGCTGCAGGCGGAGGGATGCGGCCAGCTCAGAGAATTCCGCCTCGCTGGCGTGCTTCCGCTCGGTGGCTGCCTTCACGGCCAAGGAACGCTGGCCGGCAATGCGGAAAAGCTGCTCCACGGCCATCACCTTTTCGCCATTGGCGCCGATGTCCAGGTAAGGCAGGCTGGAACCGCCCACCACCCACGAGCTGCTGAATTGCGGGTTGTTGAACAGCTTGGCCTGTACCCGGTCAGCCTCGGCCTTGTCAATGCCGAGCCGGCCTTCCAGCAGTGCAAGCGACCTGGCCTGCAACAGGCTGTCCGCCTGGTAAAGACTGATGCGCAACGTGTCTTGTGCCATCAGGCGTGGCAGGGCACAAAGGCAGGAAAGGAGCACGGCCGTGCGGATCCGCATGGCGCAAAGGGAGAACCCCTTCCTTAAGCTTTCCTTGGAGGCCGGCTTAAATCTTCCTTAATGCCGCTTCACCATTCAGCCACGGCCGTGGAAGCGGGCCCGGGCAATGCCGCCGCATGTGCACGGAGCAGCGAATGTTGCATCCTTCATGCGGTGGGCTTGTTGCCGGCCAACGGCAGTGAAATGGTGAAGCAATGCGCCCCGTTGAACTCATAGGACGCATGCCCGTCGGCATGTTCGGCAACTTGCTGCACGATGGACAATCCCAGGCCGCTCCCCGGCTGGCGTGCATTTTCGGGGCTGCGGAAAAAGGGCTGGAACACGCGGTCGGCCGGGAGGGCGTGCGTCCCCGGATTGGTGAAACGCGCATGCACCTCGCCAGGTGCGGCTTCCAGCAGGATGGCCACGGAACCGTTGGTGGAATAGCGTGCGGCGTTTGTGAGCAGGTTGCGGAGCGCGGTGCGCAGCAGCATGCGGTTTGCCCGCACGGTCAACTGCGCCTCGGTTCGGATGCCCGCCGCCATGTCCACCGTGGCGAGCAGCCCGGGGTGGCCTGCCTTCACTTCTTCCACTGCGGAAAAGAGCGCTTCATCCAACCGCACCTCTTCCTGGGCCATGGGCAGGTGGGCCTGCAACTGCTGCAATAGCAGGAGCGAATCGATCAGGCGGCCCTGTTCGGTGATGTCTGACTGCAGGGTGTGCAGGGCCTTTGCGGTGCCGGCATCGCCCGGGACCAGGCGCAGGGCTTGCTCCACCTGTGCGTTCATGCGGGCCAGCGGCGTACGCAGTTCGTGGCTGGCGTTGTTCACAAAGGCCTTCTGCAGGTCGAGCGATTTGCGCAAGCGTTGCAACATCGCGTTGTAACCCGCTGCCAGCCTGTCAATTTCACCCTTGGTGCCGCGCACGGGCACCTGCTGGTCCAGCCGGTCTATGTCGATGTGCCCAATGGCTGTGCTCAAGCGTTCCA
>JAFDZG010000171.1 GCA_018267065.1 Bacteroidota bacterium
CCGGTGACGCTTCCCGCGGCGAGCAACGCATGGCTCCTCAGCGTTACGCCCCCCAGCACCAGCGCCCCGGCCCCTACCCAACTGCCTTCCTCCAGCACCACCGGCCCGGATAGCGTGGGGTAATCCGGGCGCTTGTAATCGTGGCTGCCCAGGATGAGCATGGCACCCTGGCTGATCACTACGTTATCCTGTATGGTGAGCTGGTCGATGTTGTCCAACCAGGCACGCTGGCCGATCCACACATGGCTGCCGATGGAGAGCTTCCACGGGAACTTGATATTGACGCCCGGGTGGATCACCACGCCCCGGCCCACCTTGGCGCCGAACAACCGCAGCAGCACGGGCTTTGGCGAGCGGAACGGGAACAACGGGTTGATGAAGAACACGGCGTTGGTGAAGTACCACAGCGTGCGCTTGATGAACCCGGCGCCCAAGGGGAAGTCCGCGTTGTTGAAACGGCGGAGGTCGGCGCGGGGACGGGTAGCTACTCCGACCATAATTACTGTTTGAACAAGTCAACTTCAAGTATATCACTCAACTTCACAAAGCCTGCGTCCGCTGTCAGCAACGGCAGGCCATAAACAACTGCCGTGGCCGCAATGATCGCATCCGGGAGCTTGACCTTGTATTTCGCCCTGATCCCGATGGTCTCATTCTTCACCTTCTCGCTTAAGCCGAACTTCGTGCATCGGCTCAAATACGCCGCAACGCTATGCCGGCCGGCAGTTGTCAATCCAGGGTAGCTCAAGGCTTCAATCTCCGTGTTCACGGACAGAAACAGCTTCCTGCCCTCCACGTATTCAGCCAGCCGCTTGCTTCCTCCAAGTGTCAGGATGACGATGTTCGTATCCACCAACAGGCTACTGCCATTCATCCCTGATGGCGAGTTGGAATTCAACGGGGTCAATGGTCAGTTTGATGGATCCCACCAAATCCATGACGCTAATGCCGGAAGCCTTGACCTTCCTCCTTACTTTGGTGATGGTCGCCTTGGTGGCAGAACCGCCCGACCGAGCACGCTTCCGTTTTACCCTTTCAGCCATGATCATGCAGGTATGTGGCAAAGCTATTCGTTCCAATTGGATTCGTCAGGCGTTCAATCCTTCTCGGAAAGAATCCGCAGGAACTTCACAAGGTGGATGTGCATTGGTGCTGTTCCGCAAAGCGCCATCAATCTCGCGGCGCGGCGCTTCCTCTGGCCGGCACGCATGCGTTTAAGCATGGCTCCAACCTGTTTCCTCGCCGATTACATGTTGATCACATGTACCAGGTGGATGGGCATTCACAATGCGAACGCGATCCAGGAAATCCCGTCCACCCCTATCCCTTGGGCCAGGTGGGAAGGGCTTTACTAGTTCCCACTGAACATCCCCATGCTTGCCTCCACCGGCCCAGCATTATCCACATAGTGCCTACCTCGTTCCAGTGCACCCGCCGACCACTGTTCGTATTCTGCCTGGTCCATCGCGCACAAGCGCTCCACCGCTTCCGTGAAGCCTTCCAAGCGGTCCAGCGGCAGGTCCCAACCTGCATGATCAGCTTCCAAACCGCGCCACGGCGTGCGGTCGCTGATCAGCAATGGCCTCCCGGCGGAAAGCGCCTCCAGCATGGTGTGGCCGAAATTTTCACCCGCGCTGGGCATGAACAATGCGTGGTGCCCGGCCAGTACCGCAGGCACTTCCTCCGGGGGTACGGTTCCGCAATGCTTCACCAACACGTTTGCGGGTAAACCGGCAATGGCCGCCCGGCACTTGGCCCAATAGGCTTCATCGTATACGGGGCCATAGAGGTTGAACTGCACATTGCCCTTGGCTCCCCGCAGGCTTTCCACGGCCAGCAAGGTGTTCTTCTCCACCGCGATGCGCGCCACGCTCACCAGCTTCACCGCTCCCGCTTCCTTCACGATCGGCTGCTTTTCCGGCACCACCTTCCGCGAAAGATTGGGCACCACCTGCACGTCCGCATGTTTCAGGATGTGCAATCGTACGTCCTTCGCTTCCTCCGCGTTGGTGGCTTGGAAACGAACGTCCTTGTACAGGTCCATCATCCGCGCCAGCGAAAGGAAGAGCAGCTTTTTCAGCGCCCCGTGCTTCATGGCGCCGGAGGCCAGCATGCCGCGCACGGCCACCACGCGCCGCATGGCCATCCGCTGCGAAAGCCACAACGGCAGGATGTTGTACCGCCAGGAATAGAGCCCGTTGATGTACAACGCATCCCAAGGGCCATCGGCTAAAATGCGCTTCCATGCTTTGCGTGAAGTGCCCGTGGCCGAGGCATACCACACGCGTTCGCCGCCCGGCAAAGTGGTCCAGCAGTCCGGCGTGATGCCTGCGTATGCAGTGGTTTCCGTATAGTCGGTGTTGCACGTCACAATGTGGAAGTCGATGCGGTCGCGCAGGTGGTCCACCAGGTTGACCAAGCTGCGCACCGGACCGCCCGCTTTGTAGCCCGGCGCATACCAATCGATGAACACCAGCACGCGCGGCTTAGCCATGGCCCTGGTCGATCATGCCCATCAACGTGCCGGCCCAATCCTTCTGGCCCCAGCCTGCGGCGAGTTCCGCGCTGCGCAGGCCCATGGCCACCAGCTCTGCATCGGGCGTGGCGATCACCTTGCGCATGGCTTCCTTCAGGCTTTCCTTGTTGCCGGCCACGAAGCAATGGCCGTTCCGGCCTTCATGCAGGAAGCGGTGGCGCGCCCCCACCGCATCGCTGAGCACCAGCGGGAAACCGGCTGCGGCATGCTCATGCACCACCACGCCCCACGGCTCGTACAGGCTGGGCAGTATGAAGACGCCGCTCTGTTCCATGAAACGCCACACGTTCTCCGGCTGCACAAAGCCGATGTGCTTGATCCGCGCATGCTGATGCGCCAAGGGATGCAGCTCGCCCGTGCCGATGCACCACAACTCCCAATCTTTTGCCTCACCGGTATCGGCCAGCTCCGCAAAAGCCTCCACCAGGTACTGGTGGCCTTTGCTGGGGATGTAACGTGCCACACACAGGAAACGGTGCGGGAAGTGTGCGGTCTTCAGATCTTTGAACTGCGCGGCCAAGGGCGAGAAGCGGTCCAGGTCAGCCACATAAAAGCCGCGCCGCACATGATCCCGGGGGAAGCCGAGATACTCCGCATACAGCGCCTGTGCCTCACCGGTTACCCATGCATGGCTGAAGGTGCGCGGCAGCCAGAAGCGTGCAGCGGCCACGGCGGCCCATTGCTTGAGGCCGCCGCGCCAGGCCGTGTCGCTCACCATTACGGTGGGCGTACCGCGCCTGTGCGCATCGCGGCACACTTGCAGGTAGCCCTTGTCCACCCAGCCGCTGGCAAGCACCAGGTCCGGTTTCAGGTTATTGGCAAAGCGGCGCAGGGAAGTTTCATTGAACTCGCTTCGCTCATGGATGGTGATGTGCTCCACCGCCTTGACCTCAAACGGGGCCTCTTGGTTCACCGGCCACCGCACGATGTGGGCCTCAACGGCATGGTCCTTCACCAAACGTTCCACGCTCGCCAGGAAATAGGGCGCCGTTTCGGTGTAGAGGAAGAGCACCTTCTTCATCGCTGTCCCTTGGGTGAACCAGCGATCCCCGCATCCATCAGCTCGCTGAAGGTAGTCATCGGCAGATCATCGAACAGCCGACGCATCTTGGGCATGGTGCTGCGCAGGTTGTGGTAGGTCATGAAGCGGCGCTTGGCGCTCATGGCCAAGCGCGGATGGCCCGGGTCCACCTCGCGCGGGTGCAGGTAGAACACCACCGGCCTGTTTTCCGCCAACACGTCTTTTGCTTTGGAACGGATGAGGCGGTACGGAAAGAACCGCAGGTAGCCCCCGCCGAAGAAGTACATGGGCCGGCCGAACATGGCGGATAGCGAAATGGGGAATTCCACCAGGTTCCCGTGCTCCGTTGCAATGGTGTGCGGAACGGGCCACGCGCCGGGCAATCCGCCATGGCCGCGCTCCCCGGGGAACACGGAGGAATCGTAACGGTAGCCCGCCTCGGCCACCGCATCAAAGAACCAAGGCGTTTCCTTGGTGACGGAGAAGCCCGGCGCCCGGTAGCCCTTTACGGCCACGCCGCCCGCCTGCTCAATGATCTGCTTGGCCTTTACAATGTCCGCCAGAAAGGTGGCGCGGTCCTGCTTGTACACCAGCTCGTGCGCATAGCCGTGCGAGGCCACTTCATGCCCACCGGCCACCGCCTCGCGCACCAAGTGCGGGTAGCGCTCCGCCACCCAGGCCAGAAAGAAAAGCGTGGTGCGCACCTTTTTCTCCGCAAATACTTCCAGCATGCTGCGGAAGCTGGGCTCCACCCGCGAAGGCAGCGCCGCCCACTGCGCCAGCGGCGGCGTGGAGGGCACGTCCAAAATGTGGAACCACTCTTCCACATCAACGGAAAAGACGGAGGGGGGCATGCTTCCGGCAAAGTAAGGGAGCGCGGGGGGATGGTGCATCGTTCTACACTCATCCTCTCCAGGATAAACCCTGGTCCCCGGTTGGTTTGAGCGGGGAAAGCTTGCCAATGTAAGACGGACAAAGACCCCGATCACTTGGCCTTTGATGTCCGCCGTTTGGAGAGCCGTTTCGCGATCGCCGGCTTTCGTGGCTTGCACTCAGCCCGGCCACCGCGCGCTGCAGACCGTTGGCGCTTGATGAGGGCGCTAAGAAGTGCGCGGTCCTCGCGCGTAAAGCTTCCGCCCGCAATCACAAGGTCAACTTCCTCCGGTTGTTCAACGCGGTCCATTTCGCGATTTGTTGAAGTAGCGTTCCACGAGCATGGTGCCTGCATGAGTGTCCAAATACATCCGGTTGCCCCGCAGTACTTGAGCGCCCAAGGTGGTAATGTAGTGCTGGATCAAAGCGTGCTTGGCCACGAAAGATACGAAACCTGCGTAGCCTTTGTCGAAGGACACTTGGCAGGCGAAGGCCAACAAGTTGCCCGGCACCCCAGCGAAACGCTTGGTACGCCCGCGGTTCTGCTTCGCACTTTCCAGCAAGTGCGTGAAAATGTGGTCGGTCTGATCCTCCAAGCTGACCAACCCTTGGATCACCCCAGGCTCTTCACTTATGGCCAGCTTGTACACCTCCCTGGTCGGTTCCAATAATTCCAGATGCCAGTTGAACGACCAATCCTTCTTGTGGACCTGAGCGGCATGTACCGATAACAAGCGGACCACTTCGGTGGGCAATACGCGGCCGGTGGAAACTTCCTTGATGGAGTTCGTCAACTCATCGATCTCAATGCTCAACTGCTTACCACTATGCCTGGGCATGATTACATGTTCCGCGGAAAGATAGTGGGCATGCGCGAGGGCAGCGCCGCCCACTGCTCCAGCGGCGGCGTGGAGGGCACGTCCAAAATGTGGAACCACTCTTCCACATCAACGGAAAAGACGGAGGGGTGCATGCTTGCGGCAAAGTAATGGAGGGCGGGGGGATGGCGGCGAAGTAGTTTGCTTGAATCAAGGAGCCGGTTGTGTTGATGGGAAGCCTTCATATGGGCCTTTCGGAAGTTGGAAATAAGAAGTATTCAGAGAGGAGATGAAACCGTTCAGGTCCGGTGTAACTGGAAAGGCATCCAACCTCACAGTAGCCATGGCCTGCGTGTTGATCATGCGAACTGTTTTGGAATGTTCAGGTCCGTCCATAGAGCTGATCAACAAGGTGCCGAAAGGAAGTGCCCAATTTGCTTGGATACTTCTGGACTGCAGCTCCACTTCGGAGACTTCGGCCTTCTTGATCGAATGCTGGTGCAGGTCCGTCAACAAATGTTCAATGCGTTCCAGTTGTCGCTGGGGCTCACGCGAGGCGAAGGAGATGTCCCGCAGCTTGATGAACAGCACCAGCACAAGCAAGCTGCTGCCCATGATTGCCCACCTTCCCCGCAAGCCCCACAACAACCAAATGAATGGCAAGGCGATCAAGGTGGCCCCCGGCAAAAAGGCCCGGTCCATCATGATGGCAGCATCACCTGCACGGAAGGTGACCAACTCCAAGACCAGGAAACCGATCACGCCTCCACCAATGACGGCGGCAGCTATCCAATGCTTTCGCACCATGTAACCGATCACTACTGCGATGACCAACATTAAAGCTGGCAAGTAGTTGGTGGTGAAATGGAAGGTATGGCCGATCAAGAATTCCCAGGAGCCCCATGGCCCCGCCAAACCGTTGTCCGAAAAGGCCTCGAGCAAATTCCCATACTGTGCTTGCTCATAGGCAGTAGGTGGAAACAACAGACGTACGG
>JAFDZG010000172.1 GCA_018267065.1 Bacteroidota bacterium
ACCTCACCTGTACTGTCGACCCACCGGGTCGACACCTCCAATGACCCCCAACGACTTCCCCAGCGAGCTCCTTGCGAGCTACCTCTCCGGCGAAGCCGACGGGGCGCAGCGCCGTGCCGTGGAGGCTTGGGCGGCGGAAGCTCCTGCGAACGCCGATGAGCTGCGGCGCATGCGTGCCGTATGGGACTTGGGCGGCCAGGCAGCCGACCTGCCTGAGGTGGATGTGGACCGCGCTTGGGCCAAGCTTGAAGGGCGCATCGCCGACGCCGAAGGAAAAGGGCGCGTGCGCACCATCGGTGCGCGGTCCTGGACCCGTTGGCTTTCCGCAGCGGCCATGGTGGCCCTGCTGGTGCTTGCCGCCCGCTGGTTCTTCCAGCCTGCAAGCTCCACATACCTCGCCTACGCGCAGCCTGAGCAGATCCTCCTGGCCGACAGCAGCCGCACCGTGCTCTTCCCCGGCTCCGAACTGAAGGAAACCATGGGCAAGCAACGCGCCATCCGCCTGCAAGGCCGAGCGTACTTCGAGGTACGCCGGGATGAACAGCGCCCCTTCACCGTGGATGCGGGCGAACTGCAGGTCACCGTACTGGGCACCGCCTTCGAAGTGGCCGACTATGACACGGCTGCCTTCGCCACCGTGCGTGTGCGCACCGGCCATGTGCGCGTAGTGGCCGGCACCGATACCGTGGAGCTTCTGGCCGGCGACCACCTGCGCTACGACAAACAGCGCCATCTACTGGAGCGTCGCCCTGCACCGCCCATGGAGGTCTATGGCCTTCGGGTGCTCAAGTTCGAAGGCGCACCCATGGCGCAGGTGGTTGAGCAACTCGAGCGCCTCTACCAGGTGCGCGTCACCCTGGGCAACGAGCGCATCGCCGCTTGCCGCCTCACGGCGGAGTTCAACGATGAGCCCATCGGCAACATCCTGGAGGTGATCGCCGAGACCTTCGGGCTTACGGTCACCGATACAAACGGCACCTTCAAACTGGACGGTGATGGCTGCTGATCCGAGCTTCAGTACCCTGATGCCCTCTATGGTTACCGCACTCACTCGCTCCCTCACTTTCCCTGAGCGGAGCCGAAGGGCTTCCTTCATCTTCCTCACCCTCTTCACCCTCCTCACCACCGGCACCTTCGCGCAACCCGCGCTGGACCGCCGCGTCACCATCCATGCCGAACAGGTGCGCCTGTCGCTGGCCCTGGAACTGGTGGCCAAGGACGCTGAAGTGAAGCTGAGCTACAACGCGGCCGTGGTGCCCATGGACAGCATCGTCACCCTGCACGTGGAGGAACAACCCGTGGACCGCGTGCTGCGCAGCCTGCTGCCCAAGCGCGCCAAGTGGAAGATGAGCGGCCGCCACCTGATCATCACCGGTCAGGCAGGGGCGCGGCAACGCTTCATCAGCAGTGGCCGTGTGGTGGAGGCCGGCAGCGGCGCACCGATCCCGCGAGCCAGCGTGCTCGACGTGCAGCGCGGAAACGTGGTGGCCACCGGCCCCAATGGCGATTTCAACCTGGAGGTGAGCGGTGAACTGGACCGCACGCCCCTGCGCATTGCGCGGCAGGGCTTTCGCGATACCGTGGTGTACGTGCCGCGCAACACCGATGCGGGCCGCATCGCACTAAGCCCGTTAACGCGTTTGGAATACTTGGAGCCCATCTGCCTGAACGACCGCTGTGGCGTGGAAGATCTGGGCGTGGCCAAGCTCCTGGTGCCCACCGAGCAACTGCAGCAGAACGCCAACCTCGGCGGCGGTGAGCAGCGCAATGTGCAGCTTGCGCTCGTGCCGGGCATCAGCACCAACGGTGCACTGGCCGCCTCTATCGTCAACCGCGCGTCCTTCAACTTGTTGGGCGGCTACGCCCGCGGCGTGGACGGTGCTGAGATCAGCGGCGGCTTCAGCCTGCTCTCGGAGAACATGACCGGTGCACAGATCAGTGGGGCCGTGAACCTGGTGGGCGGGCGCACGCGCGGGGTGCAGGTCTCCGGCGGAATCAACCATACCATGGGTTCGCTGTACGGGCTGCAGTTCGCCGGGGCCGCCAACACCGTGTGGGACACGCTCAGCGGCGTGCAGGTGGCCGGTGGCGTGAACGTGGTGAAACGCGGCATGCATGGCACCCAGGTGGCCGGGGGCGTGAACATCACCTTGGGTGATCAGGACGGCGTGCAGGTGGCCGGCGGGGTGAACGTGGCCCACGGCGCAGTGCGCAAGTCACAGGTGTCCGGCGGGGCGAACTACGCGCGCAGCGTGCAAGGTGCGCAGGTCTCCGCCGGGGCCAACGTCTCCTTGGGTGATGTGGGCGGCGGCCAAGTGGGTTTCGGCGCGAATTACGCGGGTTCGGTGAGCGGCGGACAGGTCTCCTTCGGAGCTAACGTGGTGCCCGGTGAGGTGAGCGGCGGGCAGGTAGGCTTCGGCCTCAACTACGCGCACCGCGTCACCGGGGGGCAGTTCAGCTTCGGTGCCAACGTGGTGCCCGGTGAGGTGAGCGGCGGGCAGGTGGCCTTCGGCCTGAACTATGCGCACCGCGTCACCAAGGGCCAGTTCAGCTTCGGGGCGAACATCGTTCCGGGCACGGTGGAAGCGGGCCAGGTGGCCTTCGGCCTCAACTACGCGCACCACGTCACCCAAGGCCAGTTCAGCTTCGGGGCCAACGTGGTGCCCGGCACGGCCGAAGGCGGGCAGGTGGGCTTCGGCCTGAACGTTGCGAATGACGTGAAGGGCGGGCAGTTCACCTTCGGAGCCAACGTGGTGGCCGATACCGCTGAAGGCGGCCAAGTGGGCGTGCTCAACTACGCCAGGCATGCCCTCGGTGTGCAGGTGGGCATTCTCAACCTCAGCGACACCCTCGCCGCGGGGGCCGTGGGCCTGCTCACCATTTCACGCACGGGCTACCACCGCGCTGATATGGTGGCCAACGACGTGATGCCCTTCGGCATCCAGCTGCGCACCGGCACCCG
>JAFDZG010000173.1 GCA_018267065.1 Bacteroidota bacterium
GGGCGGAAGGCCACGCCGCCCAAGTGCGGCCTGATTGCGCACTGTACCTGCAACCCGAATGGGGCAAGCGCGAATCCATGGCCCCGTTGGTAGTGGATTACGCAATGCACCATCCGCGCTGGCGCATCTCCCTGCAAACCCACAAGTACTTGAACATCCCATGAGCCTGATCCACCGTGAAACGATCCGATCCGCGGGGACGTTGTCCGCTTTGCTGTTGGCCGGTGCGCTGCAAGCACAGCCCATCCACTACACCACCAACGACAACAAGGCGATCCGGCTTTATGAAAAGGGAGGCGAGTGCATGCGGTCACAGCAGTGGGATTGCGCCGAGAGCAACTTGAAAAAGGCCGCCGGGGCCGATCCCCGCTTCATTGAGCCGCGCATCTACCTCGGCGAGATGTACGAGCAGCGCAACATGGCCAAGGAAGGGATCGCGGTGTACAAGGAAGTGCTGGCCATCAATCCTTCCTACTTCCCGCCTGCCGCGCTGCACCTGGCCGAACTGGAAATGGGCCAGGGCCTTTACGCGGATGCCGGCAAGCACTATGCCCTGGCCAAGCAGTTGGACAAGGACCCGGAACGCAGGAAACGCGCCGAGCGCGGCATGGCCAACGCCGCCTTTGCCGAGCATGCCATCGCGCAGCCCGTGCCCTTCGATCCCGTGAACCTCGGGCCCGGCGTCAACACCAAGGACCCGGAGTATTTCCCGGCGGTAACCGTGGACGACAGCACCCTGATGTTCACCCGCCTGCTCAAGGACAAGACCGCGGATTACGGCCAGCAGGAGGATTTCTACGTGAGCCACAAAGGCGCCGAAGGCAAGTGGGGCACGGCGCTGCCCATCAGCACGGTGAACACGCGGGACAATGAGGGCGCGGGAACGCTTACGCCGGACGGGCGCTTCATCATCTTCACCAAGTGCGCCGGCCTGGACGGTTCTTATGGCACGGGATTGACCGGCCTTGGCAGCTGCGACCTGTTCATCAGCCGCCGCGTGGGCGACCGTTGGAGCAAACCGCAAAACCTCGGCGCCCCGGTGAACAGCAGGGGCTGGGAAAGCCAGCCTTCCATGGGCAGCGATGGCCGCACGCTGTACTACTTGCGCGGCGTGCGCACGCCGGACGGCCAGCAGAACACGGACATCTACGTAAGCCGGATGGGGGAGGACGGCGCTTTCAGCAAGCCCGAAGTGCTCGGCCCCAACGTCAACAGCCCGGGCAAGGAGGAAAGCGTGCAGATCCACCCCGACGGGAAAACGCTCTACTTCAGCAGCGACGGGCGGCCCGGCATGGGCGGATTGGACATCTACG
Source organism: Bacteroidota bacterium (assembly GCA_018267065.1). Taxonomy (GTDB): domain Bacteria; phylum Bacteroidota; class Bacteroidia; order Flavobacteriales_F; family PHOS-HE28; genus PHOS-HE28. The sequence continues at coordinate 1,314 of JAFDZG010000173.1, forward strand.
TGAGCCGCATGCAACCGGACGGCCAATGGGCACCGGCGCTGAACCTCGGCTATCCCATCAACACGCCGGGGGATGAAAACAGCGTGCTGGTGAATGCGGACGGCAAGCTGGCCTACTTCGCCAGCGACCGCCCCGGAGGCTTCGGCGACCTGGACCTCTATGGCTTCGAACTGTACAAGGAAGCAAGGCCCACCCCGGTTACCTACATCCGAGGCAAGGTCACCGACAAGGCCACCGGCAAGCCGCTGGAAGCCGATGTGAAGCTCTACGACCTCACCACGAACAAACTGGCCACCGCCGCTTACAGTGACCCGGTGACCGGTGAATTCACCGTGTGCCTGCCCACCGGCGTGGACCATGCGCTCAACGCCACGGCGGACGGCTACCTCTTCTTCTCGCGCAACTACAGCTTCGCGGAAATGAAGGGCAACGCGCCGTACCAATTGAACGTGCAGCTCTCCAAGGCCGAGCGCGGCCAAACGTTTGCGCTGCGCAACATCTTCTTTGAAACGGCCAGCTACGCGCTGCTGCCCGCCTCCACCGCGGAGCTGAACAACCTCACGGAACTGATGAAGGCCACGCCGGCACTGCGCATTGAAGTGGGCGGCCACACCGACAACGTGGGCAATGATGCCGCCAACCAGATCCTCAGCGAGCAGCGCGCCAACGCCGTGCGCGACTTCTTGATCAAGCAGGGCATTGACGGCGGCCGCGTGGTGGCCAAAGGCTACGGCGAAACAAAGCCCGTGGCCACCAACGACACCGATGAAGGCCGCGCACAGAACCGGAGGACGGAGGTAACGGTGCTGTGAGCAATTGGCCAATTCGCCAATTTGCCAAAAGGAATCGGCCGCGTTGGAAGTCACCGCGGAAAGAATGTGCGCTTAATGCACTGTGGACATTTCCGATGGAACCCCCTGGCTCAAGGCAGCGCCAACTTGGCGGTGATCACCTTCCCGTTGGCGTTTGAGGCCTGCAATACATATAAACCTGCAGACTGCCCATGCAGGTCAATATCAGCAAGGCCGTGATCACCGTGCCAAACACCGACCAAGCTTCCCGTTGAATTATAGACAGCCAAACTCCATGACTGGTCCGTTGGGAATTGCACCCTCCACCGCCCGGCACTGCCCAGCGCGGAAATGTGCAGTTCGGGAGGGTCAGGGCTGTTGACCGCTAAGGGACCACAACCCGCCAAGGCCAGGTTGGCGGCCGTCCATAAGTTGTTGCGTTGGGCCAAGGGGCTGTTCAGCACGGTGTACACATAGTCCCGTTGCCCCGCAGTGAACATGCGGCCGCAGTAGGAATAGGTCATGTAGTTCTCCACCATCAGCGGCATGTTGCCCGCGCAACTGTCCGGTTCCGGGAAGCAATTCAATATAACGGGCGATGGAGGTGTGTCCGCAATGCCATCATCGCCACACAGGCTACCGGGAATGGAGTCTTGCCACAGCAACTTCAACCCCATGTACCGTCCGGCGTTGAAGATGATGGTGAACGAATCGTAATAGTTCGAGGTGCCGATGCTGCCCATCCAGTCGCTGGGGAACATCAAGCCGTCCATGGCCGGGGCCGTGTCGGCTTGGGCTGGGGAGAGCGTGCCCGGATACACGCCGAACTCCACGTTCTGCACCAACCAGATGTTCATGTACCGGTCGGGTGGCCACTGGTTCATGTACGAAGCCGGCATGCCGCCATGCGTGGCTTGGGGTGTTTGGATCCGGTCTATGCCGGTGGTGGGTGTGCCGTCCGGCGCCGTTGAGGCTAAGCAGAACGCAATGTCCATGCTGGCGGCCAAGGCATTGTAGGGCGGGTCCACGGGATGGAACGTTGCCGTGTCGAAGCCTTGGTTCAAGATGTTCAACCCGTCCATCACCTGCGCATCGGAGATGTTCGCGATGGGATTGCTCCATAGCACATGCACCACTACCGGGATGGTGTAGGCTTGCCCTTTGGCCGAAAAGGTGAAAGCGGTTAACGCAACGGCCAATGTTAGCCTTGCACATCCTGATAGGCGTGGGGTCCATGAGAAGTGGTGGAGGAAATTGATTTTCATGGCTGTATGATCTTGGTGCCCAAACGCTGTCTTGTTTTATAGATATTGCCTGAACCAGATACAGGCTCTGCGGCTTGCAACCCAATGCTTTTCTCACCGCATGACCAAGGTAAGGCCAAGATGAACGGAATGAAGTGCATTTACCGTCTTTGTCAGGTATCGGTGCAGCTGCTCCTTCCACCGGCTGGTGTGATGGGGTTATCGGCGAACCATCAACCGGTCATTTCTTCCGATTTTGCAGCCTTGAGAACCCATGGCACGGAATGTGACAACGCGCCCGCACTATGATGAAAATCCAGATCTGGTCTGATGTGGTATGCCCGTATTGCTACATCGGCAAGCGCGAGTTTGAAAAGGCGTTGGCGCAGTTTCCCCACCGGGACCAAGTGGAAGTGGAATGGAAGAGCTTTGAGCTGGACCGCGACGCGCCCGTGCGCAGCCCGGACGACATGTACGACCACCTGGCGAAGAAGTACGGCCGCACCCGCGATCAGGCCAAAGAGATGGTTCGGGGCGTGGTGGACCGCGCACGTACCGTGGGCCTGGAGTACAACATGGAGAAAGCCGTGATGGGCAGCTCTTTTGATGCGCACCGCTTGATCCAATTCGCCAAGACCAAAGGTTTGGGGGATGCGGCGGAGGAGCGGTTGTTCAAGGCGCACTTTGTTTTGGGTGAGCATATCGGCGACAAGTCCGTGCTGCGGGCCATAGCGGAAGAGATCGGCTTGGATGGTAACGAGGCAGCTGAAATGCTGGCCGGCGATGCCTTTACCGAAGCGGTGGAGGCCGATGAGTATGAAGCGCAGCAGATCGGCGTGCGCGGTGTACCCTTCTTCGTGCTGGATGACCGATACGCGGTGAGCGGGGCCCAAGCCAGTGAGCACTTTCTAAGCGCACTAAACCAGACTTGGCAGGAGCGCCAGGCGGTATGAGGGTGAGGGCTTTGCATAGGGCGTAGGGCGCAGTTCGTAGGTCCTTTCGCCAGATGCCGATCACCGATCACCGCGTCACCAGCTTCAGCCCGGCAATGCTGGCGATCAGGGTGAAGAGGAAGAACACGCGCCAGAAATCCGCGGGTTCCTTGAAGAGAAAGATGCCCACCAGCACCGTGCCGATGGCCCCCACGCCCGTCCACACCGCGTAGGCTGTACCGATGGGCAGCGTGAGCGTGGCGCGGTAGAGCAGGTACATGCTAAGCACAAGGCTGATGATGAAGCCGGCCCACCACCATATTGCGGTGCTGCCTTCCGCTTCCTTGGCCTTGCCCAAGCAAGTGGTGAAGCCTACTTCAAAGAGGCCACCGATGATCAGCAGGATCCAGTTCATGGTGCAAAGGAAGGATGCCGAGCTTTGTGTTCCCCATGGCCAGGCGCAGTTACCTCCGCGACGGGCGTGCGCCGTTTCCCGTGGACGCGCGCGTAAGCGAGCAGATGAGCCGCATCCGCTCCAAGAACACCGGCCCGGAGCGCATGTTGCGCAAAGCCTTGCAGGATGCGGGGTTCCGGGGTTACCGGTTGAACTACGCCAAGGTGCCCGGCAAGCCGGATGTAGCCTTTGTCGGGAAAAAGGTGGCCGTGTTCATCCACGGCTGCTTTTGGCATTGCTGCCCCCATTGCCAGCCGCCCCGGCCGCAAACGCACAAGGACTTTTGGGACCAGAAACTGGACCGCAACGTGCAGCGCGACCGGCGCAATGTGCGCGCCTTGCGGCGGGCCGGATGGCGGGTGGTCACCATCTGGGAATGCAGGTTCCGCAAGTTCCCGGAGAGCACCGTGCGGCGTGTGGAACGCGCGTTGCGAACCACTTGAGCACCCTGTTAGATCCCAGCCTTCGCTTCTTCGCTTCTTCACTCCTTCACCCTTTCACCCTTTCACTCTCTCACTCTCTCACTCTCTCACCCTTTCACTCCTTCACCCTTTCACTCTCTCACTCTTTCACTCTCTCACTCTCTCACTCTTTCACTCTTTCACTCTCTCACTCTTTCACTTCCTTTCTTCTTCCCCCTCCCCATGATCCGCGCAAAGAAGCGCTTCTCAAATTCCCAGAAAAACCTGAACTGGCCCAATAGCGCGCCGTATACCAACAGCACAACATTGTAGAAGGGGAGGATCAGGATGTAGTATAGGATTGAAAAGAGCAGCGGTTGTTCGCCGTGGTCGGTGAAGTAGCCCACCACGGGCCGCTTCAGGAACATCACCGTGAGGCCCGTGCAGGCAAACACCACCAGGATCAGCACCACGCGCACCGGTCCCACGCCCCAGCGGTTGCCGAGCCGCTGCATCCAGCGCGGTGTTGTATTGGAATTTTCGCTCATGCAGGTGCGAAGATCGCCCTTGTTGTGTAGATGCAAAGCGTAATTGATTTCGAAGCGCCGGAAAAGCAAAGGCGGGAGTCGCGTCCCGCCTTCGCTTTTGATGAAATGCTTAGCCAGCGGTTACTTCCACTCGGCGATGAAGAGATTGGTCTCGTGGTTGGTGGCCCCGCGGTTGCTGCTGAAGATCAAATACTTCCCGTCCTTGCTGAACACCGGGAAGGCATCGAACATGTCGGAGTTGGTGAGGCGCTCCAAGTTCTGGCCGGTGGTATCCACTTGGTAGAGGTTGAAGGGGAAGCCCCGTTCGCTCATGTGGTTGCTGGCGAAGATGATGTGCTTGCCGTCCGGGTTCCAGTAAGGTGCCCAGTTGGCCTGCCCCAGGTTGGTGATCTGCTTGGCATTGCTGCCGTCGGCATTGCCCACGAACAGTTCCATTTGGGTGGGCTGCACTTGGCCGATCTTGAGCAGGTCCTTGTATTCCTTCACGTCGGCCGGGGTCTTTGGGCGGCTGGCGCGCCAAACCAGCTTGGTGCCGTCCGGACTGAAGAAGGCACCGCCATCGTAGCCCAGCTCATGGGTGATCTGCTTCACGTCGCTGCCGTCGATGTTCATGGTGTAGAGGTCCATGTCGCCGTTGCGCATGCTGGTGAAGACGATGCGGTCACCCTTGGGCGAAACGGTGGCTTCGGCATCATAGCCGGGCGTGTTGGTGAGCTGCTTGCGAATATTGCCCTTGAGGTCGGTCACGAAAATATCGAAGCTGGGGTAGATGGGCCAGATGTACTTGCCGCCCGGCACATGGGGCGGTACCGGCGGGCAGGCCACGCCACCGAGGTGTGTGCTTGCGAAGAGCACCAAGCTGTCACCGGGCAGGAAGTAGCTGCACGTGGTGCGGCCACCGTTGATGCTGACCTTTTGCGGCTGGTGGTCGCGCAGGTTGTCCTTGAACGGGTTGAACACATAGATCTGGTCGCACTGTTCGCCCCAGGCGGGATTGTGAGCCTGGAAACTGAGCTTGTCCCCCGCAAAGTCCCAGTACGCTTCCGCATTGTCGCCACCGAAGGTCAGCTGGCGCAAGTGCGCGAAGTGCGTTTCACCGGGTTGGATCAGGCTGTCAGAGGTCCAGAAAGCACTGTCCGGCACGTTGGACACGGCAGGGATGCTGTCCTTCTTCGGTGCGGGGTTTTCAGTTTCTACAGGGGCGGGGCTTCCACAGGCCAGGAGCACAAGCGTGGAGACCGCAGGGATCAGTTTGTTCATGGTTTTTTGAAATCGGGCGCGAAATTACCTGCTTCCCCTTCTGCTTATGTCAGGCATGTGCAATTCGCACGGTTGCTGCCTGTTCGTGGGGAAGCCCAAAGCGGGGAAGCCGCGCCCATATTCACTTCTTCTTCTCTTCGCCACAACGGAGGTTCTCCAGGAGGACCGGGTCTTGGGCACCGCCCGGGCAAATGGGTACCCCGGGCAGTGGATTGCCTGGCCATTACGATCGTTGGCAAGTTCTTGGGCGTTTGGTTGACAAGTATCGCATGAAGCGTCACTTTTGCACGATGGGATCATTGAAAAATGCGATGAACAGATATTGCTTCCGTGTAAAGTTGGGCAAGGTTTGGGTGGCTTGCCTGCATTTTGCCATTTTGCTGTCGGTGGGAAGCGCCACTACGGTGCATGCCCAAACAGTGCCCAGCGGATTTGCCGATGTGGTAGTGGCCAGCGGTTTCAGTGAGCCGGTGGGCTTCACCTTCGATGCCAACGGGCGGATGTACGTCTGGGAAAAATCCGGCAAGGTGTGGATCGTGAACAGCGATGGCACCCGGCTCCCCACCCCGTTGATAGACCTGAGCGAAGAGGTGGGCAACTGGCGCGACCACGGCTGTTTGGGCTTTGCCCTGGACCCCAATTTCCTGACCAATGGGCGCATCTACCTGCTGTATACCGTGGACCGGAATTTCTTGATGAACAAGGGCCAACCCGGATACAACCCGGCCGCGGACCAGTACTACAGCGCCACCATCATGCGCTGCACCCGGTACACGGCCATCGGCCCGAATTTCAACACGGTGGACCTGAACAGCAGGGTAGTGCTGATCGGGGAAACGAAAAAGACCGGGATCCCCCTGCTGTATGAATCCCATAGCACGGGGTCACTCGTGTTCGGCAGCGACGGAACGCTGTTGATGACCGCCGGTGATGGAGCCAGCTACAACACGGCCGATATCGGCAGCGATCCGCAGACCTACTACCTCCAGGCGTTGGCGGACAGCATCATCACCCCGGAGGAGAACGTGGGAGCCATGCGTTCACAATTGGTGAACAGCATGAGCGGGAAGATGCTGCGCATAGACCCCGAAACGGGTAACGGCGTGCCGAGCAATCCGTTTTACAATGCAAGTGAGCCGCGTTCACCGGCCAGCCGGGTATGGGCGTTGGGGCTGCGCAATCCGTTCCGCTTCACGCGGCGCCCGGGAACCGGAAGCACCAATCCCGCCGATGGTAATCCAGGGGTCTTCTACATCGGTGATGTGGGCTGGAGCACCTTTGAGGAAATGAACGTGTGCTACGCCGGGGGCATGAATTTCGGCTGGCCCATCTTCGAGGGCATGGAGAACAACGGCCCGTACCTCAATGCGCGCGCCGCAAACCTGGATGCGCCCAATCCGCTCTATGGCCAAGGTGCCTGCACCAAGCCTTTCTTCGATTTCCAGGACTTGCTGGTGCAGGAAACCTTGACGCACCCCGTGGGCCTGCCGAACCCGTGCGACCCCGGCACCATGATCCCGCCCAACATCCACACCTTCACCAACGACAGGCCGGTGCTCGATTGGGTGCACGGCAATGAATCCAGGTGCAGCGCCTTCAACGGGAACACGGCTGTGTATTTCGATCTGGACGACCCCAATTCGCCCGTGCCGGGGCCGCGCTTCGGGGGCAACGCCTCGGTGGGCGGCACCTTCATCACAGGCGCGGGTTGGCCTGCGGGATACCAAGGCAGTTACTTCCATGCGGACTACGGCGGGGCCTGGATCCGCCGGGTGGTGATGAGCGCCGACAACAAGCCTGTGCAGGTATACAATTTCGGCACCAACATGGGTGCCGTGGTGTTCCTGAAAGAAGGAACGGACGGAGCCCTGTGGTATGTGCGCTATGAAACGGGGCAGATCCGGAAGGTGGCTCCCTTGGGCGTTACCAATTTGCCTCCGGTAGCCGTTGCCCAGCAGGACACGCTGTATGGTGGCACGCCGCTTACCGTGGGCTTTACGGGCAGCAACAGCACGGATCCCGAAGGTGGCGCGCTGAGCTACCTGTGGAATTTCGGCGATGGTGCCACAAGCACCTCCGCAAACCCATCCCACGTATTTGTTGCACCTGCGGGCGTGCCCACGGTGTTTACCGTGACCCTCACGGTTTACGATAACCAGAACCAGCCCAACACGGCCACCATCAAAGTGAACGTGAACAACACCCCGCCGCAGGTGGCAATCACCAGTTTCCCCGATGGCCAGCTTTATCCGGTGGGCGTGGACACCACCATCAGCCTGGAAGCCGCGGTGAATGACGCGGAAAGCCCGGTAGGCCAGCTCAGCTTTGCCTGGCAGACCGTGCTTCACCACAACAACCACGTGCACAGCGAGCCGATTAACCACACGGCCAATACCACCACGGTGATCTCCGGGGTGGGTTGCTACGAAGACAACTTCAGCTATGTGGTGCAGCTTACGGTTACCGATCCGGGCGGATTGTCCACCACCGTGGTGAACCACCTCTATCCGAATTGCGCGGTGATTGCGCCCACGGCGGTCATTTCGGCCACGGCGGACAAAGGCCTTTCACCCCTGGTTGCCACGCTGGACGGAAGCCAAAGCGTGGACAACGGCACCATTGTCAGCTACCATTGGGATTTTGGGGATGGTACTACGGCAGACGGCCCCACGGTTCCGAAAACCTTCACCGAAACCGGTGACTACCAAGTAAGCCTAACGGTAACGGACAATGACGGTTTGACCAACACCGTGGTCAAAGTGTTCACCGTGTACACGCTGGACCCGCCGCAGTGCGTGGGTGCAGCTGGCAGCATCCTGCGGGAGTACTGGACCGGCATCCCCGGTACCACCATCAGCGACCTGATCAACAGCCCGAACTATCCGGATGCGCCGAGCGGCACCACATACCCCACCAGCATCCGCGGGCCGGTGAACTTCGCCAACAACTACGGTACCAGGATGCGTGGATACATCATAGCGCCCTCCACCGGGGCCTACACGTTCAACGCCACTTCGGACGATGCCTCGGTGTTCTACCTGAGCGCCAATGCCGATCCCGCGCTGAAAGTGCCCATTTGCTCCGTGCCCGCATGGACCAATGACACCGAATACACCAAGTATCCCGGGCAACAAAGCGGCACCATTTTCCTTGTGGCGGGCAAGTATTACTACTTCGAGTTCCTGCAGAAGGAGGGCAGCGGAGGCGACCACATGACCGTGCGCTGGACCCGCCCCGGCAACGCCACGCTTACCGTGGTGGACGGCGCCTATCTGGCGCGCTATGTGGATTGCCCGCCCAGCTTGAAGATCCGGATGGCGCTGGACGGGCCTTATGAAGCATCCACGGGCATGATGGGCGACAACCTGCGTGCCATGGCCGCATTGCCTTTGCAGGAGCCTTACACCGCCTTGGGATACACCCAGGCAGGCGGCGGTGGGGGGGAAACCACCACACAGGCCATCATGAACGTGACCGGAAAGAACGCCGTGGTGGATTGGGTGCTTGTTGAACTGCGCAGCAAGGCAAATTCATCGGTGCTGATCGCCACGCAGTGCGCCCTGCTTCAACGTGATGGCGACGTGGTGGCCGCGGACGGCTACACCAAGCTCGTGTTCAATGTTCCGGCGGACATGTATTACCTGGCAGTGCGGCACCGCAACCACCTTGGCATCATGACCGGTACCCAAGTAGTGATGGGCAAGACTCCTGCCAGCGTGGATTTCACAGACCCCAATTTCTGGGTGAACGGCACGGAACCGCGCAAAGCCTTCGGGAATGGCAAAATGGGCATGTGGGCCGGCAATTCCGTGGATGACAACCAACTGAAATTCACCGGAGCCAACAACGACCGTGACGCCATGCTCACCATCTTGGGCGGCGCCCTGCCCACGGCCACTTTGCCGGGCTACCATTTGGAAGATGCCAACATGGATGGTTTTGTGCGCTATACGGGTTCCGCGAATGACCGGGACCTGCTGCTGCTGAACCTCGGCGGGGCATCGCCCAATGCGGTGCGCGTGGAGCAATTGCCTTGACAACGCAGGGGATCGCATCAAAGAGGAAGGCCGCCCTGAACAGGCGGCCTTCCTCTTTGGATCGGTATAAGGAAGTCTTCAGTACACCACACGGTCGTAGCTGGCCACCACCGAGGCAATGCGGATGGCGTCCCAGACCTGTTCTTCGGAAGCGCCCAAAGCGATCAAGGAAGCCTCGTGGCTCTTCACGCATTGTTCACAGCCGTTCACCGCGCTCACCACCAGGCTCATCAGCTCAAAGAGATGCTTGCCGGTGGCCGGGTTCATCATGATGTTCATGCGCAGGCCGGGCCGCAGTTCCTGGTACTTCTCCTTGCCGGCGAAGTGGCGGAAGCGGTAAAGCACGTTGTTTGCGGCCAGCAGGCTGGCGCAGGCCACTGCCTCCGCAGATTCATCGGCCGTGGCTCCCGCTTGGGTTGCCAATGCCTGGAAATGCGCGGTCAAGGGGCCGTTTTTCTGGTTTGCCGCGATGCTCAATGCCAGCAAGGAGGTTTCCTTGTCATTGAGGTGTGCACTTTTCAGAACGCCCTTCAGGTTCAACTTCAGGTCGCGGGCGTAGCGCGAGGACACTGTGCCCAACACGTGCAGGGCGGCATTGGCATGGTCCGCCGCCGCGCCCACTTCCTGCAGCAGGGCGGCAGTGCCCTCTTCGTAGGTGGTCATGGCCTGTTCCATGGTCAGTTCAAGGTTGCTTCACCCTTGGTCCAGTTGCAGGGGCAGAGTTCATCGGTCTGCAGTGCATCCAGTACGCGGAGCACCTCGTCCACGCTGCGGCCAACGCTCAGGTCGTAGGCACTTACCCAGCGCACCATGCCTTCCGGGTCGATGATGTAGGTGGCGCGGTAGGCCACCTTCTCATCGGCGGTAAGGATACCCAGCTCTTCGGAAAGGCTCTTGCTGGTATCGGCCAGCATGGGGAA
>JAFDZG010000174.1 GCA_018267065.1 Bacteroidota bacterium
CGAGGTGGCCAATCAGGACGCAGTTGCCAGTTGTTAGTTGATGTTGTTTGCCGCGTGAAAGCCTGACAAACGAACAACCAACAACTAACAACCCTCCGCCAGTTCCCGCAACGCCCCCCACACCATTACGCCGGCCCCGATGCCCATGGCCTCCTCGGCGATATTGAAGGACGGCGTGTGCAGGCCCGGCGCGGGGCCTTTCTTCGGATTGCCCGTGCCCAAGCGGAAAAAGCAGCCCGGCATCACCTGTGTGTAAAAGGCGAAATCCTCGCTGCCCATGCGGCGGGCCATGTCCACCACGTGGTCTTTGCCAAGGAATTCCTCAGCCGCAGCGCGCACGCGTGCCGTCAGTGGCCCATCATTCACCAGGACCGGATAGCCACGGCGCACTTCGAAATCACAGGAGCCGCCGTGCGCAGCACAGACCTCCCGGGCCTTTTGCGGCAACCAGGCGTGCAACTCCGCGCGTGCGTCCTCATCAAAGGTGCGCAACGTCCCTGCAACCTTCACTTCATTCGGCACCACGTTGGTGGCCCCGTCGGCGATCACTCTTCCGAACCCAAGCACCAGCTGCCGGTCCTTGCGCCAGGCTTCAAATTCCTCCTTCAACTGGAGCAACAGCCGGGCCGTGATCAAGATCGGGTCCACCAGCTTTTCCGGCTGCGCCGCATGGCCCCCCTTCCCTTTCACCGTAAGGTACAGCTCATCGCTGCTGGCCATGAAGGGCCCGGCGTGGAAGCCCACCTTGCCCGTTTCCAGTTCCGGGGTAACGTGTTGCCCCACGATTCCCGCGGGCACGGGGTCCTTCAGTGCTCCTTCCCGCAGTACCAGGGATGCTCCTCCGGGGATCTTCTCCTCGCCCGGCTGGAAGAGCAGCAGCACCGTGCCGTTCCATTCCTGCCGCAGCCCGTGCAGCACCTTGCCTGCGGCCAGTACCATGGCTGTGTGCGCATCGTGCCCGCATGCATGCATCACACCCGCGTTTTGCGAACGGTATGGCAATCCTTCCGATTCTTGGACCGGGAGCGCATCAAGGTCCGCGCGCAGGCAAAAAGTGCGGCCCGGCCCCGCCCCTTGCACCACGCCGATCACGCCAGTACCGGCGATGCCCGTGCGCACTTCAATGCCCTGTTCCCGCAAGCGTTCGGCCACGTATTCGCCGGTTTCATGCTCCTGAAAGCTCAGCTCCGGGTGTGCATGCAGGTGCCGCCGTACGGCAATGGTTTCAATATGCCCGGCCTGCACCAGTTCCTTCACCTGTTCCACCGTGATGTGTTCCGGCATTGTGTTCAACCTTCTGAAATTTTACCGCAAAGGTCACGAAGTTCACAAAGAACTTCATCCACGGATCCATCGTCGTTCCTTTTGGATGCAACAGCCGTTGCAGTTCGGTTCCATTGGTCCCCCGTGGCCGTGAAACTATCCGCGTTCGTAATAATGAGCGCGCTCTTCGTGCCCTTCGTGTTCTTCGCGCTCTTCGTGCCCTTAGTGTTCTTTGTGCCCTTCGTGAACTTCGTGTCCATTGCGCCCTTTGTGAACTTGGCGAACCATGCGTTCTTCGTGGTACTTGTTCGCCCAAGGTCTCCTGCCTTCAGCTTCCCCTTTCCACTGCGTTTCTACCTCAAATGTCCAAGCTTAGCGAGAACTGGAAGATCCCCTTCTGGATCACGCCGTCATCCACCCCCCAGGCCCAATCGCCGCGCATGTAGTAGCCCAGCAACCGCGCCCGAAGCCCGAAGCCGTAGCCCCAGATGATGGGCTCGCGCTGGTTGCGGATGGTGATGGTGAGCGGGTTGCGCCGGATCACCTGCTGGTTGAAGAAGTTGTCCTGTGAATAGGGGTCGTTCCCCGTCCAAGCCGTGCCTGCGTCCGCAAAACCCACCACTTGGAAGTTCTGCAGGAAGTCGCTGCGCATGGGGGTGTTGAACAAATACCTGAACAGCGGCAGGCGCAGTTCCGAATTGAGCACGGCGAACGCATTGCCGTTGCGTGCATTGTAGTAGAAACCGCGCATGGGCACTGCGAGCGCCTGGTAGTAGTAGTTCTGCGACGGGTCCAGCGGCATGCTGTTGTCCGTTTTCGCAAAGAGCCAATTGTCCACCCCGCCCATGAAGAACGCCACTTTGCGGCTGCCCATGGAAACCGACCCGGCCAAGCGGTTCACCCAGGTAAGCTCGCGGTGGATGGCCAGTCCGTTGCGCACGTCGAAGCCCACCACTTGCATGTCCGTCCGCGGCCCGTCCGGCTGTTTGTAGTATTCCCCGAAGACCTTGGCCTTCCATCCGGTGTACAGGTTCAGGCCGCGCGGACGGCTGCTGTCGAAGACATACTCCAGCTTGGCCCCCACCATCTGGTCGTACACATTGGGCAGCTCCCTGGTGAACTGATCGATGCTTTGCGTCACGTAGCTGTCATGCCGGTACATCAGTGATCCGCGCAGCGAAGCAAGCTCGCTGAACGGCCAGGTGAGCCTGTAGGTGGCTGAATGGGTGCGGAGCTTTACGATGCCCAGCGTGCTGTAGCCCTGCGTGGCTTGCCGCTGCAGGATGATCTCCTTGTCCAGCCGCTTGCGCAGGTTGGCATACTTCAGCAGGTAGGCGTTGTTGTTCAGGTCCAGTGCCAGCCGGAAGCCCCCAACGATCTTGTAATCCTCGAACAGGTCGCTGATGGCCATGCGCGTCAATCCGCTGAGGCCGGGGTTCAATGCATCCGGGCCCACCAAGGGTTGGTAGAAGTGCGAATCGTAGCTGTTGTCCAGCTGGGTGAGCACCTCGTCCGTGGCAAAGTTCACATTGTAGTTGCGTTGGTCCGGGAAGGTGAGCGTGGTGATCAACGCGGTGTCCGCAGCGGATGCCGGAAGGCCCACTACCGGCACCCCGCTGCTGTCCGCGGGGGGTTCCTTCACAGCCGGTGCCATGGTTTCGTCGCTGAAGCGGTAGTTGTGGATGTCTACGCGGTTCGCGGATGTATCCCCCGGGGCTGCAACATCCACCTTCACCACCCTGCTCATGTCATCCGTTACCGAAGATGGGGCCTCCCCGGTGCGGTTTGGCGGCGGCACGGCATTTCCCTCCTTTTCGGCGCTGCTTCCTTCCGCCGTGTTGCCCACGTAGAACCGGTACCGGTTCCCGCTGAAGACCAGTTCGGAGAATCGGCCGGTGCGGGGGTTCATGTCCTGTTCCAAGATGCCGCGCTTATTGTCCGTGACCCGCTCCGCCACGGTGAAATAGCGGTAGTGCACAACGGTGTCCACGGCCACAACGGCGCTGTCATAGTGGGCCAGCCAGCGGTCCTGCAGTGCATTCGCGTTGCTCAGCCAGGTGTAGCGCGTGCTGTCGTACATCGCAGGCTGCCGCTCATCCACGCCGGGCGTTTCGGTGAAGCGGGTCAGCAATTGGCCACGTTTCTCCAGATCGTACCTGAATATGTCCTTGGAGTTGTCCGTCCAAACCGGCGGTGTGTTGGCGCGCAGCGTATCGTCCGTGCGGTTGCTGCTGAAGATGATGCTGCGCCCGCCATCCGCAAAGGCCGGGTCCAGGTCATCGTACTGGTCGTCCGTAAGTTGTTCCTGCCGGTTGCCGATCACGTAGTAGAGGTACAGGTCGGTCCGCCCTTCCCGCACGCCGCTGAACACCATGTTCCTTCCATCGGGGCTGTAGGACATGGAGAGCACTTTTTCCAACATGAACACGGGCTTGTGCGTAGTCTTCCCATCATCCAGGGTGTACGTGTTCAGCAGCAGCGCGCCTTTGCGCTCCGTGGTCCACGTGAGCGCCCCGCCGGTGGGGTGCCACGCCAGCACCGGCCAACTGGAATCGATGATGCGGTCGATCTTCTTTTCCCCTTTGGCGATCTTCTTCACCTTTTTGGTGCCCAGGTCATAGAGCCAGACCTTGTACTGGCCCAGCTCGTTGCTCACCCACGCGGCATGGCGGCCATCCGGGCTCAGCTTGAACTGCGAATAGGTCCGGGTGCGCTTAGTTTTCACGGGAAGTTCAGGAAGGGTTACCGCGTTGCGCGTGCGGTCCAGTTCCGTAAAACGTTCCCTGTAGTGGCTGAAACATTCCGTGGTCAGCGTCTTCAGCGATACGCCCAACACGTACATGAAGCCGCTGTCGGGATTGCGGCTTACCCGCGTCATGTACAGGATGTTCGGGATCACG
>JAFDZG010000175.1 GCA_018267065.1 Bacteroidota bacterium
CCGACGAGGTGATGAACGAGATCAACATGACGCCGCTGGTGGACGTCATGCTGGTGCTGCTCATCATCTTCATCATCACCGTGCCGGTGATGAAGCACGCCGTGCCGGTGGACTTGCCGCGCGCCGCCAACGAGCGCGAGGTGGTCAAGCCCGAGACCATCCGCCTGTCGGTGACGGCAGACGGCAAGTACCACTGGAACGAAACCGCCATCAGCGACGCCGAGCTGGAGCCGCGCCTGCAGGCCGAGGCGCGCAAGGATCCGCAGCCAGACCTGCACATCCGCGGCGACAAGGATGTGCGCTACGAGCGCGTGGCCCAAGCCATGTCGGCCGCGCAGCGCGCCGGTGTGCGCAAGATCGGTTTTGTCACTGATCCAAGCCAGTAAGAGCCAAGCCTTTGTTTCATGCATAAAAAACCGGCATCGATGCCGGTTTTTTATTTCACCATGACTCCAGCCCGGTACTGCGCTGGACTACGCCAAGGCTTGATACAGCAGGTTTATCAATGACTTAGGCGAGTTCATCATATGCCGGTGCTTTCCGAAACTTGACCTGACTTTCCCTCTACTGGCCCCTAGAAGGCTCCTGGGAACCGGGTCTTTCCAAGGAGTCATCATGGCAAAAATCAAACTCACCAAGTCCGCTGTCGATGCGGCACACCCCCAGGCGCAGGCCGTCGAACTCCGGGATACGTTGGTTCCCGGCTTCTTGTGCAAGATTACCCCGTCGGGCCGCAAGGTGTTCATGCTCCAGTACCGGACGAACGCTGGCGAGCGCCGCAAGCCCGCCTTGGGTCAGTACGGGGAACTGACCGTCGAACAGGCCCGTTCGCTCGCGCAAGAATGGCTGGCCCAGGTACGCCGGGGTGGTGATCCCGGCGCAGCCAAGACGGAAGCACGCAAAGCGCCCACCGTCGAAGAGTTGTGCAAGAAGTTCATGGAGGACCACTCCAAGAAGCGCAACAAGCCCAGCACCCGAGTCGGCTATCAAGGTGTCATCGACCGCTGCATCATCCCGTTGTTGGGCCGCAAGAAGGTCCACGACGTGAAGCGGCCTGACATTGCCGGACTGATGGAAAAGCTTTCCTACAAGCAGACCGAGGCGAACAAGGCGTTCAGCATCCTGCGCAAGATGTTCAATTTGGCTGAGGTGTGGGGCTATCGGCCTGACGGCACCAATCCCTGCCGCCATGTCCCAATGTTCCCTGCCGGCAAGTCCACCCACCTTATCAGCGACGAGGACATGGGAAAACTTTTCCGGCAGCTCGACAAGATCGAGGCCGAGGGGCTGGAGAACTACGTCATCCCGTTGGCGATCCGCCTGCAATTCGAGTTTGCCGGCCGCCGTGGCGAAATCGTCTCGCTCGAATGGGAATGGATCGATCTGGAAAACCGCCGCGTCGTCTGGCCTGACAGCAAGACCGGCGGTATGTCCAAGCCCATCAGCGAGGAAGCCTACCGGCTGCTTTCGACGGCGCCGAGGCAGGAAGGCAATCCTTACGTCCTGCCGTCGCCGCGCCATCCAGGGCAACACCTGACCACGGGCGAGTATTACGGCGGCTGGAGCCGTGCGCTCAAAGCGGCGGGGGCAACGCATGTGGGGACGCACGGCATCCGCCACCGCTCGGCGACCGACATTGCCAATTCGGGTATCCCGGTCAAGGTCGGCATGGCCCTGACGGCGCACAAGACCGTGGTGATGTTCATGCGCTACGTCCACACCGAGGACAAGCCCGTGCGGGAAGCCGCCGAACTGGTGGCGAATCGACGCAAGTCGGTCGTCAGCATGCATCAAGAACCGAAAGAGGTGACCGCATGATCAGAGGCCAGCAATCCACCTTGCCGCCCCAATTGTCGTATCACCGCTACGACAATTGGCTCAGTGGCCATCACCGCCTGCGTATCGTACTAAGCACTGGAAAAGTGTGCCCGTTTCGGGTATAGTTTGAAGGTCAAGATGACGCGCATCCTCAAACGAAAGGATTTTGCGCGGTGGCAGGCGGGCGAAAAGCTGTCCGATGCCGCCTTGTGCAAAGCGGTTCAGGAGATGGAAAGCGGTCTGATTGACGCGGACTTGGGCGGCTTCCTTTACAAGAAACGGGTTGCCCGCCCTGGTGGTGGCAAGAGTGGCGGCTACCGCACGTTATTGTCGGCCCGGATCGGCAGCCGCTATGTGTTCCTGCATGGGTTCCCCAAGAGCGACAAGGCGAACATTACGCAGGACGAGAAGAAGGCACTGCAATTCGCCGGCAAGGTGTTCCTGGAACTGTCCGCCGAAGCATTGTCGAAGGCGTTGCAGTCAGGCGTGTTATTGGAGGTGCATTGTGAGCAAGATCATTGAATCCCTGCGTGGCGATCTGGCCGCGCTCCACGAAGCGGGAGCGATCGGCAAGGTAACGATGCGCGAGTTCGACGCAATCTGCCCGCCGCCGGTGCGGGAGTTCAGTGCTTTCGATATCAAGCGGCTGCGTGAAGCCTTGAAGTTTAGCCAGCCGGTGTTCGCTCTTCATCTACACACGTCGGCCTCGACCGTGCGCAAGTGGGAACAAGGCGAAACCCATCCCACGGGGCCAGCGCTCAAACTGCTCAACGTCATCGCCGACAAGGGCCTGCAGGCCATCATCTGATGCCTGACGAGGGAGACAGGCATTGGCGACGCGAATTACCCCTTTCAACTCACAGCATCTTGAAGCCGCCTGCCGCGTGCTCGCCGATACCGAACGCGGTCTGAGCGGTACACAGATCGAGCGGCTGCTGCAGGAAATCGAGGTTGCCGACACGTCGCCCGGCATGACAAAGTGGAAGCGGTTGTTCAATGCGCTGGCCGGTGCGCAGAACCACCACCAGATCGGCAACCATCTCATCATGTTCATCAACCGCGCGATGAACCCGGTGAACTACGCCCGCGATCCCGCGACGTTCGCTTGGCGGCGCGACGAACTCAATGTCGTCCTTGCCTTCTCCGGTTTCTACGTGCGCGATGACGGCAAGGTTGCTCACGCCGATAAGGCCACGACGCTTGATGCCGCCCGCGCCCGCGCGGGACGACTCAAGGCCGCACTGGAAAGCCGCGTCGTCCATGCGGAAGTGCTGAACTACTGCCGCGCCGAGTTGCTGGAGGAAAACTACTTCCATGCCGTGTTCGAGGCAACGAAAGGTGTTGCGGAGCGGATTCGCCTGCTGTCGGGCCTGAACGGCGACGGCGCGGACTTGGTGAACAAGGCATTCGCAGGCCAGCAACCCGTTCTCGCCTTGGGACCGCTCACCACCGAGTCCGAAAAGAGCGAGCAGAAAGGCTTTGCCAACCTGCTGATCGGCTTATTTGGCGCCGTGCGCAATCCGCTGGCCCATGCGCCCAAGACGAATTGGCCCATGTCCGAACAGGACGCACTGGACATCCTGACGCTGGTATCGCTGATTCACCGCAAGCTGGATGGCACCACGAAATTAGCGGCCGTATCGCCGTAAGTGAGAGACAGGAATGGACGAGGCGATCGTTGTCTTCTCTCGAAAAGGGATTTTCCAGACCACGATTGCCGCGCGCGACGTTCGCAGCCGGGAACATGCGCGCAAGCTGTGGCCCTTGGTGTCTCCAGGCGCAGAGCGCCAGATGGTGACATGGGTCAGCCCCTCCTTTGAAAGCGGGAAGCTGCGTCGGCGATCCCATTTCCGCGTACTTCCTGCCCAGCACACCTTTAACCCCAAAGCGCACTTCGACGATGAAGAAGCCAGCCGATGGCGCGCCGTGCAGGAAAGTCCTGAACACCGGCGGGCGAAAGAACTTGTCGCGGCCGAACTCTCACGACGTTTGAATGCCGGGCTTGCGATGCCGTGGGCGTTCAAGGATATGGATGCGTCGGACTATCCGCTGGAAGGCAACTTGTTGCTCGGCGCCGACCAGGTGGCAACCGAGCATCCCCTGGAGACGCCATTCGGCAGCAAATTCCGGCTCGACGTTGCCGTGCTCGGCCCCCCGGTCCAGGCTGAACCGATGGTGCTGGGCGGCGTTGAAATCGAACTCGGCCACGCCTTCGACGGGCGCAAGGCTCTTATCGGGAAGTCGCTCGGATTCCCGCTCATCTCCATCGACATCACCGAGATGACGCTGGACGAACTCACGCCCGAGTGGGCACGGCAGGTATTGACTGCGACCACGCGGAGCCACGAGCAAGGACGCCGGCAGACCTACATCTATCTCCACGACCTGCTGTACCCCCTCTACGCGCAATTGCCGGCGTTTCTGGACGACGAGCAGCGCCATCAGTTCCTTGTGTTTGCCGACGATGAGACCCTGAACAAGTTGGTGCGCTGGATGAACCTGCTCGCCGAAAAGCTGGAGTACCCGAAGGGTACGGTCGCCGTTGCCTTGGTCAATGGCAAGAACGAACAGTCGCGCAAGATGCTGGAACGCGCGGGACAAGTCGTTGGCCCCGACTGGAGCGAGTTCAACGGCCAGCGATGCCTACGACTGACCCTGCCGCGTCCCAAAGGCCCGGCGGATCTCCAGGCCCATCGCTTCCACATGACGATGGCGCGCATCCTGCTGTCGCACACTGATTCGCTCGTTGGCTACAAGTATTGCAACGGCGTAGACAACCACCACCCTGAAGAAGACGTGTGGGTTGCGCATCGCTGGATCGCCGACTTGAAAACCCATACCCAGCATCGCGTCTTGCCGAAGCGGCTGGCTGAACCGATCAACAGATTGATCGCGGTGGTTTCGGACCTGCATCGCAATCACGCGGCTGCCAGCCAAGAGGCGTGACCATCCCCCGTCGGAAGTCAGCCGATAGGCAAGCATTCCTGCGGAGTTACGCGCCTATTTGCAAAGAGCATTGAATCTCAGTCCGTAGTCGGTTTTGAGGCTCTTTTCCGCGGGGCCGAAGAAGGCAAAGACGGCAAGCACTCAAACAAGCGTTCTGCATAGACGAACCCCATCCGTCTGACCGCGCCCTGATCGAAATACAGCAGCCAAGCGGCAAGTAATGCCAGCGAAATGAGCAGTGTCAAGCCTGCGGCAAGCCCCGGATCGGCAAGGTGCTCTAGGTTAAAATGAGGAGGTACTACCTGCAGAATCTTTGCAATCAGCAATCCGTAGACGATGCCCAGGAGGCACGACACGATGCCGGCAGGCTTCATTGCCAGCATATTGCGGTGAAATCCGTAGGCGATGTTCTCTTTCAGCAAGAGCTGCTTGTTGGAACGCGTGAGTTCGCGAAGCCGCTTTGTGGCGCCAACGTAGATGTCGTCTGCCTTGTCAGGGCTTGCTGATTCTTCTTCTGCCGTTGGCATGGCGATGCCCAGCTTGGCCGTGATCGCCGTGTGGTAGCGCTGCTTGCTGACACCATCGAGAAACTTGTCGCGATGGCGTAACGCGATGGTTGTCGGCATACCGCCCCACCTTGCAACCAGGATCTCTTCAAGCTTCTTCCCGCGCCCGCGAGCTACGCTCGCAAGCGCATAAATGGCACCGCAGCCACCAAGCAAGCCGATCACGCCTGTAAGTACCGGGTGCTTTGCGCCGTAGACGCACAACAAAGGAACGAGCAGCGGTAACGCTACAAGAAGTCCTGGGATTACGCGCGCCTTGCGCTCATAGGGGTCTTTGACCAGTTCAAAAATAGTTGTCATGGGCGTTCAGCTTTGGGCCGACAAGGCATCAATATAGGGTTGAATTTCATCGCGGTTCTTTAAAGTGATCTGCTGCGCGAGAGGGTCGGGTGCTTCCTTGGTATGCAAGCCCAAACGCCTCAGCGTGTAATACAAAAACGCTTGGCGGCATGGAAGTTTGACCTGTCCGTCTTCCATTCCATAGTCCAACTCCAGGACTCGTTTCTTGGCAGCGGGCAAATCGGGGTGCGGTGCAAGCACCAGCGTCAAGAGAGTTTGCCAGTGCGAATCTTGGCTGGCGTCCACTTGGCTCGCTTCGAAGCCGTCGATGCGCAGGATTCGGGCGAGGACGAAATCACTGAAGCGCTGGCGTTTGTGGCAAAACGCGCGCATGTGCCAGCGAAAACCGTCATTACCAAGGGCGTGGGGAGACAGCAGACGAACCGATTCGTCCATGGACGTCATGGACTGGTAGCTCACCCAAATGGCTTCCTGCTGCCGAATTGCCCGGACCACTGCTTCGACGGTCTGTTCATTGATCGTGCGCCAGGGGGACGGCGCCCAATCTGCCTCAAGTGCTGAGCCGATAAAGCTGGCCGCAGGCTCGATGACTCCCATCTTGGTGGCCAGCAGCTCCGCTAGATAGTGTTGCGCCGAACTTCGTTGGTAAAGCGGGTGAAAACTCGGCGCTGCCGTGTAGGTCTTGGAACTGCGGTCGTAAGTCAGGTTGCTCGGCGCCAACTCCGTGTACTTGGCAATGTCCAGTGACGCCTGGGGAACCGATATGCCGAAGTGCTCAGTGAGATCCATTCGATTAATGTGCCGTTCCCAGCGCAAACGGAAATCGATGAATTGAAGTCTGCTTTCCAACCCCCAACTTAGCCCTTTGGGCTCAGCAGGATTGGCGGCAGTGACAGAGGGCTCTTGCATCAGTTGCGCCTAAAAAGTAGACGGATATAAAAAATAGTCGTACATTAACTATACGCGATCATCCTTCGGTCGTCTACCCGGAGCCCCAATGCCCACAACCATCACGTTTTTTCCCGTCGACAACGGGGACATGACCCTCATCAAGTTCGGCGACCTCGACGCAACCACCCTGCTGATCGACGTAAACATCAGGCAAGACGCCGACGACCCTGACGGTGAGGCGCGCGATGTCGCCAAGGATCTGCGCGACCGACTGAAGAAAGATGAGAACGGCAGGCCGTATGTCGATGCGTTCCTGCTGAGCCACCCGGACCAGGACCATTGCCGAGGCCTGACGCGGCACTTCCACCTGGGGCCGCTGGACAAGTATCCGGATGACAAGAAGGACGACAAGGACAAGAAGATCGTGATCCGCGAGATATGGTCGTCTCCGATCGTGTTTCGACGCGCCAGCAAGACGCACACCTTGAGTGACGACGCCAAGGCATTCAACACGGAGGCGCGTCGGCGCGTACAGCTGAACCGCGACAAGAATTTCGTCGTCGGGAACGGCGACCGCATTCAGATCATGGGCGAGGACATCGACGGAAAAACCGATGATCTCACCTCGATTGTGCGGAAGGTGGACACGCGCTTCTCGACGATCAATGGCAAGAGTTCCGCATTCTTCTCCGCGATTCTTCTGGCACCCTTGGACGCCCAGGACGACGAAGAAGAGGAAGAGTGCCTGGTCAAGAACCAGTCCAGCGTGATCTTGAACTTCACATTGGCCGCTGATGCTCAGACGCCGGATGGCGCAAAATTCCTTACTGGTGGCGATGCCGAAGTATTTATCTGGAACCGCCAGTGGCAGCGCCACAAGGCCGAAGCCGATGTGCTTGAGTACGACATCATGCAGGCGCCACATCACTGTTCCTGGCATTCGCTGTCCTATGACAGTTGGTCGGACTACCGCGAAAAGGCCAAACTTGATGCCGACGCTCGCAAGGCGCTTTCGCAGACCCGCAACGGTGCCGTCATCGTCGCCAGTTGCAAGCCGATCGCAGACGACGACAGCGATCCGCCCTGCATCCGCGCAAAGCGTGAATACGTAGCAATCGTGGACGAAGTAAAAGGCGACTTTTACTGCACGGGCGAATATCCGAGCGAAAAATCCGTGGAGCCCCTCGTTTTCACCGTCACCGCTCAGGGTGTGCAGCCTCCCTCGAAGAAGGAAGCCGGATCGAAGGCCGCCGCCGTGATCACCTCCGCGCGCGCGCCCATGCCACACGGGGCATCATGACGGGCACCATCGCGGACGCACTGCATCAACTTCAGCGGCACAGGGGCCTTGTCCGCGTTGGCGAGCCAAGGAAAAGTGGTGAATCGACGCAGATTGAAGTCGATGTTGCTGTTGAATTGCCGAGCAGGTCTCGGCGCAATGGCGTATCCGGGACCGGAGTGCGCTCGGTCGAGACATGCGTTCTGGTATTCGGCAGTGACTGGCCCATGTCTGCACCCAAGCCTTTCTTGCGTGCGGACTTCCCACTCAACTTGCCGCACATCAATCCTCATCGCGAAGGCGAGTTGGTCTCGCCTTGTCTGTTCGAGGGATCGTTGGACGAGCTGCTGCATCGGTTTGGTCTGGACGCCATCGTCGATCAGTTGATCGTTTGGTTGCACAAGGCCGCAGCCGGGACGTTGCTGGACCTTGAACAGGGGTGGGAGCCGACTCGTCGAGACAGTTGTCCTTCGACCCTTGTATTCAGTGCCGAGAATGTCGCGGCCGCCGCTCCCGCTGACGGCACGATTTTGGTGGTTCCCGCAGGCTACGTGACGATTGATGGCGGGCTATACGCCATCGTCAATGCCGAACTGACTGCTCAAGTCGATCCTGTGTTCTATCAGGAGGTTCACAACGACAAGTTGGGTAAATGGGGAAATGGCCATACCGCAGCCTTCATTGCGCGGGCTCCAATAACCGACGGCAACCCGCATGTGGTCGGCCACTATCAACCCGAGACGGTTGTCGATCTCGCGACGTTGCTTGATCGAGCAGCGGAACTCGGCGTCGATCGTGACGCTTTGGCTCAAGGCTTGGACGGCTACTATGGACGTTCGATTCTGGATATGCAGCAAGACTCGCGTGGCTGGACGCATGGCTTGTATGCGATTGTGATTCTGACTGTTCAAAGGCCAGCGTCGCTTGTGGGCTCACCGGGGAGAAGTATCGAGGTATTGCCCTACGTGGTGCGCTATGAACTCAACGCTCAATCGCTCCTGGAGCGAAACGCCACGGTTCACCCGGCTTTTCACGCACATGCGTTGTCTCCCGAACTGCTGGCAAGAACGTCCGGCATTCCATCTGCGGCCACATCGCAGCCGCTGGTCTTGCTCGGCTGCGGAAGCGTGGGGTCGAAAATCGCGATGCAACTGGGGCGAGCGGGTTTCGGCTCAATGACCTTCGTCGATAACGAGTCCATGTCGCCTCACAACGCGGCCCGGCATGCACTCATTGAGCGGGCATCGGTGCTGGTCCCACCTCGGAAGTCGGCGCTGATGAAGACGGCCTTTGAGTCGCTGTCGCATCTTCAATCGCAAGCGTTCGACACCGACGCAGTGACTCTCTTGGTCGATGCTGCGCAGTTTGCTGCAACCGTTCCGCAGGATGCGGCCCTCATCGTGGATGCGACAGCCTCACTTCAGGTGTTGGCCGCAGAAACGCAATCAACGGCGCTGAACCAATCCCCTGCGCGGTTGGCACGGATCGTCATGTATGGCCAGGGGCGCTGTGTCGCGGTTTTGCTTGAAGGGCCTGGTCGCGCCGGTCGGGTTGACGATCTTACGGCATTCTTGTTCGAGTGCTGTCGGTTTGTGCCGGAACTGCGGGCGTCGATTGCTGGCGATACGTCTGAGCCGACGCGTATTTTTGTGGGCGACAACTGCCGTTCACTGACGATGCCAATGTCCGATGCCGTTGTTTCGCGTTCTGCTTCATTAGCTGGCCTGCAACTGGAACGCTGGCTCGTTGGCGGACTCCCGAAGGAGGCGACGCTTTGCGCCGGGGTCTCGGATACCGAAGGCCTCGGCATGGCATGGACCAGCACCAGCCTCGGCCCGACCACTGTGCTCAACGTAGCAGACGATGGTGGCTGGAACATTCGGATTCTGCACCCTGTCGTGCAAGCGATCCATGCTGATGCGCTGCGCTGGGGCGCTCTGGAAACAGGTGGAGCCTTGGTCGGTCGTATCTCGTTTGAGAATCGAACCATCACCATTGCTGGCCTCGTGGATGCGCCGCCTGACAGCATTCGGGAGGCCGCCCGCTTCGTCCTTGGGACGAATGGGCTTGTTCAAAATTTGCGCACAGCGAATGGAACCTCTTTGGGGTATCTGGCCTTCATCGGCACTTGGCATAGCCACCCGAAAGGCGGCGCACATTCGGGCATAGACCGAAATACGTTGCGCGGCATCGCCGAGGATGCTGGCGGCCTTCCCGCCGTGTCGTTGGTATGGACTCCGACAGGACTCAGGTGTGCGGTGGATCGCTGGTAAAGGCAAAGCCGCCGGCACTTTCTTGGCATAAAACGAAAGGGATGTATGGCTGACTACTTCGAGATCGATTTTCTTGGCGTCGAAACAGCGAAAAGCGGGGATGCAATCACGCTACGCTATTCGGTGAATGGCACAGAGGGCGTGCACGTCGTTGACGGTGGGTATCTGGATACGGGAGATCAGCTCGTCGAGCACCTGAAGACGTACTATGGAACAACAGTCATCGACCATGTGATCCTCACACACCCCGATCGCGATCACGCCAATGGGCTGCGAAAAGTCCTGGAGCAATGCACAGTCAAAAATCTCTGGATCAACAGGCCGTGGATCTATGCAGATCAGTTGATTGATCGATTCGAGACCTATGAATCAGTTGAAGCACTGAGACGGAAATTGCGCTCCATCTACGATGCCACGGCAATTCTTGAGGATCTTGCGGTTGAGAAGGGAATTCCAATCCATGCCCCTCTTCAGGGGCAGAACATCGGTCCCTTCATGGTGATGGCACCCACACTAGATCGCTACTTCGACCTGATCGTGGACTCCGCGAAGACACCGGAAGCTGTTGAAGAAAGTGCTTTGGATAGCGCGCTGAGCAGCATATTCCGGGTGGTGAAGGCCGCGACCGCCTACATCAAGTCCCTGTGGGGCGAGGAATATTTTCCGCCGGAGCCTACCAGCCGTGAAAATGAAATGAGTGTGGTCCAGTCGGCTGTTCTGAACGGTCATCGTGTCATGCTTACTGGCGATGCCGGGCGTGAAGCGCTGCAAGAGGTTATTGACTACGCGCCTTTTGCCGGACTCGCGTTGCCAGGCATTCGGTATTTCCAGGTGCCTCATCATGGCGGGCGACACAATGTCTCGACTGAAATTCTGGATCAACTGGTTGGTCCACGATTGGACAGCATGCCGGACAAGCATACCTGGAATGCCATTTGCAGTTCTGCCAAAGCCGATGAGGATCACCCGCGGAAGTCCGTAATTCGCGCTGTATTGCACCGGGGTGGGCACTGGGCGGCAACCGAAAGCAAGAATCTCCGCATTGGGGCGGGCATTACCCGCGATGGCTGGGTATCAATTCCTCAAGCAGAGTACCCCGAAGAGCAAGAGAGTTGAGCGGGCAGTTTGAGCGTGACGTGCTGTTCATTGGCTTTCTGCCGCCTACGTTATGAGCGTCCCGGCGTTCCGCCGTCGGACTCGCGGGCTGCGCCCCGCGCCTCATGCCGAGTCGCGGCCACCCGGCTTTGATT
The DNA here is from genome assembly GCA_018267065.1 of Bacteroidota bacterium. Taxonomy (GTDB): domain Bacteria; phylum Bacteroidota; class Bacteroidia; order Flavobacteriales_F; family PHOS-HE28; genus PHOS-HE28. The sequence goes on from JAFDZG010000175.1 coordinate 11,324, forward strand.
CCTGACGCCTCCGGCCTTGCGGGCCTGCGCTTGCCTAACTACCAGGTACTTGCAACCTATGCATGCGATGTCGCTCTCTGAGTTTCCAATTTCTGTGCTTGAACTCCACACATGGCCGTGGTGGCGAAGATTTTGGAATCGACCGCCGGCGCTTGTACGGAAGCGGTGTGAAGCTTGGCGTGAGCTATTGGGGCTCAAGGAGTCGGCAGGAAAAAATGTGCTCCTCAACACCGCAAAATCGAAGATTTTTGATGACTCACGCCGTCGATGGGACATCCTGGACAATCTTAATCGCAGCAACTTTACTTTGCGGAGCCGATTTTCGGGCTTAGCCTCGGGCGCTAAGGAGGCTTTCCAAAGTCCTCATGGATCGCTAGTGCAAGTGACGATGGTGCCTCACTTTGAATGCGACGCAAGCGATATAGAGGGCATCTCCGCAAGCAAGTCGGCAGATATGCCACACGAAAGTGTGGATGTCTTTGGTGCCTACTATATTGATGAGCAGAATCGATATGCCAGAAAAGGAAAGCCCCCGCTCGGACTGGATGATGCGAGCTTAAAAGAGCTTTGTTCTCATGGCGAAATTCGGCTACTGCACGGACGTGGCTCCGACACGTTTAGCGTGCGAGCTTGGGATGGCCGTTTGTTCCTTGACAACAGTGGCGGATCTCACCATCTTGCGGGCGCCGTGCATGTCGCTAAGCGCATTGGCGCGCGCATTCACCTCGCCTCGAAACTCTATCTCTACCAGCTCAACCATTTGACTGTGCAATGGCTGCTCGATGGATTTCATCTGGTATTGCTCCCCAAGGATTTGGCCGGACAGATGCTATGGACTGTGAAGAGCTTGGTAGGTTCTGGTTCGAACATGGAGTTCCCGCCTGTACTGGCCGAAGGCACGCTTTTGGCATTCCCCCGGGGTTCGCAAATCGCCGAGTCCGTGATGGCAGAACTATTGAGTCAGGGGCACCACGATTTGGGCAATGATTTGAGGGAAGCGCTGACTGCGCAACAGCGGTTCTTGACTGAATCGACGGCTCTATGGACAAAGCAATTTTCATCTCCAACCTGCTGACGATGCTCTAAATGCGTGTGGTCACGTCGTTACCTATAGATCGCGAGTTGAAGCTCCACATTTCATAGGAACTTAGCGACAAAAGAGCGTCCCGGCGTTCCGCCGTCGGGCTCGCGGGCTACGCCCCATGCCTCGTACCGAGTCATGGCCATCCGGCTTTGATCCCTGACGCCTCCGGCCCTGTGGGCCTGCGCGCTGCGCTTGCCCATCCGTCGTCTCTGCGGGCGGGGTGTGGGCGGTCTTGCTGTTCCCTTCACCGTATCACGGCGTTCTCGCCGTCAAGGGCTGCGCGCGCCTTGCGCGCTTGCGTCCTGGCGGCCGTCGCTGACCCCTGACCGCTTGCGCTGCGCCGTGCTGAGGCCGGTTCCGGGCAATTCCGCCCGAGCAACCGGAGCATGATCATGTCGCAACTTTCTCTGTCTCTCGATTCCTCGCTGCTGGTGCGTGACGACCAGGGGCGCTATCTGCCGGCGACTGCCGACCAAATTCTGGAAGCTGCGCGGTACGTTATCGACCAGAAAACTCCGCGCGGGACGCTGTTCACTTCGCCGGCGCTGGTCAAGGACTACCTGCGCACCAAGCTGGCCAACTTCGAGCATGAGGTTTTCGCTACGCTGTTCCTCGACAGCCAGAACCGTCTGATCGAATACGTGGAGATGTTTCGCGGCACCATCGACCAGGCATCGGTGTATCCGCGCGAAGTCGTGAAAACGGCACTGCAACACAACGCAGCGGCCGTGATCTTTTCGCACAATCATCCGAGCGGCAATTCCGAGCCGAGCCAGGCGGACAAGCTGCTGACCCAACGCCTCAAGGAAGCCCTGGCGCTGGTGGACGTGCGCACGCTGGATCACATCGTCGTCGGCGGCGAGGCCACTACGTCATTCGCTGAGCGTGGCCTGATCTGACACAGGGGGGCTGCGGCCCCTTTTTTGCTGCGCCCGGTGGCGCAGCTACGGCCCTCGCGGGCCTGCGCTTGCTGAAGACAGGTGTGCGTAGGTGGTGGTGTGAGGCGGTCTTGCTGTTCCCTTCACCGTATCACGGCGTTCTCGCCGTCAAGGGCTGCGCGTGCAAGCACGCTTGCGGCCTCCCGGCCGTCCTTGACCCCTGACCGCTTGCGCTGCGCCGTGCTGGTGACGGTTCCGGGCAATTCCGCCTGTGTAACCGGAGATCGTCATGAACGATAAATCACATGTTTCCCTCGAACAGCACGTTTGCCTGGTCTGCGGCAAAGCGTTCGATACCGGCACCATCCTGCTCGACAAGCGCCTGCGTGCAAGCATGGAGCACCATACGAAGACGGGCTGGGGCCTATGCCCCGAGCACCAGAAGCTGGCCGACGATGGTTTCGTCGCGCTAGTCGAATGCGACCCGCAGCGCAGCGGCTCGCCGGGTGGCCGCCTGAAGCCCGAGCAGGCTTATCGCACGGGCCGGCTGGCGCACCTGAAGCATCATGTGTTCGCCAAGGTGTTCAACGTGCCGATCGAGGCCAACCAGCCTTGCGTCTTCGTTAAGCCGGGCGTCATAGAGCAGCTTGAAGCGATGGTGTCGCCGGCGACGAGCTGATCGCGCTAACAACCCGGCGCGTCGTCCTTTCGGGCGACGCGCCATTCTTTTTGCTGCGCCCGATGCCGATGCCTTCGCGCCCGCGGCGCTTCGCTTGCCTCCAGGGGAAAGCCCTGCGGGCTATCCCCGCCGCGCGATGCTTGGCGCCCCTGGAAGACCGCCGAACCGGCTGCGCCGGATCGGCCAGAAGCCAATCGCAGTCCCAGCAGCAGAAGCAATTTCTCGATGCCTTGTGCATGAGGGCTGTCCTGGGCGTGATGTTCATCGAGCATCGAAGTCAGGGCGTCCCCGGCCAAGAAGACATGGCCGGTCGCGCTGTCGTGCGCGTTGCGCATCGAGCCGCCTGCGGCGTCTCGCCCCTGACGGGCTTCCATCGTTCCCTCGCTCCGCTCGGCTGACGCCTCCGGCCCGGCTTCTAGATCCGGGCCTGCGCGCTTCGCTTGCCGTGCGGTTCGGCACATAGGGATGGCCGTTGCCATGTCCAGCCGTCTTCCCTGACCTCATCACCTTGTCTGCGACTGTAGCCCGCGCCCGTGTGCCGTCAAGGCACGCAGGGCCGTGTCCTCGGCTGCGCCTGCGGGCCGCACCCACCCTGCGCTGGTTTCCTTGACGGCCCCCGGCCGCGCGCTCCTGACCGTCGCGGGCGATGAACTCAGGAAAGACGGTGGCAACAG
>JAFDZG010000176.1 GCA_018267065.1 Bacteroidota bacterium
ACGCCGAGCCAGGACATTCATTCCATCATGATCGGCGGGGCGTGCGATACGCCTGCATCGCTATCGGGCACCACGCTTACCGATCCCTCCACCGGCGAGACGTACAGCGCCATGCCCTATTTTGTCGTGGACGACCTGATGCTCACCATTGCCGGGGACCAATCCCTGCAGCCCGTGGGCGCATCGGGAACCATTTGTGGATCGGATGCCCAAGCGGTGTCTACGCCCCCCGCTGGAGCCTCAAATTACCAGTGGTATTTGAACGGTGTGGCCATTCCCGGCCAAACCGGCCAAACCTTGGACATCTCCGGACTGGGCCTCGGCGGTGGCAACTACACCATGGCCAGCCAAGTGAACGGGCAATGCCTGATGGGGAGCACCTATGTGCCACCTGCGGTTAGCCCCACGCCGTACCCGGCACTGTCCCCCCTTTCGGGATGTTCCCCGCTCACCGTGCTGTTTGCGGATACCACGGGGCTGGGCACGCACACGGTGCAATGGACCTTGGGCGATGGCACCACCACCGCTGACAGCAGCTTTGCCCACACCTATTCAACGCCTGGCAGCTATGATGTAAGCCTTACTGTGCAGAATGACGCCGGCTGCACGGGGGATACGGTACTTGCCAACGCCATCACCGTATTTCCGGGGGTAAACGGCGGGATCACCGCCACCCCGAACCCGGTGGATGCGGAAGACCCCGTGGTGCAATTGAACGGATCGGCTACCGGCAACATCCTTTCCTGGTGGTGGGACCTCGGTGTTGCCGATCCAGCTTCTTCGGCCAACCAAACACTGAATGCCACCTTCCCTGATGTTCCCGGGGATTACCCGGTGATGCTGGTGGTAACCTCCGCGAACGGATGCGTGGACACGGTGCGCTCGGTAGTGACGGTGATAGACCCCGGCGTGATCGAAATGCCCAATGTGTTCAGTCCGAACAGCGACGGGCACAACGACCGGTTCCTGCCCATGGATTACAAAGGGGCCCCGGGCAAAATGGAGATCTACAACCGCTGGGGGCAGGTGGTCTTCACCACGCGCTCGCTGTCCACAGGCTGGGACGGTCATGACGCTCCGGACGGCACGTACTTTTTCATTGTAACGCCCGACGACCCGGCCGCGGCCAAGCAAACCGGGCATGTGACCTTGGTGCGATGAGGAGCGCCGCGCAACATAGCAACCTGCGTCGCGTCCTGCTGGGCATGGCGCTGTGCGCCTTGTTGCCATTGCATGCACAACTGGTGCTCAACCAATCCCAAGCGCCCACCACGCTGGTGCAGAACGTCTTGATGGGTCCGGGGGTGTTCTGCACCAACGTCACCTTCAATGGAAGCCCGGGCAATACGGTAGCACCTTCAGGAGGTGTGAGCACCTTGGGGGAGATCGGACGCTTCAATGGCTCCAATACTTGCTTGGGACTGAATGCAGGTGTTTTCCTGTGCACCGGTAATGCCTCCTACATTCTTCCCGGCCCGAACGACCAATTGATGCAATACACCGGGGGGTTGGGCGGTGCCGGCTTCTACATCGACCCGGACATCGACCTCAGCCACCTCAGTGCTTGGCCCAATTGGCAGGTGAGCGGCGGAAACAACATCGGGAACAAATCAATCTTGGAGTTCGACTTTGTGCCCACGAGTGATATGATCAGTGTGCGCTATGTGTTCAGCTCGGAGGAGTATGAGCGCTGGGCGTGCAGCCAATACAACGACGTGTTCGGCTTCTTTATCAGCGGCCCCGGCATTCCCCAGCTCTATGACATACCCTTCACGAACAATGCATTGAACATGGCCTTCATTCCGGGGTCCATGTCACGGGTGTCCATCAATACCGTGAACAGCGGCTTGATGGATGCCAGCAATGCAAATGGGCCATGGACAGACCCGTTTGCACCCTGCTTTGCGGCGGACCCCAACTGGCAGGCCAACGCCATTTATTACCGGTACAACGGCGGCCAGTGGCCTTACCCGCAACCCGGCGGCGGGGCACCGCAATTGGAGGCCCCCTACAACACGGATCCCTATTACATCCAGGCCAATGGCATGACCGTGGTGCTCACCGCAAGCGCGGCGGTGGAGTGCGGCCAGATGTACCACATCAAGCTGGGCGTGGGCAATGTGGCGGATAATTGGTTTCCCTCCGCCGTATGGTTGGAGCAGAACTCATTCACCAGCAGCAACCGCTTCAAGCTCACGGTGGACCCCGGCCCCAACGTGGAGTACAACGCCACGGACACCACGTTCATCGAGAACGACTGCGACAGCGTGTACCTGCGCTTCCACCGGCTCGGCGGCTTTTACCTGGACGAGTGGTTGCAGATCAGCACCGGGGGAACCGCCAGCAACGGGGTGGACGTGCAGCCTGCGCTGATCGACAGCGTGCATTTCAACCAGCTCGATTCCTTCGCCATCGTGCCCATCAAGGTGCCCGTGGATGCGGACGGCCTGGAGAATTTGATCGTGAACATCATCACTTGCAATGGCACGCACGTGCAGACCTACGAGTTCCCCATCGATCAGCGCCCGCCGCTTGTAGTGACCCTGGAAGATACCACCCTGACCTGCCCTGCGGAGGTGACCTTGGCGCCCACAGTGACGGGCGGCGGCAACGACCCGGCGGAGTACACTTACCTGTGGAACACCGGGGAGACCACGCCGA
>JAFDZG010000177.1 GCA_018267065.1 Bacteroidota bacterium
AAACATGAAGTCCTCCGGGAAGCGCCTCGTATTCCTCTTCACGGCCTGGTTCAACACGCGGGTCTCCACCTGGTAGAGTTCAGCCAAGTCACTGTCAAGCATCACCTTGTGGCCGCGTACCGTGTAGATCCTGCTCATGACCACTGCGTCGCTGATCGCCGGAACCTGCTTCGCGCTCTTGCTCATCGTGTTGGTAAACGTATCACACGTATCCCAAACCCGCCGCACGGGCTGCAGCCATGGGCCAGAGATGGGGAAGAGTGGGCGGTTCAACGCTCCCTCAATGCGGCAATTTCCTCAACGCCTGCGTGGGGTCCATCTTCTCCAACGCGAGCACAAAGCGGATGAGGTTGCTGGCTACACCTATTTCACCGCTTTGGCTTTGGCACCGGATCGACGGCGTTGTATCATCACCGGTCCCCGTTCTCCGGGCCCGGTCAACCGTCGGATCACCTCACTGCGCACAATGCTGGTAAGGAATCCCTTCAGGGAAAGGTGAACATCCAGGTCTTCCCAGCCAATTGCTGTTCCGTTGGCTACCAACTCGTAATTCTTTCGCTGTGCGGGCTTTGCTGTTGCCAATTGCGGTACATCGTCCAACGGTGCAACCACGGTGGTGCCGTTGGTAAGCGTGAGGATCAATGTACTCCCATCCGCAACGGAAGAAATGTCCACGATGCGCAGCCCCTCCTCAATGATCAATTGGTCCAACGGGTCTTTGGCCCGGATGTCGTCAGCGTGGGCCGAAGTGATTTTTCCAGGCTTGGATGAGCGTTTCATGGTGTTCCTTGGTCAGTTGTGCGATCTTGCGTTGTTCCTGTTTCTTGAATCCGTTGGAATATTCCGCTGTCGGTTCCGGCACCAACCACCATTTGGCCAACCCGGTACCCTTGCTAACATGCACATGGGGCGGTTCACTGCCTTCATCGCTCCAGAAATAGAAACTGAAACCTTCCCGCAGCAATACCGTGGGCATGGTGCCAAGATACACAGAGCGGCTGTTTTCCTCAATGCGGCAACTGCCTCAACGCCTGCGTGGGGTCCATCTTCTCCAACGCCAGCACAAAGCGGATGCGGTCGCTGAAGTTGAAGCGGCGCAGGTCCTGCTCTTTCTGGATGTCTTCCGAGAAAGCCAGCGGCACCCACACCTCCACCATGTCGCGCCAAAGCCGCAGGCCGATGCCCACTTCCCAGTTGCCGCGCCAGTCCGTGGTCTTCCCATCCTGCGTTACCAGCGTCACCGGTGCCGCGCCAATGCTGCCAAAGGCAGCGAGCGGCAACGCAAAAGGGAAGTCGATCTTCGTGTTCAACGCCGCGATCCATGTGTCCGATGTGCCGATGGACGTGGGGGTTCGGAAGCCGCCCTGTTCGATGTTGAACTGCGCGCTGGTGTTTTGCCCGGTGTACTGCCGGTCGATGTACAGGTGGTCGTACAGCAGGTCGCTGCTGCCCCAGTACATGCGCCAGCCCATGGCGGAAGTCATCAGGCTGCGGTCCTTGCGCAGAAAGGTGCCGGCGAATGCGCGGAAGGTGATGCGGTGCTTGTGCGTGTCGTAGATGGCGCTCCAGTTGGCTTCCAAGGCCAATCGGTTGAAGGCATCGGCATTCAGCGAGGTGAGCGTGAGGCTGTAAGGGTTGAAGCCGTTGCGCTGCGCTATGTTCGCGCTGAGCTCGTGGTACACGCTGTTGCCCGTGCTGTTGATCGGTACTTCCAGGTCCGCGTAGTGGTATGTGCCTTCAGCGTGTTCCCATAAGATCACGCTGCGGTAGCGCAAATAGGCTTCGGGGCCGGTGGTTTTCAGCTTCGGATCGAATTGTATGCTCGGTACCAAGCGCTGGTACCATTGTTCCACATCGCTCACGTTGTACAACGAAGCGGCAAAGCCGGAGAGGCCGACATGGATGTTGCGCAGCCAATTGCTCCGCAACCGATCCGCGTTCCACATCACCCGCGCGCCCCCGGCTAAGCGGCCACTGGCGAATCCGTAGAGCGGTGCGGCGGCCCATTCCAGCCGTTTTGAAGGGAATGTGGTGTTGTACAAGGCGATCCCGGCCATCCAGCCGTCGTGGGTGTTGTAGCCCGCTGCAGGGGAGACGAAGATGCTTTGGCGGTCTTCCCGTTCCAATCCGACCAGGAATTTCAGTGCGGGCAAGTGGTGGCGTTTCAGCAGGCCGAAGGAGCGCGCCTCGTTGTTGCGCCGGTCGATGTCCAGCGTGTGGTCCAGCGCGTCGATTCGCACCCGGTCGGCATTGGCCCACGGCAGCGCTGCGTTGTTCCTCCCCGGCTTGCCGGTGATCCATGTGGTGCCCAAGCTGTCCGCGCCGGTCCATGCCGTAACGGGGAACGGAAAGCCTGCCACAGCGGTGGAACGGTAGGTGAGCTCACCGCTCTTCAGCTTGCGTGCTTTCACATCCACCTTGTCGGCCGTGCCGATCAATTCCCCGAAGCACCAACCAAGGTCCTTGCCGCTGGCGCGTTCATAGCTGGTGCGTGCATCTGCCGGTTGCGGGTGCTTGCCCGCCCATTCGTTGAAGTATGCTTGGGAACAAGCATCGAAAAGGGAATCGCCCAAGTAGGAATGGAGCTGGTCGAAGATCAACGCGGTCTTGGCATAGATGGTGGTGCCGTAGTCCACTTCCGTGAAGGCCATGGAGGTGCTGCTGCCGGGTGCATCCCAGTTGCGCCGCGCGTTGTAGCGGTACATCAGCTCGTTCTGCATCCGGAAGGTGATGCCGCGCCCTTTGTTGATCAGGCCGATCGGCAGTCCGGCCATGTCGAACGACAAACCGGCGCCATAGCGCGTTTCCATGTAGCGCTGTTCGAAGTAGCTGTTCATGCCCTCGTCCATCCAAGGATGGTCGCGCTCGTTGCTGGCCAGCATGCCGTAGAACCAATTGTGGCCCACTTCGTGGGCGATCACCTGGTCCAGGTCAAGCGATGAACCCATGTTGCCGATGATGGTGATCATCGGGTATTCCATGCCGCCACCTGCGGCGATGGTGCCGTCAATGGCGGTGCAGCGCGCGTATTGGTAATCGCCCACCCATTGGCTGTACAGGCGCACGCTTTCGTTCACGTAGGTGATGGCATCCTTCCACAGGCGTGCGTTGGCGGGCGTGAACAGCACTTGCGTTTGCACCTTTCGGCCACTGCGTGCCAAGGTCACATCGCCATTGCGTACCAGGAAGCGTTTGTCTGCGAACCACGCGAAGTCATGCACGTGGTCCTGCTTGTAGCGGAGGGTCTTGGTGGTTGCCGCGGAAGGCGGAAAGTCGTTGTTCTTCCGGTCAGGCAAAGGCAGCTGCGCCAAGGAGTCCATCCAAGCTACTTCGGAAGGGTTGCCCTGGAGCAGGCCCGTGGCCCCCACCACGTAGTTCGCGGGCAAGGTGATGGATACATCGAATGATCCGAACTCGGAATAGAATTCCCCCTGGTTGAGGTAGGGCATGGCGTGCCAGCCTTGTGCATCATACACCGCCGGCTTCGGGTACCATTGCGTGATATAATAGGCCTGGCCGGTGTGGCCCAGGCGGGAGAATTTGGCGTCCGGTATTTTTACTCGAAAGGGCGTTGTGATCACCGTATGGCCTCCCGGGACAAGAGGTTGCGGCAGTTTGAGCCAGGCAATGTCGCTGTTGGCGGAAGAAAAG
>JAFDZG010000178.1 GCA_018267065.1 Bacteroidota bacterium
CGAGGTGGCCAATCAGGACGCAGTTGCCAGTTGTTAGTTGATGTTGTTTGCCGCGTGAAAGCCTGACAAACGAACAACCAACAACTAACAACCCTCCGCCAGTTCCCGCAACGCCCCCCACACCACTACGCCGGCCCCGATGCCCATGGCCTCCTCGGCGATATTGAAGGACGGCGTGTGCAGTCCCGGCGCAGGGCCTTTCTTCGGATTGCCGGTGCCCAAGCGAAAAAAGCAGCCGGGCATCACCTGCGTGTAGAAGGCGAAATCCTCGCTGCCCATGCGGCGCGGCATGTCCACCACATGCTCCGCCCCCAAAAATTCAGCCGCCGCACCCCGGATGCGTTCGGTCAATGCCGGATCGTTCACCACCACGGGATAGCCGCGCCTTACCTCAACATCGCACATGCCGCCGTGTTCCGTGCAGATCTCCCCGGCCCTGCGCGGCAGCCACTCGTGCAGTTCCGCCCGCAAGTCTTCATCAAAGGTGCGCAGCGTGCCTGCGATCTTCACCTCATCCGGCACCACATTGGTGGCACCATCAGCGATCACCCGCCCAAATCCCAACACAAGCGGCCGGTCCTTGCGCCACGCCTCAAACTCATGCTTCAGGGCGATCAGCAGGTGCGCGGCGATCAAGATCGGGTCCACCAGCTTTTCCGGCTGTGCCGCGTGGCCGCCTTTGCCTTTCACCGAAACGTACAGTTCATCGCTGCTGGCCATGAAGGGTCCGGCGTGGAAACCCACCTTGCCCGTTTCCAGTTCCGGGGTAACGTGCTGTCCCACAATTCCCGCCGGAACGGGGTCCTTCAGCGCACCTTCCTTCAGCACCAAGGATGCACCGCCAGGAATCTTCTCCTCGCCCGGCTGGAAGAGCAGCAGCACGGTGCCGTTCCATTCCTGCCGCAGCTCTTGGAGGATCTTGCCCGCCGCCAGCACCATGGCCGTGTGGGCATCATGGCCGCAGGCGTGCATCACACCAGCATGCAACGAACGGAAGGGCAAGCCTTCCGCCTCTTGGATCGGCAGCGCATCAATGTCTGCGCGCAGGCAAAAAGTGCGGCCCGGCCCCGCGCCTTGCACCACGCCGATCACACCGGTACCGGCAATGCCCGTACGCACTTCAATGCCCTGTTCCCGCAGGCGTTCGGCCACGTATTGGCCGGTTTCATGTTCCTGAAAGCTCAGCTCCGGGTGTGCATGCAAGTGCCGCCGTACGGCAATGGTTTCCATGTGCCCGGCCTGCACCAGTTCCTTCACGCGCTGCACCGTGATCATCCCGGCCATGGGCTAAATGTCCAAGCTCAGCGAAAATTGGAAGATCCCCTTTTGGATCACGCCATCATCCACTCCCCACGCCCAATCGCCGCGCATGTAGTAGCCCAGCAGCCGCGCCCGGAGCCCGAAGCCATAGCCCCAAATGATGGGCTCGCGCTGATTGCGGATGGTGATGGTGAGCGGGTTGCGCCTGATCACCTGCTGGTTGAAGAAGTTGTCCTGTGAATAGGGATCGTTCCCCGTCCACGCCGTGCCCGCGTCCGCAAAGCCCACCACCTGGAAGTTCTGCAGGAAATCGCTGCGCATGGGCGTGTTGAACAAATACCTGAACACCGGCAGCCGCAATTCCGAATTGAACACTGCGAACGCATTGCCGTTGCGGGCATTGTAGTAGAAGCCGCGCATGGGCACCGCCAATGCCTGGTAGTAGTAGTTCTGCGACGGGTCCAGCGGCATGCTGTTGTCCGTTTTGGCAAAAAGCCAATTGTCCACCCCGCCCATGAAGAACGCCACTTTCCGGCTGCCCATGGAAACCGACCCGGCCAAGCGGTTCACCCAGGTAAGCTCGCGGTGGATGCTCAGTCCATTGCGCAAGTCGAAGCCCACCACCTGCATGTCCGTCCGCAGCCCGTCAGGTTGCTTGTAATACTCACCGAATACCTTGGCCTTCCATCCGGTGTACAGGTTCAGGCCCCGCGGGCGGCTGCTGTCGAAGACATATTCCAGCTTGGCCCCCACGGTCTGGTCATACACATTGGGCAGTTCGCGGGTGAATTGGTCGATGCTTTGGGTCACGTAGCTGTCATGCCGGTACATCAGTGACCCGCGCAGCGAGGCAAGTTCGCTGAACGGCCAGGTGAGCCTGTAGGTGGCTGAATGGGTGCGGAGCTTTACTATGCCCAGCGTGCTGTAGCCCTGCGTGGCCTGCCGCTGCAGGATGATCTCCTTGTCCAGCCGCTTGCGCAAGTTGGCATACTTCAGCAGGTAGGCGTTGTTGTTCAGGTCCAGTGCCAGCCGGAAGCCGCCCACGATCTTGTAATCCTCAAAGAGGTCGCTGATGGCCATGCGCGTCAGTCCGCTGAGGCCCGGGTTCAGCGCATCAGCGCCCACCAAGGGCTGGTAGAAGTGCGAATCATAGCTGTTGTCCAGTTGCGTGAGCACCTCGTCCGTGGCGAAGTTCACGTTGTAGTTGCGCTGCTCGGGGAAGGTGAGCGTGGTGATTTGCGCAGTGTCCGCTGCGGACGGCGGAAGACCGACCACCGGCACCCTGCTGCTGTCCGCGGAAGTTTCCTTCGCGGCCGGTGCCGTGGTCTCATCGCTGAAGCGGTAATTGTGAATGTCCACGCGGTTTGCCGAGGTATCCGTCGGGGCGGCAAGATCCACCTTCACCACCCTGCTCATGTCATTCGTTACCGAGGACGGTGCTTCCCCGGCCCGGTCCGGCGGCGGCACCGCGTTTCCTTCCTTGCCGGCGCTGCTGCCCTCAGCGGTGGTGCCCATGTAAAACCGGTACTTATTGTTGCTGAACACCAGTTCGGTGAAGCGGCCGGAGCGGGAGTTCATGTCCTGTTCCAGGATGCCCCGCCTATTGTCGGTGGCCCGCTCCGCCACGGTGAAATACCGGTAGTGCACAACGGTGTCCACGGCAACCACAGCGCTGTCATAGTGGGCCAGCCAGCGGTCCTGCAGTGCATTTTCGTTGCTCAGCCAGGTGTAGCGCGTGCTGTCGTACATCGCAGGCTGCCGCTCGTCCACGCCGGGCGTATCGGTGAACCGGGTAAGCAACTGGCTGCGTTTCTCCAGGTCATACCTGAAAATGTCCTTGGAGTTGCCCGCCCAAACCGGCGGTGTGTTGGCCCGCAGCGTATCATCCGTGCGGTTGCTGCTGAAGATGATGCTGCGCCCGCCATCGGCAAAGGCCGGGTCCAGGTCGTCGTACTGGTCGTCCGTTAACTGCTCCTGCCGGTTGCCGATCACGTAGTAGAGGTACAGGTCGGTCCGCCCTTCCCGCACGCCGCTGAACACCATGTTGCGCCCGTCGGGGCTGTAGGACATGGAAAGCACTTTCTCCAGCATGAAAACGGGCTTGTGGGTGGCCTTCCCGTCGTCCAGCGTGAAGGTGTTCAGCAGCAACGCGCCTTTGCGCTCAGTGGTCCAGGTGAGCGCCCCGCCGGTGGGGTGCCATGCCAGCACCGGCCAACTGGAATCGATGATGCGGTCGATCTTCTTTTCCCCTTTGGCGATCTTCTTCACTTTCTTGGTGCCCAGGTCGTAGAGCCAGACCTTGTACTGGCCCAGTTCATTGCTCACCCACGCGGCATGGCGGCCATCCGGGCTCAGCTTGAACTGCGAATAGGTCCGGGTGCGCTTTGTTTTCACGGGAAGTTCAGGAAGGGTTACCGCGTTGCGCGTGCGGTCCAGTTCCGTATAACGTTCCCTGTAGTGGCTGAAACATTCCGTGGTCAGCGTCTTCAGCGATACGCCCAACACGTACATGAAGCCGCTGTCGGGATTGCGGCTTACCCGCGTCATGTACAGGATGTTCGGGATCACG
>JAFDZG010000179.1 GCA_018267065.1 Bacteroidota bacterium
ATCGGGATCACTGAACTCAAACTGGTACTGCGTGGCCCCCGTCACCTTGTTGCAGTACACCTTGTTGCCCTGCAGGTTGTTGAAGATGCCGCACTCGGTGGCAGCGATGTTCGCCGGACCCAGGGGCAGGCAGAAGCTGTGGCCGCTGCCGTAGCTGGGGCTTGCCGGAGTTGGTGTCGGGCTTTGGCCCCCTGATGCAAAGTCGTCACGCAGGATCAGCTTGCCGTTCATGGTGCGGAGTTCCCAGCCGCCGTTGGTGATGCCATCGCCGAAGCTGTCCATAAGTTTGAAGTTGTAGCAGTTTAGGCCTTCAATTGTTCCCAAACAAGCGGTATCGCTGTTCATGGCATTGGCCACCAACGGAGTGCCCAATGCCACTAGGATACTGCCGCTATCATTGATCTGCCAACTGAGCTGGGCCGGGTTGCCGTCGGTGGTGATGTTCACCACCACCTGGTTGCCGATGCACGGTCCTCCAAGCAGTGTACCTGCACAGGTGCAGGCAACGTCCAGAACGTCGTACAAGGTGCTGGAGTTACCGTCGTCGCAAGCGCTGCCCACGGTGCCTGCTATCGTTGGGCAGAGATCGGTGTTGTCCGCTACATAGCCCAAGGGTTGATCGCACGCAAGAATTGCAATCGATGGGTCGCCCAAGCCGTCTGCATCGAGGTCTTGGTACCATGTGGTCGGTGCGGTGATGGAAAGGTTGCTGCCATTGTCTGACCCTGTTACCGGCGGGGTGCTGCTGATCACCCGGATGCGGTAACCCGTAGCTGCCGGGGTGCCCGGTGGAATGATGCATGCGATGCTGCCACTGGCCGTGCCGCCCAAGCTACCAATGCTCATCGGGCTCGCGAAGTTTCCACTGCCATCGCTGAGCTGTGCAGTGAAGATGTTGCCGGTGTTGTAGGTGCCGGTGGCGGTAAATGGTAAGCTCATCAGATCTCCGCTGCAGAATGTATTGCCCGGAAGAGTGCCGGCATTGATGCTATGGCTCGTATCGAACCATTTCGCATACATCGACCTGCTGGGGTAGGCGACAAAAAGATCACCTGCCGTATCAAGGGCAAGCCACTTGGAAGGGTTGTCCGTGATCTGAGCGCTGAAACCAGCCGTGCCCACCACCAACCACGTGCTGCCATTCCAACGCTGTACCGTGGCCTTCTGTCCGTTGGCCCAATCAACATAAACGACCACGGGGTTGCCCGATGCGTCCAGTGTCAAGCTGGTGTTCTGTGCTTGTCCTGCACTGAACCCGACGGTGCCCACCACCACCCAGGCACTGCCGTCCCAGCGCTGCACCGTGGCTTTCTGGCCGTTGGCCCAGTCCTGATAGGCGACCACGGGGTTGCCCGATGCATCCAACGCCAGACTTGGGTAATCGACTCCCCCCGAAGTAAAGCCGGCAGTGCCCACCGTCGCCCAAGCACTGCCGTCCCAGCGCTGCACCGTGGCGTTCTGGCCATTGGCCCAATCCTGATAGGCGACCACGGGGTTACCTGATGTATCCAGCGCCAGACTGGGTAGCCTGGCTGTTCCCGCGCTAAAGCCTGCCATGCCCACCACTGTCCAAGCGCTGCCGTTCCAGCGTTGAACCGTAGCCATATTTCCGTTGGCCCCATCGACATAGGCGACCACGGGGTTGCCCGATGCGTCCAGCGCCAAACTGGGAGTGTCGGCTGTCCCCGCACTGAACCCGGCCGCGCCCACCACCACCCACGCGCTGCCGTTCCATCGCTGTACTGTAACCGCATTCCCGTTGGCCCCATCGCCATACGCGACCACGGGGTTGCCCGATGCATCCAGTGCCAGACTGGGGGTGTTGGCTGTTCCCGCACTGAACCCCGCTGAGCCAACCAACACCCAAGTACTGCCATTCCAACGCTTTACCGTAGCCTTGGCTCCGTTGGCCCAATCCCTGTAGGCGACCACGGGGTTGCCCGATGCATCCAACGCCAGACTCGTGTTGTCGGTGGCTCCTGTGCTGAACCCGAACGAGCCCACCACCGCCCAAGCGCTGCTATTCCAGCGCTGTACGGTGACCTTCAGTCCATTGGCCAAATCCACGTAGGAAACCACGGGGTTGCCCGAACCGTCCAGCGCCAAACTTGTGAAGTTGACCGGCCCTGCGCTGATCCCGGCCACGCCCACCACCGTCCAGGTACTGCCGTTCCAACGCTGTACCGTGGCCTCGGACAAATTGCTTTGATCCTGGTATGCGACCACGGGGTTGCCGGATGTGTCCAGTGCTAAACTTATATAATTCGCTTGTCCCGTGCTAAAGCCTGCCGCTCCCACCACTGTCCAGCCGCTGCCGTTCCAACGCTGCACCGTTGCCATATACCCATTGGCCGCATCCTGATAGGCGACCACGGGGTTGCCTGATGCGTCCAGCGCCAAACTGATGAAATAGGCCCATCCTGCACTGAGGCCCGTCGTGCCCACCACCGCCCAGGCGCTGCCGTTCCAGCGCTGTACCGTGGCCTTGTCCCCGTTGGCCCCATCGATGTACGCGACCACGGGGTTGCCTGATGCGTCCAACGCCAAACGGGTGAGAAGGGCCGATCCTGCGCTAAAGCCTGCCGCACCCATTACCGTCCAAGCGCTGCCGTTCCAGCGCTGTACCGTGGCCATACTTCCGTTGGCTCCATCGATGTACGCGACCACGGGATTGCCGGATGCGTCCAGCGCCATACTTATATAATCTGCTTGTCCCGCGCTAAAGCCTGCAGCTCCCACCACCGTCCAAGCGCTGCCGTCCCAGCGCTGTACCGTGGCCTTATACCCATTGGCCGCATCCTGATAGGCGACCACAGGGTTACCTGATGCGTCCAGCGCCAAGCTGATGTAATCGGCCCCTGCTGCACTTAGGCCAGCCGATCCAACCACCGTCCAAGCACTGCCGTTCCAGCGCTGTACCGTGGCTTTGTACCCATTGGCCACGTCGGTAAAGGCGACCACAGGGTTGCCCGAAGCGTCCAGCACCAAATTGTTGAACGTGGCTGTTCCCGACGAGGGCCAGTTGTGGTCATCAGGGCCGAGAGGAAGCCATTGTTGCGCTTGCACGCAGGGTGCAAAATGGAGGGCAGCCCAAAGCGTCATGGCTTTAGTGGCTGAACATAGTGCATGTTTCAATGGTCGGGTGTTCATTGTGCTGGTGGTTTTGTAGGCATGCGTGCTTCAAATGTATGATCGGTAAATAATGGATTGAAGAACCGTTCAATTCATTATCAGTGAGAACCAAGTGAAGCTTATTATTTGACCTTCATTTGCTATGCGATTCCTGAAGAATCCAAGATGAGCCATGCATACCCCATGATACAAGTGTAGGAGGGGAACCAGCTGAACGGCGGCTTAATAAATGGAATTGGCCCAAACGGCATGTTTCGTGGTGCAGCACTTCTGGGTTGGGCAATGCAACCCAAGTAAGCAAAGGGCCAATCGGGCAATAAACCGGACAGGTTGGATGCACTGTGCAAGTTTCAATACCTGGTCAAAAGACCCTGCATCACCATAGCAATGCGGCAATAAGCGAAAGCCCCCCGTTTCCGGAGGGCCTTCGCATTGAAAGATGGAATCGCTTAGTGCACAATGCTCAGCCGCTGCACGGTGCGTTCACCGTTCACGGTGATGTTCACCATGTACACGCCGCTGGCCAAATCGCCGGGCAGTTGCAGGATGGTGCTGAAGCGCTCACCGCTGTTGCCGAACTCCTGGGCAAACACCTGCTTGCCATAGATGTCCTGCACGTCCACCATGATCCGCTGGTCGGCATCCTTCAGGTTGC
>JAFDZG010000017.1 GCA_018267065.1 Bacteroidota bacterium
AACTCGTAAATATACGCACCTTGTGCGTATGGCCTAAAACACAACCATCAGGACCAGAGGGTGCTATGTGTTTACGGCCAATGCCGAAAGGGCGGCTCGGGGTAGCTCCACAACACAAAATGCGCACCTGTTTCATAGGTTGTCCAAGGGGCTTTGTATGTGTTGGAGGGCATGGTCGGTGATCTGCGTGTAGATCAGGGTGGTTTTGATGTCGTTGTGGCCAAGGAGTTTTTGGATGTGCGCGATGTCCGTACCGGCCTCTAAGAGGTGGGTGGCGTAGGAGTGCCGCAAGCCATGTATGCCAACTTGCTTGGTGATGCCGGCCCGTTGCAGCGCGGCATGGAACACCTTTTGGGCGCTGCGGCTGCTGTATGCACCGCCATACTGCCCCTCAAAGAGGTATTCCTTGGGCCGGTACGCTTTGAAGTAGGTGCGCAATTGGGTGAGGGCACTCTTGGGCAAGGGGATGTACCGGTCCTTCTTTCCCTTGGCCCGGCGGATATGGACCTGCATGTTGCCGCTGTCGATGTCCGTAACTTTCAATGCCACCAGTTCACTCACACGGAGGCCCATGCCATAACAAAGGCGTAGCATGGTGTTGTGCTTCAGGTTGGTGGTATGATCGAACAAGCGCTTCACGTCCTGCCTGCTGATGTGCTTGGGCAAGGTATGCGGTTTCTTGGGCCGGGGGATCTCGGCAAAGAATTTTTCCCGGTGAAGCACCTGCCCGAAGTAGAACTTGATGGCGTTGAGCCGGCTGTGCAGGGTGGCCTCGCTGAGCTTGAGCTTGGTTGTGCAGTGCAACATGTAACTGCGCAACTGCTCCGGGGTGAGGCTGTCCACGGGCAATTCGCCCAAGAGCAGCAGCAATTGTGCGAATTCGTTGCGGTAGGTGGTAACGGTGTTGGGGCTGTAACCCTTCAGATGAAGGGTCTCAATGAGCCGGTCCAGGGCGGGCCGGTTTACTTCACCAACACGTGCCAATGCGGCCTTGCCTGCTGTTTTCGGGGGCAACCCGAACTGCTGACGGTAATGCTCGTTGTCGCGCACGTACCATGCTTTTTTTGTCCTTGACCACCGCGCTCCGGGCAGTTTACGGACACGTTCCACTTGTGCGCGGTCGTATGGAAAGCGGATCAACAGCACGTCGGCATCGCGATGCCGGGCAGGCTCCACCGTCCACGCTTCACCTCGCATGGGTCGGGGCAGCTGTGCCGCAGCCGCAGGTTCCGCGTTCATCAGGCCAAGGTAAGCCTTGGATGCAATGGAATGGCAACGGCAGCAGGGCAATCGCATTTCAATTTCAGCCTGGCTGCACCCTTCGGAAAGAAATCGCGCCAGGCTTTGATCGTTGGGCCTTCGGCTCCTCGCATGCTGCGCACGCCGTGGAAAGCCGCTTCGCTAATGCTCTGGCCAATTTCGTCGTTAACGGCAATCGAAAAGAGAGTTTGGCCTGAGCGGAGCCGAAGGCCCAACACAAGCTTCCATGCACGGCGCTTGGCCAAAAGATAATCACGGGTGTCCGGGACAATTTTGGAGGACCCTCCAAACTGACCTGCTACACTGTGGGAATACGCTTGAAAGTATGAAGAACCCTGCATTACAGGAAGCATGGAACCGTACACCAACGGGGATTCCGGGGCAAGCCCGGAATAACGGCGATGTGGGAACGGTTTGCTTGGATGCCCGCGCCCAGCGCGGGCATCCAAGCAAACCGTTCCATCCGGTGCGTCCACCCAGACCTTGAGCCGGGACCCACGAAAGCAAGCA
Organism: Bacteroidota bacterium; assembly: GCA_018267065.1. Lineage (GTDB taxonomy): Bacteria > Bacteroidota > Bacteroidia > Flavobacteriales_F > PHOS-HE28 > PHOS-HE28. Next base: position 1,771 of record JAFDZG010000017.1, read on the forward strand.
TGTCGGATTTTCCCGGACGCCAGTGATAAGATAATTATGACGCGATTGCCCTGCAACGGGAGCTGGTACAGGGCGCAACGACCCCCCCGCCGGCCACCCCCTTGCGCATGGGCCCCAAACACGGATGCCCGACCGAAGCCGGGCATCCGCTCCACCACGCGGGGCCGTTCGCTCAGCCCTGCTTCACCAATTGCACTTCGCAGGCAATGCGCACTTCGTCACTCACCAGCATCCCGCCTGCCTCCAAGGCCGCGTTCCAGTTGATGTTCCAGTCCTTGCGGTTCACCTTGCCGTGGATGCTCACTCCGGCCTTGATGTTGCCGTAGGGGTCCTTCATCACGCCGCCCCACTCCACGTCCAATTGCACGGGCTTGGTGATGCCGTTCATGCTCAGGTCGCCCAGCAGGGTCCAGCTGCCATCGCCGTCCACCGCTTTGGTGCCGGTGGAGGTGAAGTTGATCTGCGGGTGCTTTTCACCGCTGAAGAAATCGTTGCTCTTCAGGTGGCCATCCCGCTGGGCATTGCCGGTGGTGATGCTGTCCACGTCCGCTCTGAAGTGGATCTTGGCTTTGCTCAGGTCTTCGCCCGGCGCCTCGATGTCCGCCTCGAACTTGCCGAAGCTGCCCGTAACGGTGCTGATCATCATGTGCTTCACCTTGAACTGGATCTCGCTGTGCGCGGGATCAATGGTCCACTTCACGCCGGTGGCGGCGGGTGTTTTCACGGCATCTTGAACTTGCTCTTTCATGTTGGTATTGGTGTTGATGGTTGTTCTGTTCACTTCAGTTCCATGGGCACATCGATCAGCAGCAGTGTTGCGCCTTCGTTGCCCGCCTGGATGCGCAATCCTTCCAGGCCTTCCACCCCGATGGCGTCGCGTTTGCCCAGTGCGTGGCCATTGACGGTGGCGCTGCCGCTTACCACAAGGGCATAAACGCCGTTCCCTTCTTTTTTGATCGCGTATTCCGCCGTGCGGCTGCTTTCAAATTCCCCGAGGTGGATCCACGCATCCTGGCCGATCCAGGTGCCCGCATCGGAAGGGTCTGGTGAAACGAGCTGCTGAAACTGGTTCAAGCGGCCCTTGGGGTCCGGTGTGATCTGGTCGTAGCGGGGCTTGGTGCCGCGCTCCCGCGGGAAGATCCAGATCTGGAACAGCTTGGAGCGGTGCGCCGGGTCCGGGTTGAATTCGCTGTGCTGCACGCCCGTTCCGGCGCTCATCACCTGTACCTCCCCGGCCTTGATGATGCCCTCATGGCCCATGCTGTCCTTGTGCTTCAGCGCACCTTCGGTAACCAGGGTGATGATCTCCATGTTGTCGTGCGGGTGGGTGCCAAAGCCCATGCCCGGCGCGATGGTGTCGTCATTCAATACCCGCAGGTTGCCGAAGTGGATGCGCTCCTGGTTGTACCAGTTGGCGAAGCTGAACGAGTGCCAGGCATCCAGCCAACCGTGGTTTGCGTGGCCCCGGTCGCTTGCTTTGTGAAGCACCGTGCGCGCAGGCCTTGTGGTTGTGTTTGACATGGTGTGTGCTTGTTTTCAGGCACAAATATAATTTACATGGAAAATATAACCGTAACAAATAAGGACCATGGTTGCAAAGCCAAGGCCCCGCATGGGTCTACCGTACGTCCAATCGCCACAACCGTTCCCCCGCCCATCGCAACCATTGCTTGGGCAACGGTACCGGGCGCACACGGCGGGGTGGCCGGCCGGCGTTGCTTTGGGCCGGAAGGGGAAAGGCGCAACTTGGACCAAAGCAGCAGTTAACCGGTTGTTGAAAACAATGGACTTGCTATGTTTGCGCCCCCCTCGCCCCGAAGATCGGCGGGCATCCATCCAGAAAGAAAAACGAACAAGCGACCACGCTACCTCAACCACGAAACCATCCTCTACATGAGCACCAAGCAATCCGGAAAGATCTCCAGCCTGTTCGTGGCTTTGGCCTTTCCCCTGGCTTTGATCGTCAGCATCCTGTTCTACATGTTCGTGCTGGGCGATCCGGCCAACTTCGAGGGAGGTGATCCGGTAAAAGGCCATCCGGTGGCGCTGGACCCGAACCACACGTTCGGCATCATCCACAAGGGCGGCTTCATTGTGCCCATCCTTTTCACCATTGTGCTCCTGGTGCTCATTTTCTCCATCGAGCGCTTCATCACCTTGGGCCGCGCCAAGGGCAAGGGCCGCATCGACGCCTTTCTGCACAACGTGCGCCAACTGCTGGCCACCGACCGCGTGGATGAAGCCATCGCCGCCTGCGACGAACAAAAGGGCAGCGTGGCCAACGTGATGCGCAGCGGCCTGGAGAAGTACCAGACCGTGCTGAACGACGGTACCTTGGACAAGGAGACCAAGATCAACACCGTGAAGCAGGAGATCGAAGAGGCCACGGCCCTGGAGCTCCCCATGCTCAGCAAGAACTTGGTGATCCTGTCCACCTGCGCGAGCATCAGCACGCTGCTGGGCCTTATCGGAACCGTGCTTGGAATGATCCGGGCGTTCAGCGCCATGGCCACCGCCGGCACGCCCGATGCCACCCAGCTCTCCACCGGTATCTCCGAGGCCCTGATCAACACGGCCCTCGGTATCTCCGGTTCCTGCATCGCCATCATCATGTTCAACTACTTCAGCACCAAGATCGACGGCATCACCCACGGCATTGACGAGGCTGGCTTCAGCGTGAGCCAAACCTTGGCCAACCACAAGTAGGGGCAATGCATGCATCGCCCCTACTTGGGTTGGTCGGCAAAGCATCCAGCCCACAGGGCGAAAGGCAGCAAACACCGCTCCGATAAACCAGACACAGACCTCCGGAACAGCACCGCATGCCGAAGCTTAAGATGCCCCGCACCAGCCCCGCGCTGGACATGACCCCGATGGTGGACCTCGGCTTCCTGCTGGTGACCTTCTTCATGCTCACCGCCCAGTTCCGGCCCGAAGAGGCCGTGGTGGTGGATACGCCCAGCAGCATGAGCCAATCGCCGATCCCAACGGAAAACCTGATGACGGTTACCGTGGACAGCGCGGGCCGGGTGTTCTGGGACTTTACCGACAAGAAGGTGCGTGCCGAGGTGATCAAGGACATGGCCAACCGGTACAAGTTCACCTTGGACCCCGAGCAGATCCAGCGCTTCGTGAACCTCAATGACATCGGCATTCCCGTGCAGCAACTGCCCTCCTACCTCTCCTTGGATTCACCCGCTGAACGCAAGGTGATGGACCAGGCTTCCCCCGGAATTCCCATCGACAGCACCAACAACCAACTGCTCGATTGGATCCGGTCCACCCAGATCATCTTCAGCAGCGGCTCCGGCGGCAAAAACCCCATCGTGGCGTTGAAGGGTGACGGCAACGTGAACTATTCAACCATCAACAAGGTGATCAAGATCTTCCAAGGGCCCACCGTGAAGATCAACCGCTTCAAAATGATCACCGACCTGGAGGAAAGCCGCATGCAGGTTTCCTCCAATGAACAGAAATGATCCCCGCGTGTACAGCGTTTCAATCAGCAAGGACAAGGACCTGACAAGCAACCACGGGAAGACCCCCACCAGGAGCAAGCACTGAGAAAACATGGCAGACGTACCTGAAGGCGGAGGTGGAGGAGGCGGGCGCCACCAGAAGAAGCGTGCCAAGAAAGGCAGCACCCGGATCGACATGACACCCATGGTGGACTTGGCGTTCCTGCTGCTCACCTTCTTCATCCTCACCACCACCATGTACAAGCCGTCAACCCTGCAGTTGACGTTTCCCGTACCCCCGGAAGGACCCAATCCCCCCAAGCCTACCGAAGTGAACAATGCTCTCACACTGTTCCTCACCAAGGGAGACCAGATCTTCTATTACCGGAACGAATTCAAGCCCGGGGAAACGCAACTGACCCGCACGGACTTCAGCAAGATCACCCCGCTTTTGATCGAGTGGAACAAGAACACCTTTGAAAGGATCCAGGACCTCGGCCGGAAGCTGAACGCAAAGGAGATCACCGAACTGGCATACGATTCGCTGAAGAACGAGGCACAAAAAGACAAGGCGGCCATGTTCGTGATCATCAAGCCGGACAAGGATGCCAAGTACCGCAACATGATCGACATGGTGGACGACATGGACATCAGCGGCATCGGCAAGTATGCCGTGCAAGATTCGATCAAGCCGGCCGAACAAGCGCTCCTGGACGCCGAGAAACTCAAATTCTGACCCCATGACCTACGTGATCATCGTCGCAGTGCTGCTCCTGCTGAGCGTGTTGCTCACGTACGACACCTCGTGGATGAACCTCTTGCAGGGCCTCCGCAACCAGTTGGTGTTTGCGGACAGGCACCGCGAATACGGCGCGTACGAACTGCGGAACCACTATAACCGGCGGCTGGGCCTGGCCATGGTGTGCGCCATTGCGTTCTTCTTCCTGGCGGTGGGCACGCCGTTCGTGATCTCCAAACTGGGCCCTGCGGACAAGGAACCGGAGAAAGTGAAGATCGTGGAGGTAAACCTGGACCTCTTCCAAGAGGAAAAACAGGAAGAACCCCCACCTCCGCCGGAAGTGATCCCTCCGCCCCAGCCGAAGATCGAAACCGTGCAATTCACCGCCGTGGAGGCCGTGGACAAGCCGGTGGAAGCACCTCCGCCCACCCAGCAAGACCTTTCGGAAACCACCGCCGGCCAAACCACCCAGGAGGGCGAAAAAATCGATGCCCCGCCGCCCCCGCCACCCGTGGAAGAGGTGACCTACGACCTGGCCGCCGTGCAGGAACAGCCCGACTTTCCAGGCGGCATGGCCAAGATGTACGAGTACTTGCAGAAGAACATCAAGTACCCCGACATGGAGTTTGACGCCGGCATCCAGGGCAAGGTGTACGTGGAGTTCGTGGTGGACAAGGACGGCAGCGTGGAAGACGTGAAGATCCGCCGCGGCGTGAGCGCCGGCTTGGACAAGGAGGCCCTGCGCGCGGTGAAGTCCATGCCCAAATGGAGCCCCGGTAAAATGAACGGCAAACCCGTGAAGTGCCGCTTTACCATCCCGGTGGACTTCAAATTGAAGTAGAAGTCCCCTGAACAGGGCTGAAATGCCCGTCTTGGAACCCTCCAAGGCGGGCATTTTGCTTGAATGAGCCCTTCAGGAACGGTACCTGCGGCTACGGGAACGGTGCAATGAACGGAGGGGCATTCCGGTTGTACAGCTACACGGAACCCCAAACACCGAAACCACCATGATCACCATTGCAGCATTGGCCATTTTCACCCTGCTCTGCCTGCTTCTCGGCTTGGGCCAAACATGGAGCAGGGAAACCTCCGCCGCGCGGAATGAGCTCGTCTTTGAGGGGCGCAACCACGGCTACGGCGCATACAACCTGCGCACCGGGTACGAACGGAACGTGGTGCGCTCCTTCCTGCTTGCGATCGGGCTGCTGGCCGCTGCGGTCGCGGCATTGTCGTACTTCATGCATTCCGTTCCGCCGGGCGTCTCCGTCCAACTCCCGCAGCATGTGGTGGACGTGGACCTTCACCGGATCATCATTCCGCCGCCTGCCACAAGTACGGTGAAACCAGCCATTGAACATCCGATGGAGCGTAAAGACCCCGACGTGCAGCGCTATGTTCAAGCGGTGGACAGCATCGTGGCCCCGCCCGTATTGCCCGTGGACACCGGCGCCACCCTTGCATCCGCGGGCACCGGCGGCACCGGCGGCGGAACGGACCTTCCCGGAGGAACCACCGGTGGTGGCTTGGGTTCGGACCTGGGCAGCGGCACCACCCTGGAAAATTTCCAAGTGCAGGAACTGCCGGAATTCCCGGGGGGGCAAGCTGCGTTGGGGGAATGGATCCGTCGCAATCTTGATTTCCCGGAGGAGGCCGTGGGCAAGGACATGGTGTACGTGCAATTCGTGGTGGGCCTGGACGGTTCCATTGAGGATGTGCGGGCCGTGAAAGGTGCACAGCAGGGCAACCGGCGCGCGGCGGAACGCACCGTGCGCCGCATGCCGAAATGGAAACCCGCCCGCATGAACGGACACGATGTGCGCTGCCGCCTCACCCTGCCGATTAAATTTGAAACCCGCTAAAACGCCGCAATGAAGTATTTCGCACTGGTGATGAGCGCTTTGTACCTGGTCGCCGGGGCGATGATCCTGTTCACCAATTTCCTGTACCCGCAGATCTCCCGGTTCCGTGTTCCGCTGGGCATCATTCTGATGGCCTACGGTGTGGTGCGCTGGTTCATCTGGCGCCGCAAGGAAGCCCAAAGCAGGGAAAATTGAAGCTGCGGAACAACATGATCACGGCCATTTCCGTGGCCTTGTTGGGAGCATCCGCCGCAGGGTGCCGTTTCACCGCGCCCGACCCCGGCAAGGACGACACGCCCACATCCGGCCGGGTGCTGGTGCTCGCCGATGCCGATTGCCGCCCGGTGATCGACCAGGAATTGCTGGTGTTCAGCGCTCTCTATCCCAAGGCGGAGGTGCAGGTGCGGTACATGGACGAGGCCGACCTGGTGAAGGCCATGCTGAATGACAGCGTGCGCTGCGTGATCACTTCCGTGGCGCCCGGCGCGGAACAGCTTGCCTATTTCAAGAAGCGGCAACTGAGCGCACCGGAGGTGCCCATCTACAAAGCAGGCATTGCAGTGGTGGTGAACCGGAACAGCCCGCTGCAACGCTTAAGCGTGGACCAGGTTGCAGCCTTGCTCGGAAAAACCGGCACGTTGCAGGTTACCACCGATGCAGAACGCCCGCTGGGCTTGGACAGCTTGACGGCACTCTTCGCCGGCACGGGCAGCGGCGTGGCGCGGCTTTTGGCGGATTCCCTTGGCATCAAGGCCATGCGGGCCAGGGCCTTGACGGACGTGCCCGCCGTGGTGGACCAAGTGGCACGCGATGCCCGGGCCATCGGCTTCCTGCCTTTTGAGGCCATCAGCGACTTGGACAACCCGGCCATGAAGGCCCTGCGTGAACAGGTGCGGCTGTTGCCCATTTCCAAGGCTCCCGGCAAGCCTCCGGTATTGCCCTCCCAAAGCAGCCTGGCGGATGGCAGCTACCCGCTTGCCCGCACCGTTTCCATGCTGCTCACGGAAGGCAAAAGCGGTCTTGGCACCGGATTTGTTTCCTTTGTTGCCAACCACAAGGGACAACGGATCATCCTCAAATTGGGCGTGGCCCCGATCACGGTACCGCCGCGCAACGTGGAGATCGTCCACCAATAGAAAGCATCGCGCATGAAGAACCTCCTCACCTTCGGACTCGCTTGTGCGGCCTTGGCCGCGAGCGCACAATTGCCGGAAGCGATCAAGCTCACCGAGAACGAGCAGTTCGAAAAGGCAACGGCCGCGTTCAAGAAGATCGTCCAGAGTGCCCCCAGCAGCGGGGAAGGCTGGTTTTACATGGGCGAGAACTACTATGCCAACGATCAGGCGGACAGCGCCGAGGCGGCCTACCTCAGGGGTATTGAGGTGAACCCGACCTATGCACTGAACTATGCCGGGGTGGGCAAGGTGCTGCGTGCAAAAGGCGATGTGAACGGGGCGCAGGCCCAGTTCGCCAAGGCCAGCGAAACAGTGGAGTTGAAGGCCAACAAAGCTTCCAAGCAGCAAATAGCGGCCACTTACCGCGAAGAAGCCGAAGGTCTCCTTGCTGGGAAATCACCGGACTATGCCGGTGCCTTGGCGCTCTTGCAGAAATCCATCGAGCTGTATCCCAAGGACCCCGAAGCATACATCATCAAGGGGGATGCCTTGTTTGACCAAAATCCCCGCGACGGCACCACGCCTTTGGAAAACTACAAGAAGGCCATGGAACTCGCCCCGCTCAGTGCGGAACCGGTTGCACGCAAGGCGTTCATGTACTACCGCGCCAAGAACTTCCCCAGCTCCATTGATGAGTACACCAACGCCATCGCGCTGGACCCCAACTATGCACCGGCCTACCGCGGCCGGGCGGAAGCGTATTTCATGGCCCGCAATTTCGACAAGGCCACGGCGGACATGCAGAAATACCTGCAGCTGAACACCGGCAGCACCAGCGCCCGGGTCCGCAATGCACAGTTCCTTTTCCTGGTGAAGAAATACGACGAGAGCCTTTCCGAGATCCAAGCCTTGGAGCAGGAAGGCGTGAAGAACATGACCCTCAAGCGCCTCAAGGCTTTCGACCTGGAGGAGAAAGGCCAGTATGAGGCTGCGAACACGGCCATGCAGGCCTACTTTGCGGAGCAGCCCAAGGACAAAGTGATCAGCTTGGATTACGAGTACCAGGGCAAGATCTACCAGGGCCTGGCCAAGGAGTTGGAAAAGAATCCACCGGTCAAGATAGTGAATGGCACCGCCGTAGTGGATGGTAGAAACGCAACGGTGGCCCCGGCCGTGAAAAACATGGACGGTACCACCACGATGGTCGTTGTGTCCACCCCGTATGATTCATTGGCGGCGGAGATGTACCTGAAGGCCGCGCGCATGGACCCCTCCAAGAACTACCTGTTCCTGGAGGCCGCAAAGGCCTTCACCGATGCCAAAGCATACGGCAGGGCTGTTTCAGCTATGCAGGAGAAAGCGAAGGGCGGCCAAATGGAGGTAAATGACTGGTACTACCTCGGGGCCATGGCCAACCGCGCCAAGATGTTCCAAACCGCGGACAGCGCCTGGGCCACCTACATCAGCAAGCAGCCCAACATCTACCAAGGATACCTGTACCGTGCACGCTCACTGGCCGGCATGGACACGGCCGAGGTGAAGAGCTGGCTGGCAAAGGATGCTTATGCGGAGGTGATCCGCAAAATGAAACCCGAAGAGCAGCAAAGCCAAAAGGCCGACCTGGAGGAAGCCTACAACTACATGGGCCTGTACTTCCTCTATGACAAAGCCGTCATGGACCGCGCCAAGGCCAAGTGCTGGTTCTTGAAGGTGAGCGCGCTTAACGCCGGCACCAGCATCACCAAGCAGGTGAACGACGTGTTCCTGAAGATGAAGGA
>JAFDZG010000180.1 GCA_018267065.1 Bacteroidota bacterium
CCCGAGCGCGCCAGCATACGGCCCACGCTGGACGTGAACGGCATCTGGGGCGGCTACATCGGCGAAGGCGCCAAGACCGTGCTTCCGTCCAAGGCCAGCGCCAAGATCAGCATGCGCTTGGTACCCGACCAGAAGAGCGATGCCATCACGCAGCTTTTCGTGGATCATTTCAAGAAGATAGCACCGCCTTACGTAAAGGTGAAGGTGACGCCCCACCACGGCGGCGAGGCAGCGGTGACGCCCACGGACAGCGCGGCCTACCAAGCAGCGAGCAAGGCCATGGAGGAAACCTTCGGAAAGAAGCCCATCCCCACGCGCGGCGGCGGCAGCATCCCCATCGTGGCCCTTTTCGAGAAGGAACTCGGACTGAAGACCATCCTGCTCGGCTTCGGCCTGGACAGTGACAACATCCACAGCCCGAACGAGCACTACGGCGTGTTCAACTACATGGCGGGCATCCGCACCATCCCGAAGTTCTTCAGCCACTACGCTGAAACCGGCAAATAGCCGCCATGCTGCACCGGATCCAATTGCCCTGCCTGCTGGCCGCCGTTCTCCTTGCAGGATGCATGAGCTACAGTGATGTGGAGTTCAAGGGCGTCCAAGGAGCAAGGATCACCCGCCTGGACGCATCGGGCATTGCCGCAACCGTAATGGTACAGGTACACAACCCGAACAATTACCGGATCACGGTAACGGACCCCGACATGGACCTGTTCCTGAACGGCCAAGCCGTGGGAAAAGCCACGCTGGACAGCGCCATCGTGCTGGAGCGCAACAGCGACCGCACCTACGCCATTCCATTGCATGCCACGCTGGCAAAGGGCCAAAACAACCTGTTGCCGGTGCTGATGGGCGCGGCGCTCACGGGTTCGGTAAAACTGGGGGTGAAGGGCACCGTGGTGGGCAAGGCGAAAATGATGGGCAAGCGCTTCCCGTTCGAAATGGAGCAGCAATTGGACCTGGGGCGGCAATAGCACCTGCCCGATGGCCGTTGCGCCGTGCGGGCCACGGTTTCAGGGACCGGGGCCCAACGCTTCAGCTTCCGTTACCTCCGTGATCACCAGGTAGCCCAAGCAGCCTTCGGCCAGGCCGTACACCCTGTCCCCGGGCCCGGCTGTCGCCAGCGCTACGCGGTCCTTTTCCGGGTCCACGCCCAGATCGCGGGGCCAGGGCAGGTGCGCGGGGAACCTGCCGTGCTTCCGCCAATAGGCGGTGAGGTCGAAGCTGCGGCCTTCCTGCACCAACATGCGCTCCACCGGCCCGTGCACCAGGAAATTCAGCACCAGGCAACTGCAAAAGATCGCCGGCCCCACCGCCAGCAAATTGAACCAGAACCATTCCAGCTGGTCCATCGCGAAGCGCTTGGCATACCAACGCCTGGGGAGCAAATTGCCCGCAACCGCAAAAAGCGCCAACCAACGGAACAAGGCCGTGTAGGTAATGAGCGTGCGTTGGCCCACGGTCCAAAAAAGCACAATGGTGGCCAGGATGCCCACGGCCATGGCCGTAGTGGGCCATTGCGCCGCCGATTCCACGTTTGGCTGTTGACTACCCGCCGCACCCTGTGGCCGGGCATGCTTGTTGCCCCCGTTACTTTGATCCATTGTTCCACATCCACGGAACAGCTTCGGGCTTTTCCGCCCGCCATCCGCAACTATCCGGAAAGATACCATGCCCGCCCATACCAACCGCCTTGCCGCAGAAAGCAGCCCCTATCTGCTGCAGCATGCGCACAATCCGGTGGATTGGTACCCGTGGGGCGAAGAAGCCTTCGCCAAGGCCAGGGCGGAGAACAAGCTGGTGCTGATAAGCATCGGCTACAGCACCTGCCACTGGTGCCATGTAATGGAACACGAATGCTTTGAAGACGCGGAAGTGGCCAAACAGATGAACGCGCGTTTCGTCTGCATCAAGGTGGACCGCGAGGAGCGCCCGGACATTGACCAGGTGTACATGGCCGCCGTGCAACTGATGACCGGGCGCGGCGGCTGGCCCCTGAACTGCTTCACCCTGCCGGACGGGCGGCCCGTGTATGGCGGCACTTATTTTCCCAAGGAACAGTGGCTCCAAGTGCTTGATCAATTGGCGGACAAGTGGGCCAGCCAGCCCCGGCACTTCACCGAATACGCCGAAAAACTGCATGCTGGCATCCGGCAGGCCGGCGTGGTCCGGTTGAACGAGGCGCCCCCCGCCCTCACCCGCAAGCAATTGGACCAACTGGCTGATGGTCTGGACCGCCGGTTCGACACCGCTTGGGGAGGCCCGGACCAAGCGCCCAAGTTCCCTTTGCCCAACACCTACACATTCCTGTTGCGCTACGGCATTGCCACCGACGGCAAGGCCATTCTCAAGCAGGTGCGCCTCACCCTGGACAAGATGGCCCAAGGAGGCATTTTCGACCAGATAGGCGGCGGCTTTGCCCGCTACAGCACGGACATCAGCTGGAAAGTGCCGCACTTCGAGAAGATGCTGTACGACAACGCCCAGCTCATCTCCCTTTACAGCAAGGCATACCAAGCCTTCCGGGATGAGGAATACCACGATGTGGTGCGCCGCACCGTGGCATGGGCGGTGCGCGAAATGCAAGCCGAAGGCGGCGGCTGGCACAGTGCCTTGGATGCGGACAGCGAAGGCGTGGAAGGGCTGTTCTACCTGTGGACGGAAGACCAGTTGGAAGCTGCACTCGGGGAACATGCGGAGTTCGCCAAAGACTTCTACAACGTGGGCGGGGACGGCTATTGGGAAGAAGGGCGCAACATCCTGCTGCGCACCATGGACGATCAGCACTACGCCCGCAAGCATGGCCTCACTGCGGAGGAACTTTCCGCAAAGCGGGCCTTGGTGGACGCAAAGTTGCTTGCTGCGCGGGCCGCGCGCATACGGCCCGGGCTGGACAACAAGGTGATCACGGCATGGAATGCCATGATGGCCAGTGCCCTTTGCGATGCCGCGGAAGCCTTCGGGGAACCGCAATACCGGGAGATGGCGGAACAGACCTTGCAACAGTTGCTCACCCTATGCAGAAGGCCGGACGGCGGGCTTTGGCACGGACACACCAATGGCAAGCCCACGGTGAACGGCTATTTGGACGACTACAGTTTCACCCTTGAGGCCCTGGCCGCCCTTTACCAGCTCACCTTCAATGAACGGTGGCTTACCGAGGCCCGGGCACTGGCCGATTACGCGATCAAACATTTCCTGGATGAAGGCAGCGGCATGTTCCGCTATACCAACGACACCGATCCCCCGTTGATCGCGAGCAGCATGGAAGTGCATGACAACGTGATCCCTTCCTCCAATTCCAGCATGGCCAAGGGCCTTTTCACCCTGGGGCATCTGTTGGATGAACCCCGGTGGTTGAACTTGGCCAAGCAGCAATTGGCAAACGTTGCGGGCGGCATGAAGGACTACCCGGCCGGCCACACCAACTGGGCGCTCCTGTTGATGGACCATCTGTTCCCGTACTATGAAATTGCCATCACCGGCCCCGAAGCACTGTCGCGCCGCGGGCAGATCGGGCGGCAGTACCATCCGGGCCGATTGTTCATCGGCACGGCAAGTGGCAGCAATCTCCCATTGCTGGCGGATAAGCCGGTAGGCCCGCAGACCGTTATCTACGTTTGCGAAGGCAAGGTGTGCCAATTGCCCGTCCACAGTGTGGAGGCGGCCTTGATCCAAATGCAATGAGACCAGTACTGACGTGTGCCTTGCTCTTATGGATGCTGCCCTCCCGGGCCCAGATGCTGCTGGTGGAGCCGGGGGCGGATGAACCTGAGCTGCTGCACTTCAACCCGGCGTTCATTGTGCGCAACGGGGTCACCGCGGTGAACGCCCAACTGTGGACCAAGCGCGACGGCAGGCCCATGCAGCCCTTGGATCGCTGGTTCCGTTACCGCTTCAGCACGGGCGGCCAACTGGACCGGGCCACGCACATGCTGGGCAATGCCACTACGGGCCTGGACACCGCTTCCGTGCTGTACAGCTACGGCACGGACGGCCGCCTGTTGCAGGAACTGCACAATGACGTGCACGGATACTACGCCCTGCAAATGGAATACGGCCCCGATGCACACCTTGTGCGCGAGACTCATGTGCGCCTAGGCGGGCTTACCGCCGCATTGGACGGCCCCGGCGCCGATACGCCCACGGTGATCAGCGATGAACGGTACACCTACACCGCACTGAACGACACCTCGTGGCGCAAGACCTTTCTGAACGACCGCGGCAGGCCTTACCAGGAGGAGACCTACGCCAAGGACCGCCTAGGCTACTTGCGCCGGATCGAAACCCTGAACCTGATCACACAGCGGCGCGGCCTGGCCACCTTTGCTTACGACGGCAACGGCAGGCTGGCCTCGCAAACCGCCCAAACCAATTTGGCGGTGCCGGAGACCACCACTTGGCAATGGACCTACGATGCGGCGGGCGACCCGCTCACGCGGGACCTGCTCCGCAACGGCACGCTGGCCCGCCACAGCGAGTTCCTGTATGCGGAAGGCACGCTCTTCCTGAAGGCCGTGATCACCAAGAACAACGAAACGGGCCTCATCGAGATCCTGCGCATGGAGGTGGAGCGCTGACCTTCGCCGGTTGGCACTCCTCTTCAGGATATTGTACCTTCACTGTTGCATTGAGGGATTGACAAGGCCATGGGTCATGCTTCGCCTTTGATCCAAGAAGGCATGCCGGACGTTGAACGCCGGTTGAACATCAGCACAGGGGAGTTGATGCGGGAATTTGTGCGGCCCGGCAAACCCGTGATCCTGGCGGGGCTGGCCGAACATTGGCCGGCCTTCGGCAAATGGACGCCGGAATTCTTCAGCAGGCATTACGGGCATATCACGCATGAGGTGAAGGGGGTGCAATACACCGTGAAGGAGCAAATGCAATTGATCCAAGCCTCCACGGAGGAAAGTCCCGCCCCTTACAGCTACAACTTGGACATCGACCGGCAATTTCCCGAACTGAAGGCCGACATGGAACCGTTATTACTGGGCCGGTGGGACCGGTTGGCAAACCGAACATTGCCCGGCAGGCTGATCAGGGGCACCATCAAGCATGAAGTATTTTTTGGCGGGCTGGGAGCCTCTTTCCCGGTGCTCCACGTGGATCTGCAGCATTTGCACACGCAGATCACGCAGCTATATGGGGACAAGGAATTCTTCCTGTTTCCGCCCGACCAAACCCCGTACATGTATCCCCGGCCGGAATACCCGCTCTATTCCCAAGTGGACCATGCATTCGCCCCGGACCTGGGGCGTTTCCCGCTCTTTGCAAAAGCAAAGGGTTACCGCACCCTGTTGAAGGAAGGTGAAACCATTTTCTTCCCCACTGGCTGGTGGCACATGACCAGGATCCCCGGGCCCAGCATTTCTTATGGGCGCGCCCTATTGGAGCGTGGCAATTGGCCGGCTTACCTGAAGGATACCTACAACGGGTGGAGCAAGAAATCCGCAGTGCTGGCCATGGCAGCGTATGCACTTGGCTGGTGTTGCGGCGCGCTGATGGACCTTGGGGAGCCGGCCCTGCCGCTCGTTTAGATCACGCCCAGCTCCTTGCCCACCTTGCCGAACGCGGCAAGTGCCTTATCAATGTGGGCATCGGAATGAGCGGCGCTGAGCTGCACCCGGATGCGGGCGGTATCCTTGGGCACCACGGGGTAGAAGAAGCCGATGACGTAGATGCCTTCTTCCAGCAGTTTGTCCGCCATCACTTGGCTCAACTTGGCATCGCCGAGCATCACGGGCACGATCGCTGCTCCCGCACCGCGTGTCTTGAAGCCCAGCTTCTCAATGCCGCTGCGGAAGCGGTCCACGTTCCGTTCCAGGTGGTCACGCAGTCGTGTGGAAGCGGTGAGCAGGTCGATCACCTTGATGGATGCGCCCACGATGGCCGGTGCCAGCGAATTGCTGAAGAGATAGGGGCGTGACCGTTGGCGGAGCATGTCGATGATCTCCTTCCGGCCGGTGGTATAACCGCCCATGGCCCCGCCCAACGCCTTGCCCAACGTGCCCGTGATGATGTCCACCCTTCCGGTGACGCCGCAGTGTTCCACGCTGCCCCGCCCCGTTTTGCCGATGAAGCCCGCCGCATGGCACTCATCCACCATCACCAAGGCCTCGTACTTGTCGGCCAGGTCGCACACGCCCTTCAGATCGGCCACGATACCGTCCATGCTGAACACGCCGTCCGTGACGATGATGATGTGCCGGGCCCCGTCCTTCCGCGCGGTCTTCAGTTGCAGCTCCAGGTCCGCCATGTTGTTGTTCTCATAGCGGTAGCGCATGGCCTTGCAGAGCCGCACGCCATCGATGATGCTGGCGTGGTTGAGCGAATCACTGATGATCGCATCTTCCTGCCCCAGCAACGGCTCGAACACGCCGCCATTGGCGTCGAAACAGGCGGCATAGAGAATGGTGTCCTCCGTGCCGTGGAACCGGGCCAGCTTTTCCTCCAGTTCCTTGTGGATGTCCTGCGTGCCGCAGATGAAGCGCACGCTGCTCATGCCATATCCATGGCTGTCCAATGCTGCGTGGGCAGCCTTCATCACTTCCGGATCGGAGCTGAGCCCGAGGTAATTGTTGGCGCAGAAATTCAGCACCTGCCGCCCGTTCACGGTGATCTCCGCGCCCTGGTCACTGGTGATGATGCGTTCGCGCTTGTAAAGGCCGGCTTCCTCAATGGCTGCCAATTCCTTGGTCAAATGATCTTTCAAGTTTCCGTACATCGTTCCAGATTTTCAATGCATGCAACCAGTGGCATTAGCCCACCACGCGCGGCACTTTGAAATAATCGCTGTCCTTCACGGGCGCGTTCGCCATGGCCTCCTCCTTGGTGATCTCCATGCGCGCTTCATCGGCACGCAGCACGTCCTCTTCATCCGTCATGAAGATCAAGGGCTCCACGCCTTTCGTGTCCACCTCGGCCAGTGCTTCCACAAAATTGATCACCCGTTGCATGTCCGCCAGCATGGCGGTGCGGTTCGCGGGGTCGCCCATGTCCAGGCGGGCCAGGCCGGCGATCCGGTCCAGGGTTGCTTCGTCGATCTTCATGAGTTGGGGAATTCGCCCCGCAACGGGCCTTCAATGGCCTCGAACACGCGGCGGCGCAAGTTACCGATATCCTCCGGCCCAAGGCCTTTGGTGGGAACGGCGGCGTGCACCACCACCCGCGCCCGCCCGGGATGTCCGCGGCTCAACAATGTTTCCGGGTCACCGAACAACCGCCAGTTGTCCAGGAAGGTGATGGGCAGAATGGGAACCTGCTTCTCCACCGCCAGGCGGAAGGCACCGTCCTTGAAGCTCTTCATGCGCGGCACGCTGTAGGGAATGGTGCCCTCCGGAAAAATGCAAACCGAAACGCCGCGGTCCAGCGCCTGGCCCGCTTTCAGGAACGCGCGTGCGGCACTGGTCCGGCTGCCCCGGTTCACGGCGATGTGCATGCCCTTGAAGAAAATGCGGAACAAGGGCCATCTGAGCAGTTCGTACTTGCCCATGAACAGGAAGTAGTCCGGCAGCACGTTGAACGCATGGATGATGTCCAAATAGCTGCCGTGGTTCATGCATACCACGTACGGTTGCGGGGGAAGCGGGGCTTCCCGGCGCACGCTCACCGGCACCAGCAGGAACACGTTGAGGAACGTGGCCCACGCCCGCATCAGCTTGAAGGCCGCCGGATAGCGTGAGGGCCTGCGCAGCAACACCTTGAACGGCAAGTACAGCAGCAGCATGGAAAGCAGGAACACCAGCACGAACCACAGCTTGAACACCAAGCGGGGCAGGGCGAAGAGCCATACGGGCACCTTGCGCCGCATGGCGCGTCCATCGGCCACCTTGCCACCGGCGGTTTGTTCGTGCTGTACTTCCACGGCCGTGCTTTCAAAAAGAGGGGCGAAACTACCCTCTATCTTCGTGCCCCCGCCCCCGGCCTGGCACAGGCGCGGGCGGCCCCACCAATTATGCGCGTACTTACAGGCATTCAAAGCACCGGCGTGCCCCACTTGGGGAATTTGTTCGGGGCCATCCTGCCGGCCATTTCAATGTCCCGCAGCGGGGCCAACGACGCCTTTCTTTTCATCGCCGACCTGCACTCCTTCACTGCGGTGCGCGACCCTCAATTGCGGAAAGAGAACACCTACGCCGTTGCCGCGGCTTGGCTTGCATGCGGCTTGGACGTGGAACGGGTGACCTTCTACCGCCAGAGCGATGTGCCCGAGGTGACCGAGCTCACATGGTACCTCCAGTGCATGACGCCGTGCCCGATGCTGGAGAATGCCCATTCCTACAAGGATGCCCTTGCCAAGGGCACGGTACCGAACGCCGGCGTGTTCAACTACCCGGTGCTGATGGCCGCCGACATCCTGCTGTATGACACCAACGTAGTGCCCGTGGGCAAGGACCAGAAACAGCACTTGGAGATCACGCGCGACATCGCCAGCGCCTTCAACCGTGCGTATGGCGAGGACACTTTCGTGATGCCGGAAGCCCGCATCGATGCGGAACTGATGACCATACCGGGCACGGACGGGCGCAAGATGAGCAAGAGCTACAACAATACCATCAACGTTTTCCTGCCGGAAAAGGAGCTGAAGAAGCAAGTGATGGGGATCGTGACGGACAGCAAGGCCCTTGAAGAACCCAAGGACCCGTCCACCGACAACGTGTTCCAATTGTTCAAGCTGGTGGCCTCCCCGGATGCCGTTCGGGGCATGGAAGCCAACTATTTGGCAGGAGGCTACGGTTACGGCCACGCCAAGAAGGAGCTGTTGGAAGTGCTGATGGCAAGGTTTTCAAGTGAACGGCGGGCCTTTCAGGAATTGATGGCCGACCGGGGCAGGCTGGACGATCAATTGGCCATTGGCGCGGAAAAAGCGCGCCGGGTGGCCCGCCAAACCTTGGCACGGGTGCGCGAGCGGGCCGGCTATGGCCGGAACGGGTAACCGGGACCTTCCAGCAGTAATTCCATCCGGATTGTTGAAAAACGATCCCGTCCGGATTTGCCGGGACGGGACCGGCCGTGCATACCTTGGCACTGAACTACCCGGGAATTATTCCCTCAAAAAAACACAACTAGAGATGGCAGCAACAGTGGAAGGATACTGCGTGAAGTGCAAGGCAAAGCGCAACATGAAGGACGCAAACCAGGTGACCATGGCCAACGGGCGCAAGGCCATGAAGGGAAAATGCCCGGAATGTGGAACGGGCATGTTCAAGATCTTGGGCAAGTAACCACGGGGTGCCGCCCTGCGTTAGAGGGCGGCACCGCCATTGGCTTTTCCAATCACCAGGCCGGCGAGGCACCCGCGCATGCACACCATCCAGCTTCGTTCCCGGCAGACTACCCGGTACTTGTTCGCCATTTTGGGCATCTTATTGGCCCTGCACCTGTGGGTGGCCTTTTGCCATTTGGTGCTGCACTGGAAGGTGGAAGCATTGACACAATTGGTGGATGTGGACCTGGAGGCCAATTTGCCCACGTTCTTCAACGTGGCGCTCTTTTTCATTGCGGCGGCGCTTTTCTACCTGCACGGCAAGGCTGAAGACGGAAAGCACAAGCGCGGCTGGATAGTGATGGCAGCGGTTTGCTGCTTCCTTGGCATCGATGAGGGCTCGCAGATCCATGAGAAATTCATGATGATCACGCTGCGCCTGCTCAACCATGGCAAGCAGGACGGCGGGGACCTCGGTTGGTTCTATTATGCATGGGTGATCCCGTACGGATTGGCCACCATCGCATTGGTTGTCACCTTGGGCGGTTGGCTCCTGAAGATCCGCCCCGAGCTGAGGCGCGGCCTCATCATCAGCGGTATCGTCTACGTGTTCGGCGCCATTTTTCTGGAAATGGCCGGTGGAAAATTGGCCCGTTCACTGACTTATCAGGACCGGTCCAATTTCCCATGGCTGCCATGTGATGTTTATAGTGACCCCTCCAGTTGCTGGTTGTACATGGAACCGCGCTACATCGTGCTCTATACGTTGGAGGAAACCTGTGAAATGGTGGGCTTGATCCTCTGCATTCGCGCCCTGCTCCGGGCCTTCGAGGCCAAGAAATTGAACGTTGCC
>JAFDZG010000181.1 GCA_018267065.1 Bacteroidota bacterium
ACCACCTCGGCATCATGACCGACAACGGCTACAGCCTCTCCGGCACGCCCACTTCGGTTGATCTGAGCGATGCTGGTACGACCACCTACGGCACCAATGCCCGCAAAGCCTTGGATGGCCACATGATGATGAGGATGGGCAATGCCCGGCCGGACAACACCCTGAAGTATATTGGGTCCTCCAACGACCGGGATGCCATCTTGCAGCGAATAGGAGGCAGCGTCCCCACGGGAATCGCCAGCGGTTACTACGCGGAAGACTGCACCATGAACGGCCAAGTGAAATACACCGGTGCCGCGAATGACCGTGACCCGATTTTAACTAACATTGCCAATGGCGTACCCACGTCTACCCGCAGTGAACAGCTCCCTTGAAGCAATTCGCAAAACCCTAACACCAGACCTATGAACCAGAAACGCGACCCAAATTGGGACCGGCAAATATCCCAGCCGAGTTGGATTCAGGTACCATCAATAAGCCTTATGCTCCGCTTAGGGCCTAAGCCCAAGAGGAATGGTCTTCGTGCATGGATGTTCAGCCTGATGGTCCTTGCGCTGGGTTCACTGGGTGTAATGGCGCAAACGCAGTTGCCTACCAGCATCGATCTGGACCTTCGGAAAAATGCTGCAGGTGACTCGCTTCTGGTTTATGCCCGAGCCAATGATTCCACCTTCACCCAGGTGGTTTCAGCCATTACCCTCACTATCCGGTACGACACCGTGCCGGGCATGTCAGGGCCATTCCTGCGCAACAATGCCGGGGGCAGTGGCCGCACCAACCTCTGTCCGGGCGCCATCAACTTCTCTGCCAATGGCGGTGGCAACACATACAATGCCGGATTCATGTATAAAACATGGACCACCTTCGGCTTGTCTTGGCTGGAAGATGAATGCCCTGATCGCGTCTGGACCGCTGATACTTGGGTGTTGATCATGCGGATGTATGTAAACAACTCCACCTCCGCGAACTGCAGAACGTTCCAGATCGTGGACGCCACTTCTGATCAATACGCGATTGACAATAACATCAACTATTACGTATCCGTCAATGGGTACGACCGTACCGGGACCGTGGAACCCACCCCGGTGCAATTGGGGACTTGCGTGATCTGTGATCCACCCCAGATCGCCAACACCACTTCCAACAGCCCGATCTGTTCTGACGGTACCCTTACCCTTGGGGTTAACGCTACGGGCACTGCTCCGCTTACCTATACATGGACAGGTACCGGCAGTATCACCAACGGTGATCAGGCAAACGCTTCCGTGACAGGTGCAGCCACTGGAAACTACAACATCTTGGTGACCAACGACTGCGGTAGCGCAAACCAGGATGTGCCTGTTACAGTGACCCAAGCCCCGAGCGCATCCTTCAGTTATGCCGGATCACCCTATTGCAGCGTGGACGGCAGCGCAATTGCGTCCTTCTCGGGAACAGCAGGTGGCTCATTTTCCGCCTCGGGAGGGCTTGACCTGAACAGTGGTACCGGGGCCGTAGACCCCAGCCATAGCACGCCCGGAACCTATACCGTTACCTACACTGTACCTGCCAGTGGCGGTTGTGCCGAGTTCCAAACCACCGCCGGCATCACCATCGATGCAGCCACCACATGGTACGCGGATGTGGACGGCGACGGTTTCGGCGACCCCAATGCTTCCACGCAGTCCTGCAGCCAGCCCGTTGGCTACGTGGCCGACAACACCGACAACTGCCCGGCCCTCCCGGGAAGGATCGGCGACAGCTGCGATGATGGCAATTCCTGCACGGTCGACGACGCAATTGATCCAGCCTGCCAGTGCAGCGGTAGCGCGCCTGCCGCATACTGGAACTTCGGCGCTATTGCCCCCACCACAAACAACCTGCCGGATGTAACCGTGGGCGACCTCGGACGTGGGAACAACAACGGCTCCACCACTTTGCTCACGAATCTTTCCGCCTCCAGCGGGTATGCCGGTGCCAGCGGGGGGAACAACGCCGGCGCGGCAGCGCGCACCAATGCCTTGAACACCGGTGCCAACGGCAGTGCCTATTTTGAATTCACCCTGACGCCGGATGCAAATACGATTTTTACGGTAAACACGGTGAACTTTGGTTCGCGTTCCACGAGTACTGGGCCGCAGGCCTACACGCTGCGCTCCAGCTTGGACAATTTCACTTCGGACGTGGCAACGGGCACCCTGTTGAACAATAGCGCTTGGGCGTACAAGAGCAACACTGGCCTCAGCATCGCCACCTTTGGTGGGGCACCCTTGGTGATTCGCATATACGGCTATAATGGCTCGGGTACTCCTAGCGCCAATACGGCCAACTGGCGCATCGATGACTTGAAAGTGGAAGGATGCAGCGTGGCGTGTACCGCGCCGGGGATCAACTCCACCAATGCCAGCCCCAACCCTGCTTGCGCGGGTACCACGATTGCACTTGAAGTGGTGGCTACTGGCGCCAATCTCACCTATGCATGGACAGGTACCGGTACCATTACCAATGGGAACCAAGCCCAGGCCAGCGTGGATGGAGCCCAGACTGGCAACTACCACATCGTGGTATCCAACGCCTGCGGCAGTGCAAGTGACGATGTTGCCGTTACTGTAACTCCAGCACCCTCGGCAACCATCAGTTATGATAACACGCCCTACTGTTCCAACGACGGAACCGTTTCAGTCACACTGTCTGGCACAAGTGGCGGCACCTTCAGCAGTACAGCCGGCCTCGACTTGGACCAGAACACGGGAGAGGTGAACACCATTACCAGTACGCCCGGTACGTACACAGTGGCTTATACGATCGCTGCGGCGGGGGGCTGCCCTCAATTCCAAACCACGGCAAGCATCACCATCAATGCTGCCCAAGCCTGGTACCAGGATGCTGACGGCGATGGCTTCGGCGATCCCAATAGTTCCATGCAGGCATGCAACCAGCCAAACGGTTATGTTGCTGACAACACCGACCTCTGCGATGGCGATGTGAACAAGACGGCTCCCGGCGCCTGCGGCTGCGGCAACCCCGACGTGCCCACCACCTGGTACGCGGATGCGGACG
>JAFDZG010000182.1 GCA_018267065.1 Bacteroidota bacterium
ACTCAAGACTTCCCGACTCCCGGACTCCCGACTGATCGACTCAAGACTTCCCGACTCCCGGACTCCCGACTGATCGACTCAAGACTTCCCGACTCCCGGACTCCCGACTGATCGACTCCCGACTTCAGGACTCCCGACTGATCGACTCAAGACTTCCAGCCTCACAACTCCCGAACTCTCCCGACCTTTCGCCACGCATGCAACGGAAATTCCTGGCGAACCTGGCCTTGGTGCTGGCGCTGAACCTGCTGGTGAAGCCCTTCTACATCTTCGGCATTGATGCGGAGGTGCAGGTGCGCGCGGGCACGGCTGCCTATGGCGGCTATGCGGCGCTGCTCAGCCTGAGCTTCCTGCTGAACATCCTGCTGGACCTGGGCATCACCAATTGGAACACGCGGCACATCGCACAGCACACGCACCTGATGCGCAAGCACGTGAGCGGCATCTTCGCTGCGCGCGGCCTGTTGGCGGTGCTCTACGCCGTGGCCATTTTCATCGCTGCATGGCTGCTGGGCTATCGCGGGGGGCAATTGCATTTGCTCGCCATCCTGGCATTGAACCAAGTGCTGGTGGCCACCATCCTCTATCTGCGGTCCAACATCTCCGGTGCGCAGCAGTATGCACAGGACAGCCTGCTTTCGGTGCTGGACCGCGTGCTGCTGATCGGGATCTGCGCATGGCTGCTGTGGGGCCGGGAACGGATCGACCCCTTCCCCATTGAATGGTTCGCCTGGGCGCAGACGGCAGCTTACGGCACCACGGCGTTGGTGGCATTGGCCATGGTGGCACGGCGGGCCGGTGGCTTGCGCCCGCGCTGGGACCCGGCATTCACCTTCAGCATTCTGCGGCAAAGCCTTCCCTTCGCACTGCTGGTGTTGTTGATGAGCTTTTACTACCGCACGGATTCGGTGATGCTGGAACGCATGCTTCCGGACGGAGCGCTGCAGGCCGGCATCTATGCCCAAGGTTTCCGGTTCTTCGAGGCGTTCAACATGCTGGGCTTTCTCTTCGCCGGCCTGTTGCTGCCCATGTACAGCCGCATGCTCAAGCAAAAGGAGGACGTGGGGCCCCTCACCGGACTGGCGCTCCGGTTGGTGTTGGCCGGCAGCTTGGCCGTGGCGGTGATCGGCAGCTTCCATGCCCGGGAGGTAATGGACCTTCGCTACCACGAGCACACCGGGCAGTCCGCGCCCGCCTTCGCCGTGCTGATCTGGTGCTTCACCGGCGTGTGCACCAGCTACATTTTCGGCACCTTGCTCACGGCCAGTGGCGACTTGAAAACGCTGAACAAACTGGCCGCAGGCGGCATGGTGCTCAACATCGGGCTCAACCTGGTGCTGATCCCCAAATGGCAGGCGGAAGGCTCGGCCTGGGCCAGCTTGATCACGCAGATGCTGATGGCACTTGCCCAGATGGTGGTGGCCGCCAGGCGCTTCAACCTGAAAACCGGCGCACGCGGCGTTTTGGCGGTGCTGGGCTACTGTGCCTTGCTGCTGGCCGCAGCCAAAGGCTTTTCCCTTTGGGGCCTGCCGTTCAAGAAAGCACTTCCGGCCTTGGCGGGAACGGCCGTGGCCGGGGCCTTCCTTACCGGGCTGGTTTCCCTGCGGGGCCTGCGTTCCGTGCTGATCTTCCGGCAGGACGGTTGATCGGCCTACTTTAGCCGCCCTTTTGGAACCTTCATTCCCGCATGGCAGACGGCATGATCAAAGGAGCGGACGGGTCGATCGACCTGGTTCTCTTCCTGTGGCGGAAGCGCCGGCCCATCATCGGCATTACGCTGCTGGGCTTCCTCACCGGCGTGATCGCCGCACTGGTGATCCCGGCCCAATACAAAAGTGAGGTGATCCTGTTCCCGGCGATCACCAACAGCGTGTCCAAATCGCTGCTGAGCGAAAACAGCACCGGGCGCGATGACATCTTGGCGCTGGGCGATGAGGAAGATGCCGAGCAACTGCTGCAGATCCTGAACTCCGACATGGTGGGCGACCGCACGGCGCGGCGCTTCGATCTGCTGAAAGTGTACAAGATAGACCCGGACGACAAGCACAAGAACTCCAAGCTGCGGGAGGCCTATGAGGACCATGTGAAGTTCGAGTACACCAAGTTCGGCAGCGTGCGCGTGCGCGTGCTGGACCACGACCCGCAGCGCGCCGCGGACATGGCCAACTTCATTACCCAGCAGGTGGACAGCGTGTGGAAGCACATGAGCCGCGAACGCGCGCTGAAGGGCTACAACATCGTGAAGCAAGGCGTGGACCAGCTCACGGCGGAAATTGCGCAGATGGAGGACAGCATGACCGTGCTCCGCTCCTTGGGCGTGCAGGACTACCACTCGCAGGCCGAGCGCTACAACGAATACCTCGGCGCAGCCATTGTAAAAGGCGACCAGCGCGCCATCGGCGAATTTGAACGGCGCTTCGCCATCCTCGCGAAATACGGCGGCGCCTACGTCACCTTGCAGGACCGGCAGTTCAATGAGGTGAAGCGGCTGAGCCTGCTGCGCATGAAACTGGAACAGGCCCAGGCGGACCTGGACAATGACCTGCCCCACAAATTCGTTGTGAACCAAGCCTTTCCAGCCGACCGGAAGAGCTGGCCCATGAGTTGGCTCGTCATTGCCGTTTGCACGATCAGCGCGGGCCTGTTGGCGCTGTTCCTGATCGTGGCACAGGAAACCATCAGAAAAATCAAGGAGGCCAATGGATGAACCCCTGAACTTCAACCGCACGTTCTCCGTGGCAGGCCGGCATTGGCGGCTTTTCCTTGCCGTGGGCGCAGGTGCCGTGGTGCTCTCCGCGATCTTCAGCGGGCCGCGCTTTCTGAAGCCGCGCTACCGTTCGCAGGCGGTGGTCTATCCGGTGAACATCAGCACCTACTCGATTGAATCCACCACCGACCAGTTGGTGCAGCTGATGGCCAGCAACAGCATCCGCGACAGCGTGGTGCACAAATTCGGGCTGGTGAAGCACTACGGCCTGGACACCTCCACCGCCGAGGGCCGGTCCATTCTGCAATACCTGTGGCAGGAACGCGTAAGCATCGAGAAGACCCGCTTTGAAAGCGTGGACCTGGAAGTAACCGATGAGGACCCGGTGCTTGCGCGGGACATGGTGCTTGAGGTACTGCACCAAACCAACCTGCTGGCACGCAGCATCCAGCGGCACAATTCCGGGGAACTGCTGCAGGTGGTGAACATGGACTTGGCCCGCACGCGCCAAAAGCTGGACAGCTTGGAGAAACGGATGGACCAGCTGCGCACGCAGGACGGCCTGCTGGACTATGAGATCCAAACCAAGGAGGTTACCAGGGGCTACTTCGCCGACGGCGGAGCGCGCCAGAACGAGATCGCAGGCCGTTTGAAGGCACTTGAGGACCATGGCGGCGAGTTTCTCCGGCTCTCCATCCTGAATGAGCAGATCTTGGAGGAATACGCCAAGAAACTCGCCCAGCAGCGGCAGGTGCAATTGGACCTCAACAAGGAACTGACCTACAGCAACCTGGTGGTGCAGCCGGAAGTTCCGGACAAGAAGATCTTTCCCGTGCGCTGGTTGGTGGTGCTGATCTCCACCGTCGCCGCACTGCTCCTCTGCTACGTCCTGGTATTCCTGCGGGACCAGCGGCGCACGGGTGCACAACGCGGTTGAAGATGGTCCGGGTGCTCAGGAACTGGTGGATCCCCCTGGCATGCGTTGCGTTCATTTTGTTGAACGCCGCGCTCATCACCCGTGACATCTATTGGCTGAACGTGCTGCCCGCCGCCCTGCTGATCGGCTGGGCCGTGATCGCGGCCACCGACAAGGTGCTGCTCTTCATCGTGTTCGCCACGCCCTTGTCCATCAACCTGGAGCAGCTGGACCTTGGCGGCATAGGCGTGGCCGTGCCCACCGAACCATTGATGGTGGTGCTGATGTTGTTGTTCGTGCTGAAGCTCGCGCTGGAAGGCAAGGTGATCGACCACCGCGTGTGGCGCCACCCGGTTACGCTGGCCATCCTGGCGCAACTGCTGTGGATGGCGGTGTGCGTGGTGCCCAGCAGCATGGTGCTCGTTTCGGTGAAATACCTCGCGGCCCGCCTCTGGTTCGTGTGCACCATGTACTTCATGGCCACGCGCCTGTTCCGCGACCCGCGCAACATGCACCGCTTCTTCTGGTGCTACCTGGCCGGCCTGGCCATTGTGGTGGGCTACACGCTGGTGCACCATGCGCAGTTCCACTTCGAGGAAGATCCGGCCCACTGGGTGATGTCGCCCTTCTTCAAGGACCACACCAGCTACGGTGCCATCCTGGCTTTCTTCCTGCCGTTCACCGCGGCGGCGGTCACCATGCCGGGCTATTCCCGCACGCGGCGCGGCGTTGCCGTGTTCCTGCTGTTGCTGTTGCTCACCGGCATCCTGTTCTCCTACACCCGCGCAGCCTGGGTGGGGCTTGCCGGTGCCGGTGCCGTGTTCATGGTGATGCGCCTGCGGATCCCGGCATGGGCCATCGGCGTGGTGGCGCTTGGTGCGGGCATGGTGGCTTACGCCAACATGGACCGCATCACCATCGCCATGGAACGCAACCGCACGGACAGCAACGACGACCTTGCAAAGCACGTCAGCTCCATCAGCAACATCCGCTCCGATGCCAGTAATTTGGAGCGCATCAACCGCTGGAATTCGGCCCTGGCCATGTTCAATGAACGGCCCGTCACGGGTTGGGGCCCGGGCACGTACATGTTCCAATATGCGCCGTTCCAGGCCGCGCGCGACCGCACGGTGATCAGCACCAATTTCGGCCTGAACGGCAACTCACACAGCGAATATCTGGGTCCCTTGGCGGAACAAGGCCTGCCCGGCATGCTGCTGGTACTGGTGCTGGTAGGCACCATAACCTGGACGGCGGTCCGCCTGTGGTCGCGTCTTCCGCCCGGCGGTGAGCGCATGCTGGCGGGAGCGGCCTTCCTGGGCCTGGTCACCTATTTCATCCACGGCTTCCTGAACAACTACCTGGACCTGGACAAGGCCAGCGTGCCATTCTGGGGCTTCACCGCCCTGCTGGTGGTGCTGGACCTGAAGCATCCGGCTGCGTCCGCTCAGCGGAAGCGGCAGGAGAGCACCGCAATATCATCCAAGTAGGGCACGCCGCCCCGGTGCGCCTCAAACGTGGCGATCACGGCCTCATTGAGCGACTTGGGCGCCATGCCTTCCAGCATCTCAAGGGCCTTGCGCACGGGTGCCGTGTCCAAAGCATTTCCCTGCGCATCTTCCTGCTCCACCAGGCCGTCGGTGTAACAGAGCAGCGTGCCGTACCGCACGGTGGCCGTGCCCGTTTGCACAAAAGGCAGCTCAGGCAACATGCCCAGCGCAATGCTCCCGTCGGAAAGTTCCTCCACCGCACGGCCCGGAACGGCCAGCATGGGCGGATTGTGGCCCGCGTTCACATACTCCATCACACCGGTGCCCAAGTTGGCCCGGCCGATGAAGAGCGTGATGAAACGTTCGCCGCGGGCGCGTTCCAGCACGTTTGCATTGAGCTCACGCACCAGATCAACCAAGGGTTGGTGCCCCCGTTGCACCAGTGCGCGCAAGGTGGCCTGGAAGTTGGACATCAGCAGTGCGGCGGCCATTCCCTTCCCGCTAACGTCCGCCACGCAAAGCACCACTTCGTCCGGGCCGTTGCGGATCACGTCGTAGTAATCGCCCCCCACCTGCTGGTGCGGCTGGTACCACGCCGCAGCCTGCAAGCGCGCGTCATCGGGCAGGTCCTTGGGCACCAGCATCTGCTGCATTTCCGCGGCCAGTTCCAGTTCGCGGCGGTTGCGCTCCTGTGCCAAGGCGCGCGCGGCGAAGCGCTTGTTCTCCAAGGCCACGGCGATCAGGTTGGTGAGCGTTTGGATGAAGTTGAGGTGCTTCACCGTGGGGCTCATCCGCTGCTCTTCGTCATCAATGTCACCGATGAGCAGCAGTGCCAATGGCCTTTCGCGGTGAAACACCGGAATGGCAATGTCGAAGCGCCCCAGGCCCTCGGCGCTTTCCGTGCCGATGTAGCGGATGTCGTGGCAGCTCTTCATGAACTCCCCCACTTCCGGCACGGCATCATGCGCTTCCACGCCCAAGGCCTGGACGCGGGCCCATCCGCCATCGTTCTCGAAGAACATCAGGCGGGTGATGCCGAGGTCATCGTGCATCAACCCGGCATACAGGCGCAGCAGCTCCTGCTTGTCCTCGTTGTCGTTGATGGCCTTGGTGATGTCCAGCAGCGCGCGCAACTGAAACTCTTTCAAGTTCAGCCGTTCGTTCAGGCGCGTAAGGCGGGTCATCCGTTCAGTTCCCTTGCTTCTTGATCAAGTCCGGCAGGCGGCCCAAACTGGCCACTTCGCGCATTTTCTGTTTCCATTCGCCGGCGGGCGAGCCGAAGTAGGTTTTGCCGCCCTCCAGGTCGCCGATCAGGCCGCTTTGCCCCAGCACCACGGCACCCGCGCCGATGGTGAGCTTGCTGGGCACGCCCACCTGGCCCCACAGCGTTACGTTGTCGCCGATGACGCAGGCGCCTGAAATGCCCACCTGCGCCGCGATCAGGCAGTGCCTGCCGATCAGCGTGTCGTGGCCGATCTGCACCTGGTTGTCGATCTTGGTGCCGGCCCCGATCCGTGTGTCGGCGCTCACGCCACGGTCGATGGTGGTTCCGGAGCCGATCTCCACATCGTCCTCGATCACGGTGGTGCCCGCGGTGACCATCTTCTCATAGCCACCGGTGCGCTTCTTGTAGTAGAAGCCGTCCCCGCCTATCACGGCATTGGCCTGGATGATCACGCGGTTGCCGATGGTGGTGTTGGGGTAGATCACCACGCCCGGCATCAGGATGCAATCCTTTCCGATCTTCACATTGGCGCCCAGGGCAACGCTGGCATGCACTTGGGACCCGGCGCCCACCTCCGGTTTCCC
>JAFDZG010000183.1 GCA_018267065.1 Bacteroidota bacterium
ACAACTAACAACAAACAACCCTATCTTATCCCCGACGCCCTGACGAAAAAACCGGCATGGAGCGCACGGAAGCCACGACTACCCGGTATCATGTGGAACCAGGTGCAACGGACCTGTTGCTCGACCCCGCATTTCCCTACGGTGAAGACCTGCTCCAGTTCATCTGGGAAGCGGGCCTGTACGATGCCAAGGAGCTGCATACCACGGACCACCAACGCTTGGAAGTGATCCACGCGGGCCGTGTCCAGGCCAATGGCGGTCCGGACCTGTGCGGTGCCGAGCTGCGCATTGGCGGGCAGTTATGGGCGGGCAATGTGGAGGTGCACCTTCGCGCGAGTGATTGGAACGCCCACGGCCACCAGCATGATCCCGCCTATAACAACGTGATCCTGCACACCGTTTTCCAGCACGATGCCGATGTGCGCACCGAGAATGGTACCGCTCCGCCCACCGTGGAGCTGCGTGGCCGGATCGATGTGCGCAACCTGCACTTGCACCAGGAATTGATGACCGCCCGGCGCTCCGTGCCCTGTGCACCGCACCTCCCCACCGTGGACCATGGCCGCATCCGGCTGTGGCTGGAACGCTTGTTGGTGGAGCGCTTGGAACGCAAAGCCAAGGAAGTGGAGGCCATATACCGCGGCACCGGCAACGATCCGCAGGAGACCCTGCACCACATCCTGCTTCGCGGCCTGGGCAAGCCCGTGAACAGCGAGCCGTTTGGCATGCTGGCCCATGCGCTGCCGTTGAAACTGCTGCTCAAGTACCGCGACAACGCCTTGCGCGTGGAAGCGCTGCTGCTGGGCCAGGCCGGCTTCTTGGAAGCGTCTTTCAATGAGGAATACCCGCAACGGCTCCGGCAGGAATACCTCTGGTTGGCAAGTCTCCACAAGTTGAAGCCGGTGCCAATTGCAGCGTGGAAGTTCGGCCGGTTGCGCCCGCCCAACTTCCCCACGGTACGGCTGGTGCAGTGGGCCGCCTTGTTGGCCGGTGAAGCAAACGGCTACGACCAACTGCTGGCCCACGATGACCCCGCAGCCGTAAGGGCGCTGCTGGATGTGGAAGCCTCAGGCTATTGGATCGACCATTACCGCCCCGGACATCCCGCTGGACCCAAGCCCAAGCGCTTGGGCCAAGCCATGGCCGATGGCCTCATCATCAACGCCATTGTGCCCTACCTCTTTGCCATGGGCCGCATTCGCGGGCACCAGCCATGGGAAGAGCGGGCACTTGCCTTGATGGAACGATTGCCTGCGGAACGCAACAGCATTGCAGGGGAATGGAGTTCGCTCGGGGTGAAGGCCTTATCCGCAGGACAGGGGCAGGCGCTGATCGAGCTCAGGAACCGCTACTGCGCCGAACTTCAATGCCTGAATTGCGCCATCGGCGTGCAATTGCACAAGGAGGCAGGCAGGCGGCAAATTGTTGATTCACGTGAAATTGGGACCGGCTCCTGCGCCACGCGTTAAATTGCGGCTCTGTTGCCTCACAGGACCTTTCCATGATCGACCACATCAAGACCTTCTTCGAGCGCCAAGCCTTTGGCGTGTGTGAATGGTGGGCGCACAAGCTCAACATCAAAACGGAGCAGGTACGGCTGAGCTTCATCTACCTCAGCTTCGTTACCGCTGGCCTGCACGTGGTGCCGTACCTGATCATGGCCTTTGTCCTGCAGCACAAGGAACGCATCAAGCGGCCCTTCGCCCGCCGCAGCACGGTGTGGGAACTGGAATGACCAACAACGATATTCTCAAGAAGCTGCGCGTGGCCCTTAAGCTGCACGATACCGACATCGTAAAGATCTTGGCATTGGTGGATTTCCACATGTCCACCTCACAGGTCAACGCCTTGTTCCGCAAGGAGGACCATCCGCAGTACATGGAGGCCGGGGACCAAGTGCTGCGCAATTTCCTCAACGGCTTAGTGATCCATTTGCGCGGGCCGATGCCAGCCACGCCGGGCCCGGCGGCAAGGGCCACGGGGGCGGAACACCCCGCACCGCACCGTGCCAAAGGACCTCGGAGGTCGTGATCGTGGCGCTTACCCGCGCTGCAGCACCACCTTGCCACTGGCCCATCCATCGCCCACCGGGCAGCGCAGCAGGTAGATGCCTGTGGCATGCGCTCCCAAGTCCAACTCCACCGTGCTGTTGGCGGAGATGTCCTTGAGCACATGCAATACCTTGCCGGAAAGGTCCGTGACGT
This sequence comes from Bacteroidota bacterium, assembly GCA_018267065.1. Classification (GTDB taxonomy): domain Bacteria; phylum Bacteroidota; class Bacteroidia; order Flavobacteriales_F; family PHOS-HE28; genus PHOS-HE28. The sequence goes on from JAFDZG010000183.1 coordinate 2,205, forward strand.
AGAGTTCCGGGATCATGGCATCGGCGGTGATGTGCACCAGGCCGGTGGTGGGGTTGGGCCAGTAGCGCCAGTTGATGGTGGTGTGGGCGGGGCCGCTTTCAGGCACGGCCGTGGCCGAATCCGGTAGCGCCGCCATGGACACTGTTGAATCCGGGTATTCCAGCGCCAGCTCAGGAAGTTGTTGCTGGCAATCGGGCATGTAGGTGAAGCTCTTCAGGATGCGCACCAGCAGGCTGTTCAGGGATTCCAGGTCATATTGGTCCGTGCTGGGCGCCATGTGCGGGTTGCCCACACCGCTGTGGTCGGTGAGGAAGGTGTAGCTGCCATTGGTGGCCATGGCCAGCGTGCGCATCAGGTATTCGGTGCTCTTTTCCGTTCCGCTGGCGGCCACTGGCACAATGCGGATGCCCTTGGCCGCGGCCTGTGCCGCCAGTTCGCGCATGCGCTGTTTCACCGCCGGGGTGAGGTGCGGCCCAGCGTCCAGCATTAAGAAGAGAATCCGTGCGCGCGCCGAGACACTCCACGAGAGGCCGTTGATCGCGCTGTCCAAGGCGATCTCCACGGCCTCGGGCGTGTCGCCGCCATTGTCGGCACGCTGACCGGTGATGAAGTGCACCGCCGTGGACAGCACCCGCGTAAAGTCCATGGTGCGCGTGGTGTATTCCTCACCGGCGCCAACGTCGCGGTAGAACACGTTGGCAAAGCGGAAGTTCAACTGGTCGCCGAGCTTCTTGCTTCGGTAGATGATGTCGTTCATCTCGGCCTTCAGGAAGTCGATCTCGTCCTGCATGGAACCCGTGGCATCCACCACAAAAGCCACATCCACCACATCACTTGGGCCGCAGGGCACATCCAGCACCAGCCGGTTGGTGGCTGTGGAAAAGGGTTGTGCATGTTCAACGTGAAGGGTTCTGCCCGCGTATTCCGCCTCGACCCGCAGATCACCTGCATCCGTGGTATCGGCTGCATCCAGCGAAGCCCAGAGTTCAGCCTTGCCGGTATTGTCCGTGCGTGCGCGGTAGAGCACGGTGCCGTCGGCGAGGGCCAGCCGTACGGTTGCATCGGCCAGGGGTAACCCATTTGGTGTTTGAAGGTCCAGCGAGTAGCGGCCGGTCGGGGCAATGCCCCACAGCTTGCGCAGGCCCGCCAGTGCATCGGCGGAGAGGTCGGTCCACTGCGTCCATTTGGAAAAATCGTTCACCTCGCCGGCGGTCAACATGCCGCTGCCCGCTGTTGCATTCCGGCGCCTGGCGCCAAAGGCAGGTGGCAATCCGGCCACCACTCCGGGCTCGGTTGTGCTTCCGTATTCCGCTCCATCCAGCGCCGCCGCGTAACTCCTCATCACCCGGCTCTCCGCCGTGCGTGGCCCGCCAGCGGTGGCATCTTTCTTTTCGGCCACGGCGAAATCCACCTGCTCATCGGCTTTCACCCGCACCATGCGCGTACTGCTGGTGTAGCCATCATAGCTCACCACGCAGCGGTAAAGGCCGGTGTCCAACCGCACGTTGAAGTTGCCGTGCCGGTCAGTAAGCACCGAGGCCACCAGCTTGTCGCCCCGGTAGATGTCCACGTTGCCATAGCCCAAGGCGGCGCTCGCGGATCCCGCGTTGAGGTTGCCGCTGATGGATTGTGCGCCGAGCGCGGAGGAGAGGAGGGTGGAGAGGAGAAGAACAATGGATCGCATGGTGGACGGATGTGATTGGAATTACCGCCCCGTACACGCCAGTTGCGGCAGGGTTCGATCCCCGGGGCATTCACCCGAAACGGATCGCTTTGCGCCTAGGCGGTCCCCATTCAACCCTGCCACCTGCCATCTGGCGCCTGCCAGGGCCATTGGGCTTGGAGTCCGCTACTGGCGGCTGAATCTGAAGTTTCGACTGGTTGTTAGCAGAAAGTTGTTCGTTGTCAGGACCGTTCCAGCGCGTTCTCAAGGTACTCAGCAGTCCAAGGGGAGCAACCCTAATACCATCTTGAATTACAAATCAGGCCAAAAGATGCGCCGCTGTTTTTCCGCAGGGCAAGCCGAGGCCGCCGCCGCGTAGCCATAGCTACGGGGCGAACTCTTCGGTGAAGTAATGCGGGAAAAGAGCAAGTAGATCGGACTGATTTGTGGTTTATGATGGTATAACACGCGGGCGTAAGTTCAAACTCAACGAATTGGCCACCGCGCGCCGTTTGCCGGATCAACCCTAACAACTGGCAACGAACAACTGATCGAGATCGCAGGCTCAACGGGCGGTTCAGACCCGATGGCCCTGTGCCGCCTACCACCTGCATGCACAGCGGCTCCTACCTTCGCCCGCCATGCGCATCCTCATCACCGGAAGCAACGGCCTCTTGGGCCAGAAACTGATCGGCGCGCTGCGCAACGATACCGACGTGGAACTGCTGGCCACTTCGCGCGGGGAGGACCGCACGGCGGAACCCTTGGGCAAGCGCTATCGCTCCTTGGACATCACACAGCAGCCAGCCGTGGACGCGGCTTTTGACGCATTCCGCCCGCAGGTGGTGATCCACACCGCCGCCATGACCAACGTGGATGCCTGTGAGCTGGATCCAACGGCTTGCCGCCTGCAGAACGTTACAGCCACGGAACACTTGGTGGAGGCGGCTAAGCGCCACGGCAGCCACTTCATCTTCCTCAGCACCGACTTCATCTTCGACGGCAAGCAGGGGCCGTACAAGGAAGGGGACGCACCTGCTCCGCTCAGCATTTATGGCCACAGCAAGCTGGATGGGGAGCGCGCCGTTCAGCAGGCTGGATTGAAGCAGTGGGCCATCGCGCGAACCATCATTGTGTATGGCATCGCCAAGGGCCTCAGCCGGAGCAACGTGGTGCTGTGGGCCAAAGGGGCATTGGAAAAAGGGGAGCCGATCAAGGTGGTGGACGATCAGTGGCGCATGCCCACCTTGGCCGAAGACCTCGCCGACGGCTGCATCCGCATCGCCAAAGGGCAAGCCTCGGGCATCTTTCACATCAGCGGTCCGGACGGTATGAGCATTCTGGAGCTGGTGCAACGCGTGGGCGCCTTCTTCAACCTGCCCACGGACAAAGTGCAGCCGGTGAAGAGCGCGAACCTTGGCCAACCCGCCAAGCGGCCCCCGGTCACCGGCTTTGTGCTGGACAAGGCGCGCCGCGAGCTGGGTTACAAGCCCCATGGCTTTGAAGAAGGCTTGGCCGTGCTCCGGGAACAATTGAACAGCTGATCAACCCCATGGCACGTCGCAGGTCAAGGCCGTGGAAAGAACAACTAAAGGACCTCCTTGCCATGCACAGGGGCGAGCGCAGGGGAGCCGCCGTGCTCATCGGCCTGTGCATCATCGCCGCCGCATGGGTCACTTGGGAACAATGGATCAGGCCGAACACCCTTTCCGGCGGGGACCAGCTCTTGGTGGCATGGCAACAGCTTCAACAAGATTCCTCATCCGGCGCATCCCGCGCTGCATTCCGGTCCCGCAAGAATGTTCAACCCTTCAATTTCGACCCCAATGGCCTGCCGGTGGAAAAGTGGGTGGAGCTTGGCCTCACCGAACGTCAAGCGGCGGCCATCCATCGCTTTGAGGAACATGGCGGACAATTCCGCACCAAGGCGGACCTGGCGAAGATGCGGGTGGTGGACCCGGAGCTGTTTGCGTTGTGGAAGCCCTATATCCAGCTGCCCGATTCCTTCGCGGGCCGGCAGTGGCCCGAACATGAACGGAGGAATGATCGGGCTCCTTTCAGCGATTCCGCCCGGAAGCAAACTTGGCCTGCGGGCAACACGCGCACACCGCGTGCCGCCGTGGAGTTGAACACCGCTGATTCCATGGCACTGGTGGCCGTTCGCGGCATCGGGCCCGCGTTTGCCAAGTCCATTCTCCGTTACCGGGACCGGTTGGGCGGCTTCGCAAGCTTGGACCAATTGGCCGAAGTGCCCATCCTGCGCAATAAGCCCGATGCCGTGGCCGCACTTCGGGACTGGCTCAGCGTGGACCCCGGCCTGGTCCGCAGGTTGCCGCTGAATTCCGCCACAGCCGAACAACTTGGGCCACATCCCTACATCGGCTGGAAGGTGGCACGCGCGCTCGTGGCCTACCGTGCCCAACACGGCCCGTTCAAACAGGTTGCGGACATCACCGGATGTGCACTGGTAACCGACAGCATGCGGATGCGGTTGCTGCCTTACCTCAAGGTTGAAGAGTGAAGCAGGCCCCGCGCCAGTGCAGTATTTCAAGCCGGGCATGACCATTGTTGGCCGCGCATGTGCGGCAACCGGTTTACTTTGCAGCCGCCGCTGCAGAACCTGCCCACGGTTCTGCGGCGCAAACCACGCCCATGGAATTCAGTACTTCGGAAAACCGCCGGATGATCGCCCACGCCGTGCGCGACCTGGTGGAACGTGAACTGCGCCCAAACCTCATGGATTGGGACGAGAAGCAGCACATGCCCATCGACCTCTTCAAGCAGCACTTCGGCCCGGCAGGCATGTTGGGTGTGCTGGTGCCCGAGGAATACGGCGGGGCTGGCCTGGGCTACCAGGAATACGTGGATACCATCGTGGAAGTGGCGCGCGTCTGCGGCAGTGTGGGCCTCAGCGTGGCCGCGCACAACTCGCTCTGCAC
>JAFDZG010000184.1 GCA_018267065.1 Bacteroidota bacterium
CGTTGCCACCACGTTCGCAGGGCATTTAAAACAGGAGCGGACTTGTTTGCCATCTGGTTTTGGGGTTTGCGTTCGGGTTTTTCGGTGGTTGTTGATTTAATGGGCGAAGCCCCGTTCCGGCACACGTGCGGAACAGGGCAATCAGGTTGTGGTCAGTTTGTTGGGGGGTAGGGAGGGTACATCCGCGTTTCGGAAAGCCGGAGGGGGTTGGGAGTACCCGGCTTTGCGAAGGAGCGGTGCTAATCAAAAACACTTTTCAACGAATAGCAAGAAAAAAATTCTTTTGAACAGGAGGCAACCCATAAACCAGAACCACGTCTGCGCGCGTGAATTTGGGGTTTGGACCCATGCGGGCAAGGCTGATCTGATGGCGGGTCTGACCCAAGGATGCCTTACGGGGATGCGGTGGTGGGCTTCAAGGGCCTCAGCCCACTGGAAAGTTTCAGCCCACGGAGGGCTAAAAAACAGCGCCGCCCCGCAGAAGAGCGGGGCGGCGCTGTATGTCGGACTGATCCGTATTACTTCTTGTCGTCCTTCACCTCCTCGAAGTCCACGTCGGTGACCTCTTGATCGGCGGAGTGTCCGGCGTTGCCGCCATCAGTGTGCGCAGAGCCGTTGGCCTGGCCTTGCTGTGCGGCCTTGTACATCTCCTCGCTCGCTGCGGAGAAAATGCTGTTCAGTTCGGTCATCGCACTGTCGATTGCCGCCATGTCCTGTGCTTCGTGGGCCTTCTTCAGCTTGGCCACGGCTTCCTCTATGGGCTGCTTCTTGTCCGCGGGCAACTTGTCGCCGAACTCGGCCAGTTGCTTCTCGGTCTGGAAGATGAGGCTGTCGGCCTGGTTGAGCTTGTCGGCCTTTTCGCGGGCGCTCTTGTCGGCATCGGCATTGGCCTCGGCCTCCTTCTTCATCTTCTCGATGTCGTCCTTGCTCAGGCCGCTGCTGGCCTCAATGCGGATCTGCTGCTCCTTGCCGGTGGCCTTGTCCTTGGCGGCCACGTTCAGGATGCCGTTGGCATCGATGTCGAAGGTGACTTCGATCTGCGGGGTGCCGCGGCGCGCCGGGGGGATGCCGTCCAGGTGGAAGCGCCCGATGGTGCGGTTGCCTGCCGCCATGGGCCGTTCGCCCTGCAGCACGTGGATCTCCACACTGGGCTGGTTGTCGCTGGCGGTGCTGAAGGTCTCGCTCTTCTTGGTGGGGATGGTGGTGTTGGCCTCAATCAGCTTGGTCATCACCCCGCCCATGGTCTCGATGCCGAGGCTCAAGGGGGTCACGTCCAGCAGGAGCACATCCTTCACCTCACCGGTGAGCACGCCGCCCTGGATGGCAGCGCCAACGGCCACCACTTCATCGGGATTCACGCCCTTGCTGGGCTCTTTGCCGAAGAACTTCTTCACTGCTTCCTGGATGGCGGGGATGCGGGTGCTGCCGCCCACCAAGATCACCTCATCGATTTCGCTGGCTTTGAGGCCTGCGTTCTTCAGTGCGCTTTCGCAGGGGGCGATGGTGCGCTTGATCAAGGGGTCCACCAGTTTTTCAAATTGCGCGCGGGTAAGGGTGCGTACCAAGTGCTTGGGGATACCGTCCACCGGCATGATGTATGGCAGGTTGATCTCCGTGCTGGTGGTGCTGCTCAGCTCGATCTTGGCCTTTTCGGCGGCGTCCTTCAAGCGTTGCAATGCCATGGGATCCTTGCGCAGGTCGATGTTCTCGTCCTTCTTGAACTCCTCGGCCAGCCAGTCGATGAGCACTTGGTCGAAGTCGTCGCCGCCCAGGTGGGTGTCGCCGTCGGTACTTTTCACTTCAAACACACCGTCGCCCAGTTCCAGCACGCTCACGTCGTGGGTGCCGCCGCCGCAGTCGAACACCACCACCTTCTGGTCCTTGTGCTTTTTATCAAGGCCATAGGCCAGGGCCGCAGCGGTGGGTTCATTGATGATACGGCGCACCTTGAGGCCTGCGATCTCACCGGCTTCCTTGGTGGCCTGGCGCTGGGCATCGTTGAAATAGGCCGGCACGGTGATCACGGCCTCACTCACGGTGGTGCCGAGGTAGTCCTCAGCGGTCTTCTTCATTTTCTGCAGGATCATGGCACTGATCTCCTGCGGGGTGTACTGGCGGTCGCCCACCTTTACGCGCGGCATGCCATTGTCACCGCGCACCACTTGGTAGGGCACGCGGGCAATCTCCTTGGCGTCCTCCTCATAGGTATTGCCCATGAAGCGCTTGATGGAGTACACGGTGTTCTTGGGGTTGGTGATGGACTGGCGCTTGGCGGGGTCGCCCACCTTGCGCTCACCGTTGTCCACGAAGGCCACGATGCTGGGGGTGGTGCGCTTTCCTTCACTGTTGGCGATCACCACAGGCTCGCTGCCTTCCATCACGGCCACGCAGCTATTGGTGGTGCCCAGGTCAATACCGATGATCTTGCTCATTCTGGTTGGATTGTGGGCCGCAGATGCAGGCCCGATGCTGTAGTTCCGTTTGCGGGCGCGCTGTTCAACGATCATGCCAGCGGCTGCAGGCACGTTGGTATGGCAGAGCTTGGCGCAAATAGGGCGCAAACTTCCCTGTCAAAAGGACAGGCTGTCAGTTGCAGCCGAAAGGGAAACTGCTGCCGGGGACGCAGAAAAGCAGGCCCGCCGTGTATTGGCCTTGCACCAGTTCCGGGATGGAGTTGGCGTCCAGTGTTTTGTGCAGCACTTTGAAGCGGCGCGAGCTGAACAGGCCGAACCCGTTGTCCACATTGGTGTACACGGGGCGTTCTTCCACCAGGCCCGAGATGGGGCTGGCCACCTGCATGTACAAGTTGAGATCGGGCGCGGCCACTGCCCACAACAAATCAATTCCCCTGAAAATACGCTGGGTAACATTGGGGTTGTTGCCTACACGCAAGGCCACGGTTTGGAAGAACGTCTCCCCCCCCATCTTGGCGTCCATGGTCTGCCCCCCTGCCAAATCCGAGGAAAAGGCGGTGGCCACGGCCTGGGTAAAGCTTTTGCTCACCGTGTCGGTGCCGCTTACCTCATCCCAGTTGAAGCGGTACGACAATTCATAGCGGCTTCCATTCTCGGAGCTTATCCAACGGATGGTTTGGTCGGCGTAACCACCTCCCAAGGGCACAAGGCGCAAGGGCTGTGCAATGGTGGAAGAAAACGGCCTGATGGCCCCCACCACGGTGGTTGCCGCAGAAACGTGGTTGCCCTTGGCATCGGCTGTAATACGGTACGTAGCGGAGGAATCCAGCACTGCGTTGAAGCAGTACATTTTGTGCGTGGGCCCGGCGAAGATGCCTGGATCATGGGGCATCACGGTATCCCGCAGGGTATAGGTTTCCACCACGGCACCATTCACCAGCTTCTGCACTTCTGCCTGCAGCTGTCCATCCTGGTATTCAGAAGAATCGGGCACTTGGGCATACACGAAGGCATTGCCCGGCCCGAGGAATGCCTTGTTGATGCGCACGTACTGGATGGCACTGTCACGGTCCAGCAACGAATAGATAATGGTGTTCTCCTTGTAGGGCGCGGTTACGTCAAGGTCTTGGTTGCAGGCAGGGAACACTGCGGCCGCGATACCTGCGAACAGGAAGTGGTGCAAGGAGGTGTGCTTCATAAGATGGGGGGCGAAGATAGAAGGCAAAGCGCCCATCGGTTAGGGAAGCGGGAAACGGCCGCGCCGGGCCGGGGAACGGAGGGGTGAAAGGATGCAATGCAGCAAGGTGCTGATTCGTCAAATATCATGGTCGTTGATTTCAAAAAAAGCAAGACCGGTCTTGGTACGGATGGGCTGGAAGGCAGCCTACTTGTAGAGGTCGACAAGGGTCTTGCCGAGTTCATCGGCATCGGTGGGCTTGGCCACGATCTTCAATTTGTCGTCCAAAAGAAAAAAAGTAGGTGTGGCGCTCACCATGAAGGCTTTGGCCGATTTCGCCCCCCAGCCGTTGAATTCACTGAAGCATCTCCAAGGAATGGCATTCTCGCTGATGCTCTTTAGAAAGTCCGTGCTGTCCACGTCCAAGGCGATGCCAACCACATCAAAGCCTTTGTCATGGAAGCGCGCGAGGTCCGCCTTCATGGCGGGCATTTGGGCATGGCAATGCTCGCAGGTGCTGGAGTAGAAGAAGATGGCGGTGTAACGATGGGGCTTGACCAAGCTTGAAAGCGGCACCTCAGTTCCGTGGTCATTCAAGGAAATATCCGGTGCGGTGTGCCCCACGGCCAGTTTCATCAGGGCATCCACCTTGGCCTTGAGGCGCGGGGGAACCGGAACTTTGCTTCCCGGAGGGGCAAACTCGTTGATCACATGCTCCAAAGCGGATTGGGGGCCATAGGTGGCGAAAAGGTCCACCAAATGCTCCACCATATAATTCTTGCAATCCGGATTTCCGGAAGCGAGGGCCACGAGGGAATCGGTCCCTGCAAGGATCTGGTGGTCATTGGTGATGTTCAAATTCTGCAGGTATGCCATCACGCCGCGGTCATACACGGAGGAATGGAGCAGTGCGGGATCGCTGAAATTGCAACTGTTCGCCACGGCCCTGGCACCACGGCCGCGCACGCCGGCAAGAGCCTTGTCCACGCGGAGCACTTTGGCGAAGTAGCTGTCCGGTGCAGTGGAAGCAAGGTGGTCCAGGTAGTTGGTCTGCAAGTTCATGGCACGGCGGTCCGCACTGTCCAGCGCAGCGATACTGGCGGTATCAGTTGGTAGAAGCTTGGTCCTCCTCGCAGCCGTTGCGGTAAGCACGGCCTGTGTTTCCTTGTTCACGTAGTTGTACTCCCAGAGGCGTTTGTTCTCATCGGAAGCTATGACCTTCATGTGGTCTTGGAGGGGAATGCTGTCGAATTCAAGATCCACCCGTGTTTCCCTGGGGTTCAGGATGAGGTCCACGTGGTCGCTGTCGTTCAAGGCGAGGCGATAGAACCCTGCTTGGTACATGGCCGTTGGGAAATGGAAGCTGCCACCCGGGCCGGTACGTACGGAATCGAAGGGAAAGTAAGCCCCCCCGCGTGCCTGTTGAAGGAATACCCAAACAGTGGCAGGGGGAGGCAAATTGATGCGACCTTGGAGATGTTGGGCGGCAGCTGGCGATGAAGTGAGGGAGGCCAGGACAACGGCGAGAATTGGAGCACGCATGATGTGGAAGTGCAAAGCAAAGGCAATGCCGCGTGCAAACGCCGATGGGCAAGGCCAAAAAAAGAGAACCCCGCCTTTTGAGGGGCGGGGTTCAGATCGGCGACGACATACTCTCCCAAGGCTATTGCCTTAGTACCATCTGCGCTGGTGAGCTTAACTTCTCTGTTCGGAATGGGAAGAGGTGGACCTCACCGCAATAGTCACCTAAAATCGTGGATACGATAGTGAAATACTGCTGGACTGGACCAAAACGGACGATGGATCGAGCCACCGTAAAAGACTTGTGAAGTCAAAGTCTACGGGTAATTAGTACTACTCGGCTTTGCCATTGCTGACTTTACACCTGTAGCCTATCAACGTGGTAGTCTTCCACGACCCTTAAAAGAAGTCTCATCTTGAGGTGGGCTTCGTGCTTAGATGCTTTCAGCGCTTATCCCATCCGAACATAGCTACCCAGCGGTGCCACTGGCGTGACAACTGGTACACTAGCGGTTCGTCCACCACGGTCCTCTCGTACTAATGGTAGCTCCCCTCAAACTTCTAACGCCCGCAACAGATAGGGACCGAACTGTCTCACGACGTTCTGAACCCAGTTCACGTGCCATTTTAATCGGCGAACAGCCGAACCCTTGGGACCTTCTCCAGCCCCAGGATATGACGAACCGACATCGAGGTGCCAAACCATTCCGTCGATATGAGCTCTTGGGAATGATCAGCCTGTTATCCCCGGCGTACCTTTTATCCTATGAGCGATGGCCCTTCCATATGGAACCACCGGATCACTTTGCCCTAGTTTCCTACCTGTTCGACTTGTCGGTCTCACAGTCAAGCTCCCTTATGCCAATATACTCGTCGCACGGTTACCAAGCGTGCTGAGGGAACCTTTGGAAGCCTCCGATACTCTTTTGGAGGCGACCACCCCAGTCAAACTACCCACCACACACTGTTTCCCTGTTTCGCAGGGATTAGACATCAGATGACAGAAGGGTGGTATTTCAACGTTGACTCCACGATGCCTAGCGACACCGCTTCAAAGTCTCCCACCTATCCTACACATCGGGCAGCCGATGTCAATGTGAAGCTATAGTAAAGGTGCACGGGGTCTTTCCGTCCCGTTGCGGGTATCCGGCATCTTCACCGAAACTACAATTTCACCGAGCTCGTGGCCGAGACAGTGCTCAGATCGTTACACCATTCGTGCAGGTCGGAACTTACCCGACAAGGAATTTCGCTACCTTAGGACCGTTATAGTTACGGCCGCCGTTTACTGGGGCTTCGATTCAAAGCTTCGCCTTGCGGCTGACCTCTCCTCTTAACCTTCCAGCACCGGGCAGGTGTCAGGCCTTATACGTCATCTTTCGATTTCGCAAAGCCATGTGTTTTTGTTAAACAGTCGCCTGAGCCGTTTCATTGAAACCCACTTGCGTGGGTACCGCTTATCCCGAAGTTACGCGGTTAATTTGCCTAGTTCCTTAGCCACGGATCACTCGAGCGCCTCAGGATACTCTCCTTGACCACCTGTGTCGGTTTGCGGTACGGGCGGCCCGCATCTGAAGCTTAGAGGTTTTTCTTGGAAGTCTGATTAGGGTCAATGCATTCGGCCGAAGCTTCCTGCTACTGTCGATTTTCGGCAACACCGGTGGATTTACCTGCCAGCGTTCTACCTACGACCTTCACCGTGCTATTCCGTCAGCACGGAGACCTTTCACTCCTTCGTCACCCCATCGCAATGCGGGTCGGTTGCGGAATATTGACCGCATGTCCATCGGCTTCGCCTGTCGGCTATACCTTAGGTCCCGACTAACCCTGATCCGATTAACGTTGATCAGGAAACCTTGGTCTATCGGCGGGCAGGTTTTTCACCTGCCTTATCGTTACTTATGCCTACATTTTCTTTTCCGGACGCTCCAGCATAGCTCACGCTACACCTTCGGCGCAGACCGGAATGCTCTTCTACCACTGCGTATTGCTACGCAGTCCACAGCTTCGGTGGTGTGTTTGATGCCCGATCATTATCCATGCCGGATCGCTCGACTAGTGAGCTGTTACGCACTCTTTAAATGAATGGCTGCTTCCAAGCCAACATCCTAGCTGTCAATGCAATCCGACCTCGTTAGTTCAACTTAACACACACTTGGGGACCTTTAGCCGATGGTCTGGGTTATTTCCCTTTCGCGCACGGACCTTAGCACCCGCGCGCTCACTCCCGGATATGGAGTTGTGGCATTCGGAGTTTGTCCGGGTTTGGTAGGCGGTGAAGCCCCCTAGCCCGATCAGTAGCTCTACCTCCACAACTGTACGTCCGAGGCTGCACCTAAATGCATTTCGAAGAGTACGAGCTATCTCCCAGTTTGATTAGCCTTTCACCCCTAATCACAGCTCATCCGAAGACTTTTCAACGTCTACCAGTTCGGTCCTCCATTCCGTGTTACCGGAACTTCAACCTGGCCATGACTAGATCACTCAGGTTTCGCGTCTGCCGCCACTGACTATGCGCCCTGTTAAGACTTGCTTTCGCTTCGGCTGCGGGACTTAATCCCTTAACCTTGCCAGTGACGAGCAACTCGTAGGCTCATTATGCAAAAGGCACGCCGTCATCCACCCGAAGGCGGACTCCGACCGCTTGTAGGCGTACGGTTTCAGGGTCTATTTCACTCCTCTGTTCGAGGTTCTTTTCACCTTTCCTTCACAGTACTGGTTCGCTATCGGTCTCTCAGTAGTATTTAGCCTTGGCGGATGGTTCCGCCGGGTTCAGACAGGATCTCACGTGTCCCGCCTTACTCAGGATACCACTAGGTATCACATACATGCCGTGTACGGGACTATCACCCGCTATGGTCCAACTTTCCAGAAGGGTTCCACTATGTATGCAACTTCCACGATGTGGTCCTACAACCCCAACTCCGCCGAAACGGAATTGGTTTGGGCTATTCCCCGTTCGCTCGCCACTACTAGGGGAATCACTGTTTGTTTTCTTTTCCTCCGGGTACTTAGATGTTTCAGTTCCCCGGGTAAGCACCCTTTTCAGGGTATCCCGTCTTCAACGGGATGGGTTACCCCATTCGGAAATCCATGGATCACAGGTTATTATGCACCTCCCCATGGCTTATCGCAGCCTATCGCGTCCTTCATCGCCTCTGAGAGCCAAGGCATCCACCATACGCCCTTAGTAACTTTTCGACTCTTGTGTCTTGCTCGGTGGACCGATCTCTCGGTCCGTCTTGGTCAGTCCAACAATAAGTCAAAGAACGGGTGCCCTGGGTGGGCTTGCGCACGCAAACCTGGAAGGGTTTGGGTGCGCGAAGTGGAGAATATCGGAGTCGAACCGATGACCTCCTGCTTGCAAAGCAGGCGCTCTAGCCAGCTGAGCTAATTCCCCGTTCCCTGTCCCTGGTAGTCCTGCGCAGATTTGAACTGCGGACCTCTACATTATCAGTGTAGCGCTCTAACCAACTGAGCTACAGGACTAGGAAAGGCAACGGATGGCCCCGTTAAGAATATTATCCATCTGAGAGAAAGCGAGTGTCGAATTCCGTTTTAAGGCGGAACCCGGAGACGCCTCAAGGGCAGTTCTCTAAAAAGGAGATGTTCCAGCCGCACCTTCCGGTACGGCTACCTTGTTACGACTTAGCCCCAGTCACCGACTTTGCCCTAGGTAGCTCCTTGCGGTCACCAACTTCAGGCACTTTCGGCTTCCATGGCTTGACGGGCGGTGTGTACAAGGCCCGGGAACGTATTCACCGCATCATGGCTGATATGCGATTACTAGCGATTCCAGCTTCACGGAGTCGGGTTGCAGACTCCGATCCGAACTGAGACGTGTTTTGGAGATCAGCATCCGCTCACGCGGTAGCTTCCCTTTGTTCCACGCCATTGTAGCACGTGTGTAGCCCAGGACGTAAGGGCCGTGATGACTTGACGTCGTCCCCACCTTCCTCACCGCTTACGCGGGCAGTTCCGCTAGAGTCCCCGGCATTACCCGCTGGCAACTAACGGTAGGGGTTGCGCTCGTTATGGGACTTAACCCGACACCTCACGGCACGAGCTGACGACAGCCATGCAGCACCTCGCACGTTGTCCGAAGAAGAGGACGTTTCCGCCCCTGTCAACGCACGTTCGAGCCCTGGTAAGGTTCCTCGCGTATCATCGAATTAAACCACATGCTCCACCGCTTGTGCGGGCCCCCGTCAATTCCTTTGAGTTTCAATCTTGCGATCGTACTCCCCAGGTGGATCACTTAACGCTTTCGCTAGGTGACTGGCCGTATATCGCCAACCACGAGTGATCATCGTTTACGGCGTGGACTACCAGGGTATCTAATCCTGTTCGATCCCCACGCTTTCGTGCCTCAGCGTCAGTTTCGCCTTCGTGAGCTGTCTTCACTATCGGTGTTCTGTGCCATATCTAAGCATTTCACCGCTACACGGCACATTCCGCCCACGTCAAGCGTACTCAAGAACAACAGTATCAACGGCAATTCTACAGTTGAGCTGCAGGATTTCACCGCTGACTTATTGTTCCGCCTACGCACCCTTTAAACCCAATGAATCCGGATAACGCTTGCACCCTTCGTATTACCGCGGCTGCTGGCACGAAGTTAGCCGGTGCTTATTCCTCCGGTACCGTCAACCCAGGACACGTCCTGGGGTTTCTTCCCGGATAAAAGCAGTTTACAACGCGTAGCGCCTTCTTCCTGCACGCGGCATGGCTGCGTCAGAGTTGCCTCCATTGCGCAATATTCCTCACTGCTGCCTCCCGTAGGAGTCTGGTCCGTGTCTCAGTACCAGTGTGGGGGATAACCCTCTCAGGCCCCCTACCGATCGTAGCCTTGGTGAGCCGTTACCTCACCAACTAGCTAATCGGGCGCATGGTCATCCTTTACCGCCGGAGCTTTCAAGACAAGGTGATGCCACCTCATCTATTATGGGACATTAGTCCGGATTTCTCCGGGTTATTTCCCAGTAAAGGGCAGATTCCATACGTGTTACGCACCCGTGCGCCGGTCGCCGCCAACGTATTGCTACATCGCGCTGCCCCTCGACTTGCATGTGTTAAGCCTGCCGCTAGCGTTCATCCTGAGCCAGGATCAAACTCTCCATTGTAAGTGGGTTTGATCTGGCCCCTTTCAGTGCCTCCCATGTGACCTTACAGCACACAGGGACACTCACTTTTCTCAGAATGGACAATAAGTCAAAGAACGTTTCGAAGTGCCGGGCTTGCCCGGACCTGAAAATTCAATCTTGTGCGCCTTCCGTTCAAGGAACGTACCTCGGAAGGGGGTGCAAATGTAGGACGATCTTTCGACCCACCAAACTGTGTTGAAAATTTTCATTCAACCCGTGCTTGGACCTACCACTACATCCCCGTTTCACCGGGCGCTCAAAGAACGTTTTTCCGAAAGCGGCTGCAAAGGTAGGAATCATTTCCATTCAACCTAATCCCACCAAGAAAAAATTTCATCCCCCCTGTTAAGGCGTGCTCACTGCAAAGGGCAAGACCTTGCCGTTGAAGAACTTGTGGCCATCGAGCACGAACCGGGCGAGGTAGGCCCCCACCTCAACAGGCCCCAACGGCGCGGTGTAACCGGGGAACGCGGTGCGCAACATGGCCGTGTCCACAGCGCCGAGACACACGCAATTGCAGCGCACGCCGGCGTCCTTCAATTCTTCCGCCATGCACTCGGTGAGGTTGGCCAGCGCGGCCTTGCTAGCGCTGTAGGCGGCCAAGCCGGGGAATTTGACGCTTCCCTGAAAGCCGCCCATGCTGCCGATGTTCAGCACATGGCCGGGCGGCTCGCCGCCCAGTTGCCGCGCCAACGCTTGGGTAAGCAGCAAGGGCACAGCGGCATTGAGGTGGAAGAGACGGCGTGTATCCATGGCAGACCAAGCACCAAAGTCCTGCTTGATGAGCAGGCCTGCATTGTTCACCAGCCCATGGACCCAGGAGCCTTCCACGGCTTGGGCCACGCGTTCCACGGCATCCTCTGCGGCCAGGTCTACGGGCAACGGCTGCAAATGGCCGGAGGCGCCATTCAATTCATCGGCCAGGGCAGCCAATTTTTCCGCGCTGCGCGCCACCGCCACCACTCGGCAGCCGTGGTCCACCACCAAGCTCTTGGCCACGGCACGGCCCACGCCGGTGCTGGCTCCCGTAACAACAACCGTTTTCCCCGCACCATGCTGTCTCCCTTCCCTATCCATGTTCCTGGTTGATATCGATGATCATGAAGATCCACTCATGCATGCCGGCCTCCGAAAGTACAAGCTTGGAACTTGGGATCACCGGTGCCGCCTTTCGTTCCGATCTTCCCGTACCTGCATGATCCGTTCCCGCTCCAGGGGATCCATCAGGTCGCCCAACTGCCCCATTTGGCGCAATATCCATGCCTGGCGGCGCTGCACGAAAGGGGACGGTGCACATGCGTTGAAGCGGCGCGGGGCGGGCAATACCGCGGCAATGGCAGCCGCCTGCACGGAGGTAAGTTTGGATGCGGAACGCTTGAAACAGGCTTGTGCCGTGGCTTCCACGCCAAAACGGCCCTTTCCCGTTTCAGCCACGTTGAGGTACACTTCAAGGATGCGCTCCTTGCCCCAAAGACTTTCGATCAATAGGGTGAACCATGCTTCCACGCCCTTGCGCAGCACGGTCCGGTCCGGCCAGAGGAACACGTTCTTGGCGGTCTGCTGGCTGATGGTGCTGGCGCCGCGCACGCGCTTGCTGCGCTCATTATGCTTCAATGCCTTCTGCATGGCTTCCATGTCGAAGCCGAAGTGGCCGAAGAATTCCTGGTCCTCCGCTGCGATGACGGCCATGGGCATGGCAGGTGCGATGCGCTGGAGCGGCCGCCATTCGCGCAGTATGCCTCCCTGCTCGCGTGCTTGCGAGGCCATGGCCCAGGTAACGGGGGGCGGAATAAACCGCAGCAGCAGCACCCACAGCACGCACACCAGGACGGTCCAGCCTGCGATGGCCGCGAACACGCGCAATACCGCTTTCATGGCCACGAATGTAGCGGTCGGGGGCAGGTCCCTGCCTTGATAACGCAGGGCAAACGTATCTAAATCGCTGTAATTACCGGAAGTTCGTAGAAGGAATTGCCCTAGGTTCTTGTTGTAAGGGGCTTCGGCTCCGCTCAGCCCAGTGTGCGCTTTAACGACAATTGAAAAAGAGAAACTGGGCTGAGCGGAGCCGAGCCCCAACGACAATCACTGACAAGCCGCTTGCAGCAACAGTTCCCCAGGGCATGGGTGGCCTACAAGTTTGATGCGTTTGCGGTGCTTGATAACGTCCGGTTCAATCCTTCAAGCGTTTGCGGACGATGAGATGGTGGAGGACCATGGCCACACCGGCGCACAAGGCAACCATCATGAAGTACGGCAAGGGGTTACCGTCGTCGGGATCACCACCCACCATGCCCATTTGAGTATGGCGTGCCACAAGCCAACCCAGGAACAAGCCCAACCCCACACCAATGAACAGCAGGCCCCGGCGAAGGTCCGCAAAGGGTGTTTCCTGCCTGGATAGGTTGCCGGGGTCCATGCCCTTCTCGATCATGGCCATGCGCTGGCGGTGGCGGGCGGTAACGGCGATGTAAACGATGCCGAACACGGCGGCAAAGAAGACAATTGGGACAATGGTTTCCGGCTGCATGGTGTTGCTGGTTGATGACAGTTTGCACATTTGACCCGCTGTGTTGCCATCCGGTTACGATCCATCCATTCCCTGGGTGCTGAACGACCACAGGTTTTGCCCGCTGGTCACAATACCGGGCGCTGTGGCTTTGGCCAGCCTACCTTCATATTATCCGGACTATGCCGCAGCATGGCTACTACGCCTCCTCCTGCATGGTCCGGTGTAACCGATTTCCGGGCAATGGTGTCCCATGATCACACTGCCGTGGAGGAAAGCCAAGCCATAGCCCTCGCCAAAACGGGCGACCAGCAAGCCTGCGCCGCGCTCATAGCACGGTACAAGCACATGGTGCATACGGTGACGTTCCGCGTGCTGCGGAACGGGATGGACGCTGAGGAAGCCACCCAGGACACGTTCGTCAAGGCGCTGCGGCAATTGGGCACCTTCCAAGGTGGAGGCAAATTCTCCACATGGCTATACAGCATTGCCTACCGCACGGCGCTGACCGCTTTGCGCAAGCGCAAGACGGACACGTATTCGTTGGATTGCCTTAACCCTGACCAAGCGGAGCTACAGCGGGAGAGCACCTTTCCCGATCAAGACCGTAAAGCAGCGTTGGAGCATGCTTTGGCCACGTTGCCCCCGGAAGATGCGGCCATCGTGACGATGTACCACCTGGAGGAAATGAGCTTGGAGGAGATCGTAACCGTGACCGGCCTGGGGGCGTCCAATGTGAAGGTGAAGTTGCACCGCAGCCGCAAACGGCTCCATGAGGCGCTGCACCGGTTGTTGAAAGACGAACTATGGACCCTATCAGCGAACACGTGACCCCGGACGATCCCCTGCGATTGCTCTTCCAGGAAAGTGGTCACCATGCCGCACCTGGCGGGCTTGAGGCGCGCATTCTGGAGAAGATGGCGGCCCCCGCCATGCCGGTACACCTGCCTGCCCCTTTGGTCAGCCGTAGAGGATGGGCGGTGACTGCGGCCCTGTTGGTGCTGATCAGCTTGGCCGGATTGCAATCCGTTGTTCCGGCACAAGCCTTGACGCATCACGTACCGGGCTTTGCCGTGGAACCCTATCTCCAGGCTTACCACAGATTCATCAATGCGCCATGGATGGCAGCCATGGCCTTGGGCATAGCAACCGCGATGCTGTTGGAACGGCTGTACACTTTGCGCATGTCCAAGCTGATCTTACGGTAGTGCGCGTGGGTCCTGCTTGGCCACGCTGGCCGGCTGCGCACCATCGACACGCTCCGTGGCGTACGCGTCACCTTCCGCCGACGTTCAGCGCAGCGCGCTTCTACTGCTCACATCAGCTTCGACGCGGCTGCCAAGGCTGCGCCGTAATCCGGCTCCTGGCCCAGTTCAGGCACCAGTTCGTGGTAGCGGATGATTCCTTCCTTGTCGATGACCCACACTGCACGGGCGGTGGCGGCCTCCATGGGCCCTTCCGCGATGCGCACGCCCCAGGCATCCATGTCATGGAAGCGGAAATCCGAGCCTGGCTCCACGTTGTCGATGCCTTCGGTGGTGCAGAAGCGTTTCATGGCAAACGGCGTGTCCACGCTCACTACGAGCACAGTGGCACCGAGCCCGGCGGCTTTCTGGTTGAAGGTGCGCGTTTCGGTTGCGCACACCGCAGTGTCCAGGCTGGGCACTGAAAGGAGCACCACCACTTTCCCTTTCAGTTCTGCGAGGGCGGCATTGGAACGGTCTTGTTTGACGTAACGCAGGCGCGGGGCGGGCGTACCCGTTGCCGGGATGGAACCAAGCAGTTTAGGCAAAGGCATGGTGTGTGATCGAATCGGTTTTATCTGTTGGGGCGAAAATTGACGCAGTGATCCGCGTACTTACTCCTCCTCCATGATGGCCGGGATGGCACTTTCATAAGCTTCCCTGGCTTCGGCAATAAACCCGAAGGATTCATCGTCGATGGCGAGCTTCCCTTTTGTGACATGGCCCAGGAGGATGAACGGCACCTTGCTCAGGCGCATCAGGTCCAGGAATCCTTCCTCTTGGTCCTCGGTAAGGGTCACCACCACGCGGCC
>JAFDZG010000185.1 GCA_018267065.1 Bacteroidota bacterium
ATTCTCCTCGTCAGCGGCCGCGCCGGTTTCGAACTCGTCCAAAAGTGCGTGGTGGCCGGCATCCCGCTGATGGCCGCCGTGGGGGCGCCCAGTTCGCTGGCCGTGCAGTTGGCCAAGGAAAGCGGTCTCACGCTCATCGGGTTTCTGCGGGGGGACCGGTTCAACATCTATACGAACGGCCACGCCGATCCTTCTTTCTGAATCGCTGGGAAAGCTCCGGCCTTCCCTCGTGATCTCCGTTTTGGTGAAGATGTGAAGATGTGAAGAGGTGAAGAGGAGAAGAAGTGAAATCGCGCATGGCTTCTCCACCTCTTCACTTCTGCACGAATTGCCAGCAACGACCACTACTTTGTCACCGTATCAGCAGTTGCCGGGATACCTCCCTGACGATCGTCAGCCATGGCGTTGCCTGCTGCTAATACCTTGCGGTCCCGTCATTAAATGCCGGTGATGGTGCAGGTGCAGAACATGGAGAGTGGAACTACCCGACAAGAAGCCGCCACGGAGCGTGGCGAGATCCTGAGCTTGGCAGACATCCGCCTGTTGGTGGACACCTTCTACGGGCGCGCCCGCCAGGACGAGCTGATCGGGCCCATCTTCAACAACACCATCCAGGACCGTTGGCCGCAGCACCTGAACAAGCTCTACAACTTCTGGCAAACCGTGCTGCTGGGCCAGCACACATACTACGGTGCGCCCTTTCCGCCGCATTCCGTGCTGCCCTTGCAGGGGGAGCACTTCGAGCGTTGGCTGCAACTGTTCCACCAAACCTTGGACGACCTCTTTTCAGGCCCCAAGGCCGAGGAGGCCAAGCAGCGCTCCGTGATGATGGCGCAGATGTTCCAGTACAAAATGGCCGAGCACGCCCGTATGGGCACACGCCCCATTCAATAGATCAGCGGCATACCCAACACCACACCCCAATGCCCGGACTGCAAAGGTTCCGGGCAATTTGAAACGATCAACGCCATGAACATCCCTCCCGAAAGGACCATCGGGTCCATTGTAGCCGAGGACTACCGCGCAGCGGCGGTGCTCACCAAGTACGGCATCGATTTCTGCTGCAAGGGCGGGCGCTCCGTGCAGGAAGTCTGCGAGAAGAAGAACATCGACCAGGGAAAACTGGTGGGCGACATCACGGAACTGCTGGCCCGTGAGGCCAAGAACGGGGATGATGTGCGCACCTGGCCGCTGGACAAGCTGGCCGACCACGTGGAAACCGTTCACCACCGCTACGTGGAGGAGCGCGGGCCCATCATCAAGCAATACCTGGACAAGCTGTGCCGCGTGCACGGCGACCGCCACCCCGAGCTGTTCACCATCAACGATGAGTTCAATGCCTGCATCGGCGGCATGGCCATGCACATGAAGAAGGAGGAACTGATCTTGTTCCCCTTTGTGCGCAATTTGGCGCGGAGCCAGCGCACCGGCGTTCCGATGAAAACCCCGCACTTCGGCACGGTGGAGAACCCCGTGAACGCCATGATGGCCGACCACAACGATGAGGGCGAACGGTTTGAACGCATGAACGCCGTGAGCGGCAACTTTGCCCCGCCGGCCGATGGATGTACCACCTACAACACCGCGTTCAGCATGTTGCGCGAGTTCGAGGAGGACCTCCACCTGCACATCCACCTGGAGAACAACATCATGTTCCCGCGCGCCATTGAACTGGAGAAGCAATTGGCGCAGGCCGCAAATTGAGTGGTCGGCCGCACTTCAACGTGTGTTGTGTCAGCGCGTGCGCAGCAGCCACGCGTGGCTCTTGGTGCCGTCCGCACTTTCCCAGAAGTAGCACACAAAGGCCCCCGGTTCAGCCATCAAAGCCTGTAGCTCCGGATGTTCTTTTGAGGCATAGTGCAGGTGGATCCTTCCCTGGGCCCGGTCCAACCAGGGAGCTTGGGCCTCATTCCCGACGGTGGCCAACACACTTTTCGCCGTGCTGTGCTTCGAACCCGGCGTCCCTTTGAACAACAACAGCTCCGGGTGCTTCCGCGAACGCCGCTGGATATCCACCACCTCCACTTGGCCAAGCCGCTTTGCATCCATTTCGGGCGAAGGCACATCCTGTAACAAGGGTTGCACGGAAGATGCCGGGTCTTTCATGGCCGGGGTGTTGGATTGCAGGGCAAATTTGGTGTTTTCGGCTGAAATGCGACCAGTGCCGCAAGATCCGCCGCCAGCGCCACCTTTGCCTTCCCAATTCCCCGCGCATGCCGCACCTTCAACAACGCCAGCTCGCGTTTGCGGCCCTCTTCTTCGTCAACCTGCTCTACGGCATCAACTATGTGGTGGCCAAGGGCCTGATGCCCCAGGTGATCGGCCCCTCCGGTTTCATCCTGTTGCGCGTGGTGGGCGCCAACCTGTTGTTCTGGCCCGTGTGGCTCATCAAGCGGGAACGCGTGGCCTGGAGCGATGCGAAGCGGCTGCTGCTCTGCGGCATTTCAGGCGTGGCCGTCAACCAGCTCATGTTCTTCCACGGCCTGATGCGCACCTCGGCCGTGCATGCCAGCATCATCATGGTGGCGACGCCCATCCTGGTGCTCGTGCTCAGCGGCCTGCTCATCGGTGAGCGGATCACACCGTCCAAGACCATGGGCGTGGCCCTGGGCGCGGCTGGTGCGCTGATGCTCATTTTTCTCGGCGGAGGTCGCAGCGATGGCTCTTCCACGCTCGGCGATCTCTTCATCCTGATCAACGCCAGTTCCTACGCGGTGTTCCTGGTGATGGTGAAGCCCCTCATGTCCAAGTATTCCGCGGTCACTGTGATGAGCTGGTGCTTCCTGGTGGGCAGCGTGCTGGTGGTCCCCTTCGGTTGGGGCGAGTTCACCGCCGTGGATTGGGCGGGCTTAAGCCCCGCACAGTATGTCGGCCTGCTCTTCGTGGTGGTCATGGTGACCTTTGTGGCCTACCTGCTGAACACGTGGGCGCTGCGCGTGGTGCAGCCCAGCGTGGCGGGCACCTTCATCTACCTCCAGCCCGTATTGGCGCTGGTGGTCACGTGGCTTACCGTGCAAGGCGGGGTGGAGCTGGGCTGGATGCAGGGCCTCAGTGCCTTGTGCATCTTCCTCGGTGTGTGGCTGGTGGGGCGCAAGGAACGCGTTGCGGAAGCTGAATGAGCACCCGCGCTCCTTCGGAGCGTGCCGCTACCTTTGGCGCCCATGTTGCGATCCATGACCGGCTTCGGCCGTGCCGAAGGCTTGATCAATGGCAAGAAAGTGGCCGTGGAACTGCGCTCGCTCAACGGCAAGCAGTTGGACCTGCAAGTGAAATTGCCTTCCGCCTGGCGCGAGCACGAAGCGGAACTGCGCCAATGGGCCGGTGAGCGTGTGCAACGCGGCAAGGCCGACCTTTTCATCGCTGCGGAATCGGCCTTGGCGGGCAAGCGCACCACCTTCAATGCGGAGCTTGTCCGGGCCTATTACCAGGAATTGCAAGGCATCGCGCAAGCTGTGGACCCCGGCTCGCGCACGGACCTGTTGGCGTTGGTGCTCCGCATGCCGGACGTGATGGCCACCGCCAAGGAGGAGACCGTTCCGGAGGAATGGGCGAATGTACAGGCCCTCATCGAACAGGCTTACGGCGCCTTCAACGCGTTCCGCCTGGCGGAAGGCGCCAAGCTGCACGCCGAACTGGGGGAGCGCACGGGCAACATCCTGAAGCTGCTCGAACAGGTGAAAGCCATGGACCAAGGGCGCGTGGACCGCATCCGCGATCGCATCCAGGGGCGGCTGGAAGAGCTGAAGTTGAAGGCGGACCCGGACCGCTTTGAGCAGGAACTGGTCTTCTATCTGGAGAAGTTGGACGTGACCGAAGAGAAGCTCCGGTTGGCCACGCATTGCAATTACTTCCTGGAGACCATGGGCGAACAGGAAGGGCAGGGGCGCAAGCTCGGCTTCATCGCCCAGGAGATGGGCCGTGAGATCAACACCCTCGGCTCCAAAAGCAACGATGCCGACATGCAGCGCACCGTGGTGCTGATGAAGGACGAGCTGGAGAAGATCAAGGAACAAGTGCTCAACGTGCTCTGATGTCCGTCCCTGCTGGAAAAGGCAAGTGCATCATCGTCTCCGCCCCCTCCGGCGCGGGCAAAACGACCATTGTGCGGCACCTGCTGGGCCGGGGGCTGGGCCTGGATTTCTCCATCAGCGCCACCAGCAGGCCCAAGCGTGAACAGGAGCGTGATGGGCATGATTACTTCTTCATCACCGCCGATGAGTTCCGCAACCGCATTGCCGCAGATGCGTTCGTGGAGTGGGAAGAGGTGTACCCGGGCCGCTTCTACGGCACGCTGCGCAGCGAGATCGAGCGTATTTGGCAGGAAGGGCGGCACCCCATCTTCGATGTGGATGTGGTGGGAGGCGTAAGGCTGAAGGAGATCTTCGGCGACAGCGCCCTTTCCATTTTCGTTTCGCCGCCGACCATTGAAGCATTGGAACAGCGTTTGCTGTTGCGTGGCACCGAGACCCCGGAAACATTGCGGGTACGGGTGGACAAGGCGGCCTATGAACTCTCCTACACCGTGAAATACGACCACGTGGTGATCAACGACGACATGCACCTGGCCTGCGAGGAGGCATACGAAACCGTGCGCGCTTTTCTGGCCCCATGAAGATCGGTTGCCTGTTCGGATCCTTTGATCCCCCGCACCTGGGCCATGTGCAACTGGCCAAGTACATGTTGGAACGCCGGGGACTGGACCAGGTATGGCTGGTGGTCACCCCGCAGAACCCCTTCAAGCAGGACCGCAAGCTCAGCCCGGAAAAGCACCGCTTGGCCATGGCCCATTTGGCCGTACAGGGCATCGAGGGCCTCAGCGCCAGCGGGCTGGAGCTGGACATGCCCAAGCCCAACTACACCGCCGATACGCTTGCCTTCATGCGCGGACGGTGGCCGCAGCATGAGTTCTTCCTGATCATCGGCAGCGACAACCTCGCCTCGCTTCACCAATGGAAGGATGTGGCTTCCATGCTTGATAAAACGCACGTGCTGGTGTACCCCCGTCCCGGTCTTGAGGAGCACCTGGCACAGGCGGACCTGCTTTACCACCCCTCCGTAACGCTCCTGCCGGACGCGCCGCAAACGCCGGTTTCCTCCACGGGCATCCGGGTGCGGCTGCGCAGCTGGAAACCGGTGGACGGCCTCCTGGACCCCAAGGTGCTGGCCTACATCCGCCAGAACGGGCTCTATGCCGATTGATCCGTGTAACAGGCTCCTTCTCCGGAACCCGCAGGCCTCAAAGGGATTCGCCCAACGGCACGGCTACGCCCGCGTGCTGGGCCAAATGGTCGCGCAACACGTGCAATCCGCGCTCAAACCGCGATTCGTTCACCACGTGGATGTCGCAGTGCTTGCGGTACGGTAGCAGGTGTTCCCGATAGGCGGGCATCACATGGTTTTCCCACTGGTACAGCACCTGTTCCTTGGAATAGCTGCGCTCACGGCCATCGCGCGCAATGCGCCGTTGCAACTGCACATCCTCGCACGCTTCCACGTACACCTTCAGGTCAAACAAGTTGCGCAACGCTTCGTCCTGCAGCAGGAAAAGGCCCTCCACCAGGACCACCGGTGCGGGGCGGATCTCCATCCACCTCGGCTCGGTATCCATTTCGTAGTGGTATTCCTGCCGGTACACGGGTTCCCCTTGCGTCAAGCTCTGCAGGTCCTCGTACAACAAGGCCATGTCAAATGCACCGGGAAGGTCGAAGTTCACTTTCCCGTTGGCATCGCGCTGCTGCCGGTCCAAGGGCAAGTAGTAGTCGTCCAGTGAGACCAAGGACACGCTGCCGGGCGGAAGCTGGTTGCGGAGGGCGCGCACCAAGGTGGTTTTCCCCGATCCGCTGCCTCCTGCCACCCCAACGAGGTAGGTGCCGTGATGCATCGCCGCGAAAGTACGGCGCTGCCGGGTGCTTTGCTGTTCCAGCAAGCTGACCGACGGGGGCGACCCGCTGGTATCCCAGTAATGGCGGGCATTCCCTGGTTTTGGCACGGCATTGGCAAAAGCG
>JAFDZG010000186.1 GCA_018267065.1 Bacteroidota bacterium
GATGCCCCAGACACCCAAGCGGCCAGTGATCCGGCTTTCAATGATCTACAGGCCCAGGTGGCCCAGATCACGGGCAAGAATTACGGGGCACCCGCCGGCCCGGCCGCCTACAGCGGGGACGCAGAGGGCTACAACACACAAGATTCGCAGGAACCCGCTTCAATCGGCCAGCAGCAACCCATGCAGGATCAGGGCAGCATGCGGACCCTCACCGTGCCCAGCAGTTACCCCGGCATTGCCTTGGCGCAACTTCAAGTGCCTGCCCGCTGGAACGTGAAGACCAATCCGTCCGGTTCCTGGCAAGTGGATGAGGCCGACTTGAAAGTGTTTGATGTAAAAGGCGGCAGCTTCATGTACGGCAACGGCCAGATGGCGCAATTTTACCAACAGGCCGGAGGCAGCCTGAGGCAACCCACGCCTCCGGCGCAACTGGTGGTCCAGGACCTGGTGCCCCGCATGCGCCAGATCGGTTTCGAACTGACGGGCCAGCAGGACCTGCCCGCCGTGGCGCAAGCTGAACAACGCGGATTGGACGGACTTTACTCCGTGGACCAGGTGCGGAAGACCTGCCTGTCCAACCTCAGCGAATGGCGCAAAGGCGATGAGCGCGTGGCGCTCATGATGCATTGGTCCTCTTTCCAAAGCCCCGATATGGTGAAGTGGAGCTACTACCTCACGCGGTTGAATGCACCGGCGGCTCGGTTCGACACGGAAAAGCAGGCCTTGGTGGCGGCCTATTCCAGCCTGCGGTACAACCCCGCCTACTTCGCGGCCTACGCAGGCGGCGAGCAGCAGCAGGCGCAAAGGAGCTGGGCCGCGCATAACCAGCGCATGCAGGCCAACCAGGCCACCTTCGATGCACAACAACAGACGCACAGGGAGACCTGGGGAGCCATCAATGATGCCAGCATGGGCGCCTACCAAGACCGCATGAACAGCATGGACCGCATGCAGAACGCCACCATCAACGGCATACGCGGGGAGCAGGACGCCATCAATCCCTACACCGGCGAGCAGGGCAAAATCCAGAGCGGTTACGACCAATACTGGATGAACAGCGACGGCCAGTACTTCGGCACCAACGACCCGAACTACGACCCCAACGTGAACAGCGACTGGGTGGACCAGTGGCGGCAAGCGCCTGCGGGCAAATGACCTGATTGACGGGTGCGCGCAGCACAGGCCGTCGTTCCCTACGCTTTCTTCACGAATTCGCTCTTCAAGGCCATCGCGCCGAAACCGTCGATCCGGCAATCGATGTTGTGGTCGCCATCCACCAGCTTGATGCCGCGCACCTTGGTACCCGCCTTCAACGCTTTGGGCGCGCCCTTCACCTGCAGGTCCTTGATCATCACCACATCGTCGCCGTCCTTGAGCACATTGCCGTTGGCATCCTTCACCACCAAGCCATCTTCTTCCGCAGCCACTTCATCCGGGTTCCACTCATGGCCGCATTCGGCGCACATCAGCGACTGGCCGGTGGGATAGGTGATGGCGGAACGGCATTCGGGGCATTTCGGCGTAGTGGTCATGAACTTTGCTTGATCAGCCGGCGAAGGTACCCTTTCCGCAATGCACATGCAGCAAGCGGGCGGCTACCTTCGTCCGCGCCATGGCAAACAACTCTTCCACCATTCAACAGGATACGTTGAGCTTTCTTTCCAGCTTGGCCAAGCACAACAACCGCGATTGGTTCGAGAAACACAAACCACGATACCAAGGGGCCGCGGCCAATCTGCAAGCCTTCAGTGATGTGCTGATCGAACGCATGAACCGCCACGACCGGATCTCCACGGAGAACGGAAAGAAGGCGCTCTTCCGTATCTACACCGACCAACGCTTCCACAAGGACCGACCGCCGTACAAGACCTGGCTGGCGGGCTATCTGGAGCGCATGAAGCCCGCGTTGCGCGGCGGCTACTACTTCCACATCGAGCCGGGCAACTGCTTCCTGGGCTGCGGCTTCTACGAGCCTGAGAAGGAGGACCTGCACCGCATCCGCATGGACATCCTGTACGACCATGCAACCTGGAACAAGCTGCTGAAGGCCGCACCGCTGCGTAAAACCTGGGGCGACCTGGGGGGCCGCCAGCTAAAGACCGCCCCGCGCGATTTCCCCAAGGACCACCCGGCCATCGGGCTGCTGCGGCATACGCAGTTCATCTTCCACCGCGCGTTCACGGACAAAGAAGTGTTGTCGGAAGGTTTCGTGAATGAGGTGGACAAGAGCTTCAAGACCTTGCGCCCTTGGCTCAACCACATGAGCGAGGTGCTCACCACGGACGGGAACGGGGATCCGCTGCAGTGATCGGCCCCGGTCAGTGCTTGTCAAGGACCTCCTTTGCCACGCGCGGATCAAGCGTGGCGCCGCTTTCCACCTTGCTGAACGGATCAACATCCCGTTCCACCGTATTCCCGGCGAAGGTGTTGGCGTACAGCTTCAGCACCGCGCCGCCCAATACGGGTTGCTTGCGGCGCAGCACGAACACTTTCGCATTGCCGGAAAGATCACATCCGTCCATGTGTACCAAGGAACCGTCCGCCATGTCCACGGCCACGCCATTGCCCGTGAATTGGTCGCCCGCGCAAAGCACCGTGCTCCGCCTGTCCGCGCCGAAGGCAGTGCCGGGCAGATCGGCAAATGAACATCCCCGCACGATCATCCTGCATCCCACGGCCCTGATGCCTTGCCCCGATCGGGCTCCGGTGGTTACCGCGAAACTGCTTCCATCCACCTGGGCCCTGCACTCAGCAAGGTCCAATGCCGTGTTCGCCGCATCCGTGATCCGGCAGTCGCCCATGGTAAGCTTTCCCCTGCGGACGCTCACCGAGGCTTCACCGGAGGAACCGT
This sequence comes from Bacteroidota bacterium, assembly GCA_018267065.1. Classification (GTDB taxonomy): domain Bacteria; phylum Bacteroidota; class Bacteroidia; order Flavobacteriales_F; family PHOS-HE28; genus PHOS-HE28. The sequence continues at coordinate 2,852 of JAFDZG010000186.1, forward strand.
TGATATCGCAGCGTTCCATGCCCACATCAGCCAGGTGAAAGCTGAGCATGCCGCCGAATTGGATGCCGTTCCAGGCATGTCCGCTCCCGCCGCTCATGCGCAGTCCGCGGATCCGGACGCGCGTAGCTCCTGTTCCGTTCACCGCTACAGCTCCATAAGCTGCGGTGTCGCTCTGCGGGCGGATGAACACCGGGTTCAGGTCCGTGCCGCGCATGTGCAGCTCGCCCTGCACCACCACGCTAACCCCCGGCGCCATGAACCAGCGCGTGCCTTTTTCCAGCACTACCGCCATTCCTTTGGGGATCACAAGGTCGTGGTCGATGTTGTACTTGCCGCGCACGAACCGGAGCGTGTCCTTTTGCGTGCGGAACGGGGTGAGCCAGGGATCCAGCCCCACCGCTGCCGGAAGCTGCGGCTCCACCGAAGTGCCGATGAAACTTCCGGGCTGTGGATGGAAGAGCCGCTGCATGAACGCGGTGCGGCGGTGGTCCACTTCGGCCTGTACCAAGCCAATGTTGCGCCCCCGCGCCAGTACGGGCACCGCGGCCGAATCAATGGCTGCAAATCGCCCGGCCCAGAAGGCGCTGTCCTCCCGCAGGCGCCCTGCCAGCCGGAGGATCCCATCTTCCGTAGCCTTGAGCACCAAAGCCTGTTCAAAGGCATTTGCCAAAGGGCCATCTTCAATAACGGAGCCACTTCCGGCCTGTATCCCGTACAATGGTTCCACCCGTGTGGTGATCCGGTCGAACAAGGCCCCGCTTGCACCGCCCAGCAGATCCCGCCGGCTTTCTGCGCAAGCGAGCAATCCCAGGGCGGCAGTGGCTGCGGGATCAAATCGGCTGCTGTGCA
>JAFDZG010000187.1 GCA_018267065.1 Bacteroidota bacterium
AGCTTCACCGTGGCCACCGGCGCCACCTGGAGCGGCGGCAACGGCACATACAACCCCAGCGCCAACTACGTGGGGGCCACCTACACGCCCACGGCCACCGAGATCGCCAACGGCAGCGTGACCTTGACGCTGACCACCACCGGCAACAACAACTGCAATGCCGTAGCGGACAACGTGATGCTGAGCTTCACGCCATCGCCCACGGTGAATGCCGGTGCGGACGCCACCGTGTGCGCCAACAATGCAGCCGTGGCCCTGAACGGCAGCGTTTCCGTGGCCACGGGCGGCGTGTGGAGCGGCGGCGCGGGATCCTTCACCCCGAACAACACCACCCTCAACGCCACCTACACGCCCACCCCGGCGGAACTGGCCGGCGGCACCTTGACACTTACGCTCACCAGCACCGGCAACGGCAACTGCGCCGTGGTGAGCGACAGCAAACTGGCCACCTTCACCCCGGCACCGATCGTGAACGCGGGAGCAGACGGAACCGTGTGCGCCAACAATGCGGCGATCACCCTGGCGGGCAGTGTCACCGGTGCCACCGGCGGCATCTGGAGCGGCGGTGCGGGCACATACAGCCCCAACAACACCACGCTCACCGCGGTGTACACGCCCACGGCCGCCGAGCGCACCGCAGGCACCGTGACCCTCACGCTGACCAGTGCCGGCAACGGCCTGTGCAATGCCGTGAGCGACGCGGTGACCTTCACCATCACCCCGGCGCCCACCGTGAACGCCGGCGCTGACCAAAGCCTCTGCGCCAACAACGCAGTAGCCAACCTCTCGGGCGGATTCACCGTGGCCACCGGCGTGGTGTGGAGCGGTGGCGCGGGCACCTTCAGCCCCAGCGCGAACAACCTCAATGCCAGCTACACGCCAACGGCCACCGAGATCGCCAATGGTTCGGTGACGCTGACGCTGACCACCACCGGCAACAACAACTGCACGGCGGTAAGCGACAACGTGGTGCTGGCCTTCACCCCTGCACCCACGGCCAATGCCGGCGCGGATGCCAGCGTGTGCGTGAACAACGCCAACGTGGCCCTGAACGGCAGCGTGACCGTGGCCACCGGAGGTGTGTGGAGCGGCGGCCTGGGATCCTTCACCCCGAACAACACCACCTTGAACGCGACCTACACGCCCACCCCGGCGGAACTGGCCGCAGGCACCCTGACGCTCACACTCACCACCACCGGCAACGGCAACTGCGGCCAGGTGGCGGACAGCAAGGTGATCACCTTCACCCCGGCGCCCACCGTGGATGCCGGCCTGAACGGCACCGTATGCGCCAACAACGCGGCCATCACCTTGGCGGGCGCGGTGAACGGTGCCTCCGGCGGCACCTGGAGCGGCGGTACCGGTACCTACAGCCCCAATGCCAATACGCTCAACGCCACCTACACGCCGAGCGAGGCTGAGCGCACGGCTGGCAGCGTCACCTTGACGCTCACCACCGTGGGCAACGGCAATTGCAGCGCCGTTACCGACCAGGTGACCTACAGCATCACCCCCGCACCCACGGCCAATGCCGGCGCGGACCGCACGCTTTGCGCCAACAACCCGGTGACCACCCTGGCGGGTGCCTTCACCGTGGCCACGGGCGGCGTGTGGAGCGGCGGCAACGGCAGCTTCGACCCGAGCACCACCAACATGAGCGCGATCTACACGCCCACGGGGGCGGAGATCGCCAACGGCACCCTGACGCTCACGCTCACCACCACCGGCAACGGCCTCTGCAACGCCGTTACGGACCAGGTGCTGCTCACCTTCACCGATGCGCCGACGGCCAATGCCGGTGCTGACGTCACCGTATGCGCCAACAACGGCGCCGTGGCCTTGGGCGGCAGCGTGGTGATCGCCACCGGCGGCACCTGGAGCGGCGGATCGGGCACCTATACCCCGAATGCCAACACGCTCAACGCCACTTATTCGCCCAGCGCAGCGGACATTGCCGCGGGCCAAGTGACCCTCACGCTCACCACCACAGGCAACGGCAACTGCACACCGGCCGTGGACAGCAAGACCATCTTCTACACCCCGGCCCCGATCGTGAACGCCGGTGTGGACGGTAGCGTGTGCGCCAACAGCCCCGCCATCGCCCTTGGCGGCACGGTGACCGGCGCAGCGGGCGGCGTGTGGAGCGGCGGAAACGGCTCCTACAGCCCGAACAGCATCACCCTCAACGCCACGTACACGCCCACCGCAGCGGAGATCGCCAACGGCAGCGTGACGCTCACCCTCACCAGTGCCGGCAACGGCCTGTGCAATCCGGTGACCGACCAGGTGACCTTCACCATCACCCCTGCGCCCACGGTGAATGCCGGTGTGGACCAGACACTGTGCGGCAACAACGGCACCGCCACGCTCAACGCGGCCATCACTGTGTCCACCGGCGTGCAGTGGAGCGGTGGCACCGGCCTGTACAGCCCGGGCAGCACCGCACAGAACATCACCTATTCCCCTTCGCCCATTGAAGTGGCCAACGGCTCGGTGACCTTGATCGCCACCACCACCGGCAACGGCAACTGCGCCGCCGTGAGCGACCAGGTGGAGATCAACTACACGGTTGCACCCACGGCGAATGCCGGAGCTGACCAGAGCGTGAGCGAAAACAACCCCGCCACCACACTGAACGGCTCCTGGAGCATTGCCACGGGCATCAGCTGGAGCGGTGGTGCTGGCACCTACAACCCCAACAACACCACGGCCAACGCCGTGTACACGCCCACCGCAGGCGAGATCGCAGCGGGCTTCGTGACGCTGACGATGACCACTACGGGCAACGGCAGCTGCGCGCCCGCCACGGACCAGATGACCATCACCTTCACGGATGCGCCCACGGCCAATGCCGGTGCTGACCAGAGCATCTGTGCCAACAACGCCAGTGCAGTGCTGAGCGGCAGCGTGACCATCGCCACCGGCGGTATTTGGAGCGGCGGCACCGGTTCGTACAACCCGAACAACACCTCGCTCAACACCACCTACACGCCCTCTGCGGCCGAGATCGCCAACGGCTCGGTGACCCTCACGCTCACCACCGTGGGCAACGGCAACAGCAATCCGGTGAGCGACCAGGTGGTGATCACCATCACCCCCGCACCCGTGGTGAACGCCGGCGCGAACCTCACCACCTGCGCCAACCAGCCCACGGCCCAACTGGCCGGTGTGGTGAACAACGCCACGGGCGGCGTGTGGAGCGGTGGATCGGGCATCTTCAACCCAAGCAACAACAACCTGAACGCCACCTACACGCCCACGCTGGGCGAGGTGGCCGCAGGCACCGTCACGCTCACGCTGACCAGCACGGGCAACGGCACCTGCAATGCGGTGAGCGACCAAATGATCATCGCGATCGCCCCGGCCCCCGTGGTGAATGCGGGCATCGACCAAACCGTTTGCTCCAATAACGCGGCCGTGCAGTTGGCCGGATCCGTGGCCAATGCCACCGGCGGCACCTGGAGCGGCGGCACGGGCGGCTTCTCACCGAGCATCAATGCGCTCAACGCGGTATACACGCCCAGTGCCACCGAACTGGCCAACGGCTCGGTGACCTTGACGCTGACCAGCACCGGCAATGGCAGCTGCCTGCCCATGAGCGATGACATGACCATCTACTTCTCGCAAAGCCCCACGGTGAACGCTGGGACGGACCGCACCGTCTGCGCCAACGACCCCACCGTGATCCTGAACGGTGCGGTGACCATCGCCAACGGCGGCACCTGGAGCGGCGGCGGCGGAACCTTCACGCCGAACGCGAACACGTTGAATGCCACCTACGTGCCCAGCCCGGCGGAAGTGGCATTGGGCACCGCAACGCTCACGCTCACCACCACCGGCAACGGCCTGTGCAACGCCGTGAGCGACCCGATGACGATCACGATCATCGCCTCTCCCGTGGCGGATGCCGGCAACGACTTGTTCGTTTGCTCGAACAACCCGCAAGTGCAGCTTGGCGGTGCCGTGAACGGCGCCGGTGGCGGCCAGTGGAGCGGCGGTGCGGGCACCTACAGTCCTTCCATCGCCTCGCTGAACGCGATCTATACGCCCACGGCCGCTGAAATTGCAGCAGGCACGCTGACATTGACCCTGACCACCATCGGCAACGGCAACTGCGTACCGGTGAGCGACCAAGTGCTGATCACCTTCACCGCATCGCCCACGGCCAATGCAGGAAGTGACGGCGTGTATTGCGCCAACAACGCGGCGATCCAGCTCAACGGCGGGGTGACCATTGCCAACGGCGGCACCTGGAGCGGCGGTGGCGGCACCTTCAGCCCGGATGCCAACGCGCTCAATGCGGTGTACACGCCCTCACTGGGTGAGATCGCCGCAGGCAGCGCCACGCTTACGCTCACCACCACCGGCAACAACGGTTGCACGGCGGTGAGCGACAACGTGGGCTTCACCTTCACCCCGGCCCCCACCGCCAATGCCGGTGCCGATGCGAGCATCTGCGCCAACAACGCCACCTTCCAACTGAACGGCAGCGTGACCGTGGCCACTGGCGGCCTGTGGAGCGGCGGTGCCGGTTCATACAACCCCAACAGCGGCGTGCTCAATGCCGTCTACACGCCCACGGCCGCGGAGATCGCCGCAGGCACCGTAACACTTACGCTCACCACCGTGGGCAATGGCACATGCAGCCCCGTGAGCGACCAAATGGTATTGACCATCACCCCGGCACCGGTGGTGGATGCGGGACTGCCCGTGCAATCCTGCGCCAACAATCCGGCTGTGCAGCTCACCGGCTCGGTGCAGTATGCCGCTGGCGGTGTTTGGAGCGGTGCAGGCACCTTCTCCAACCCGAACAGCCTCAGCCCCATCTACACGCCTTCCGCAGCGGAGGTGCTTGCGGGCACGGCCACGGTAACGCTTACCAGCACGGGCAACGGCCTTTGCAACGCGGTGAGCGACCAGGTGACCATCACCATCACCGCTGCGCCCATCGTGGAAGCCGGCCCCGCGCAAACCCTGTGCGCCAACAACGTGGCCGCACAACTGGCCGGGGTGGTGACCAATGCCACCGGCGGTGCATGGACCGGCGGTGCAGGCAGCTACAGCCCCAATGCCAACACGCTGAACGCGGTGTACACCGCCAGTGCCGCTGAAGTGACGGCCGGCAGTGTGTGGCTCTACCTCACCAGCACCGGCAACGGCGGCTGCCTCTCCTCACGCGACTCCGTATTGCTGAGCTTCACGCCGGCACCCACCGTGAACGCGGGCCTGGATGCCCACGTGTGCGCCAACAATGCCGCCGTGAACCTGAACGGCAGTGTGACCGTGGCCACCGGCGGTACCTGGAGCGGCGGTGCGGGCAGCTTTGCGCCCAACGCCCAAGCCCTGAACGGCATCTACACGCCCACCGCGCTCGAATTGGCGGCAGGCCAGATCAACCTTGTGCTCACCAGCACCGGCAACGGTAATTGCACGGCGGTGAAGGACAGCCTGGTGATCATCGTGGACCCCGTGCCCGTGGTGAACGCCGGTCCGGACCAGAGCATTTGCGCCAACAACCCCAACTTCCAGCTGAACGGCTTCGTGGGCAATGCCCCGGGCGGCCAGTGGACCGGTGGTGCGGGCAACTACTTCCCCAGCAACACCTCATTGGCCGTGCAGTACACACCCACGGCAGCGGAGATCGCCTCCGGATCGGTGACCTTCACCCTCACCTCCACGGGCACGCTGTACTGCGCCGCGGTCACGGACCAGGTGACCATCAACTTCACGGATGCACCGGTGGTGAACGCGGGAGTTGACCTGCAGATCTGCGCCAACAATCCGGCGGTGCAGCTCACCGGCAACGTGGACAACGCCAGTGGCGGTACCTGGACCGGCGGCAGCGGCAGCTTCGCCCCCTCGGCCAACGTGCTCAGCCCGGTGTACACGCCCACGGCCACCGAGATCGCCTCGGGCGGCATGGACCTCTACCTCACCAGCACCGGCAACGGCAACTGCATTGCGGTGCGGGACACGGTGCACGTCACCTTCACACCTGCACCCACGGTGAACGCGGGCAGCGACCTGAGCGTGTGCTACAACAACCCGGTGGTATCGCTGAACGGCGCCAGCACCGTGGCCAGCGGCGTGCAGTGGAGCGGTGGCTTGGGCAGCTATGCGCCGAACGCCCAAAGCGCCACGGCACAATACACACTGACCCCGTTTGAACTGCAAACCGGTTCCGTGACGCTGACACTCACCACCACCGGCAACGGCAACTGCTTGGCCGTGGCCGATCAGATGACGATCACCGTAACGCCTTCACCGGTGGTGAATGCCGGTGCGGACATCACCACCTGCTCCAGCGCGCTCAACGTACCCTTGGCGGGTACCGTGCAAGGCGGTGCGACCACCGGCACTTGGACCACCACCGGTACCGGCAGCTTCTTCCCCGATGCCAACGCGCTCAATGCCACCTACATGGCCAGCTCGCTGGATTCGCTCAACGGCACCGTGAACCTTACCCTCACCGCAACCAACTACGGCCTGTGCAGCGTGGTGAGCGACATGATGACCTTGACCATCCTGCCGAACGCGGTTGCCAACGCCGGCCCTGACCAGAGCATCTGCGCCAGCACGGCCACCGTGCAACTGGCAGGTACCATCCAAGGCAACGCCACCCAAGGTACATGGACCACCACCGGTGCGGGCAGCTTCACGCCAAACGCCAACGATGCCAATGCCGTGTACCAAGTGGCACCGGGCGATGCCGTGCTGGGCAACCTCACCTTCACTTGGAGCGTGAACAGTTGCGACAACGCCATGGACCAAATGAACGTGGCCATCGTGCCGGTCTCCACCGCGAATGCCGGTGCTGACCAGACCGTGTGCTTCGGCAACCTCAATGTGGTGATCAATGGCAGCGTGGGCGGCGCTTCCAGCACCGGCGTGTGGAGCACGCTCGGCACGGGCAGCTTCGCCAACGCGACCAACGCACTTTCCAACATCTACCAAGCCAGTGCACAGGATTCCCTCGCACAAGGCGTGGACCTGGTGCTCACCGCTACAAACACCGGCGCCTGCACGGCTGACGTGGATACCGTCCACATCACCATCCAACCTTCCGGAACGGTGAACGCAGGGGCGGACCTGAGCTTCTGTGCCAACAACGCCTCGGTGCAGCTCACCGGCACCCTGAGCGGCGATGCCACCCAGGTGCAGTGGACCACCAGCGGCACGGGGTCCTTCTATCCCAGCAATGCGGTGCTCACGCCCACTTATGTGCCCAGCGCCATCGACACGGCCATCGGCACATTGACCTTGACCCTGAACGCGGTGAACACCTGCAACAACGCCAGCGATGCGATGACCCTGACGCTGACCCCGGCGCCATACGTGAACGCTGGTGCGGATCAAACCTACTGCGACCAGGTGACCGTCTTCGGCCTCAGCGGTGTGGTCTCCGGCATCACCACCGTGGGCCAGTGGAGCACCACCGGCACCGGCACCATCGCCAATGCGGGTTCGCTGAACACGACCTACACCGCCAGCCCGGCGGACGTGGCTGCGGGACAGATCACCTTCACGCTCAGCTCGCTGAACAACGGCAACTGCGCGCCGGTGACCGACAACATGACGATCTACCTCACCGACGGCATCATTGTGAGCGCCGGTCCGGACCAGAGCGTGTGCGTGGCCAGCGACCATGCCAACTTGCAGGGCAGCATCCAGAACGGTTCACCTTCCGGAACGTGGAGCACCACGGGTACGGGAACCTTCCAACCAAGTGCTGATGTGCTGAACGCCCAGTACTACTTCTCCGCGGCTGACGTGGCCAACGGAGCCGTGGTGCTCACCTTCACCGCCACCAATACCGGCACCTGCCCCAGCGGCAGCGACCAGATGACGTTGACCTTCGGCAACGCGAGCTATGCGTATGCCGGTGAAGACCAGGCCCTCTGCGCCAACGCGCCGATCGCCCAACTCGGCGGCAACTACAGCGGCGGTGCCACAGGCATTACCTGGACCACCAGTGGTTCCGGCAGCTTCAGCAACACCACCAACCCCAACGCCACCTACACGCTGAGCGCGGCGGACATTGCGGCGGGCACCGTACAGCTAACGATGACCACGATCACCGACGGTGCATGCGTAGCCGCCTCGGACGGTGTAACGCTCACCGTGAATGCACTGCCGAGCATCACTGCCGGTAATGACGTGATCGCCTGCACCTCGGC